>JAJYBZ010000021.1 GCA_021778755.1 bacterium | reverse complement strand
GCCTAGACGTCCTTGAGGCTGAGACTCAGGCGGCCACGATCATCGATACCGATTAATTTAGCCTTTACGATCTGGCCTTCAGTCAAGACATCAGTTACCTTTTCGACACGGTCATGTGACAATTCGCTGATATGAACCATGCCGTCAATACCAGGCATGATATTAATGAAAGCACCGAAATCTTTGATGCTCACAACCTTACCCTCGTAAACAGTGCCGACTTCAGGTTCTTCGGTTAGACCTTTTATCCACGCCATGGCTTTTTCGATAGCAATTGTATCAACGGCAGCAATCGTAATTAGGCCATCGTCTTTGATATCAATCTGAGCACCAGTTTCGCTCGTAATCTTGTTAATGGTTTCACCACCCTTGCCAATCACAGCGCCAATTTTGTCAGGATTAATCTTGATCTTTTCGATGCGTGGCGCATATGGACTCAGTTTCTCACGAGGCTGTGCTAGCGTCTCAAGCATGTGCCCCAAGATAAAGGCGCGACCCGGCTTGGCCGTCACCAAGGCCTGACGCAGAATATCGACAGGTAGGCCATGGACTTTCATATCCATTTGAATAGCCGTAATACCATTGGCAGTACCCGTAACCTTGAAGTCCATGTCGCCAGCAAAGTCTTCGGCATCAGCAATATCAGATAAGACATACGGCGTATCGCCATCCATCATCAGTCCCATCGCAATACCAGACACCGGCGCCTTGAGCGGCACACCAGCATCCATCAACGCAAGGACTGAACTACAGGTTGCCGCCATCGAAGTCGAACCGTTTTGACTCATAATTTCGGTTACACTACGAATCGCATAAGGAAAATCCTCGACATCAGGCAGCACTGGCAGAACAGCGCGTTCTGCAAGGTAACCGTGACCAATCTCGCGACGACCTGGACCGCTCAAACGACGAACTTCACCAACAGTATAGCCAGGGGCGTTGTAGTGGTGCATATAGCGACGTTCGAAGTCGTCCTGCTCCATCGAATCAACCATCTGAGAATAACTAAGCGGTGCTAGTGTGACGATATTCATACCTTGAGTCACGCCACGAGTAAAGATCGACGAGCCGTGCACGCGCGGCAAAATGCCAACTTCGCTAGAGAGCGGACGAATCTCGTCCAATTTACGACCATCTGGACGCAGTTGGTGTTCCACGATACCTTTACGAGCATCCTTGTGCAAGGCCATCGTAAAGGCTTCTTCGTATTCACCACGCAGAGCGGCATAATCATCGCCCAGCTGCTGAGCCATAGCATCGTGAAATTGCTGTTTCAGAGTCGCAATCAGTTCGTTCCGTTCTGGATATGGTAGGCGTAGGTCCTCGCCCAATTTTCCCTCTACCCAACTATCAACCGCTGCCTGAATATCGGCATTTGGCAAAATCAGTTCATATTCCAGTTCAACCACACCGACTTTTTGCGCTAGTTCTTGTTGCAGTGCAATTGCCGGCTGATAAGCCTCGTAGGCCCAAGCTAGCGCTTCGGCGACCAGCTCTTCGGACACTTCATTGGCGCCGGCTTCCACCATTGTAATACCACCCTGAGTACCAGCTACGACTAAATCAAGGTCGCTGGCTTCACGCTCCTGAGGTGATGCAAACGCCTTAAACTCACCATTAACCTGGGCAATACGCAGACCAGCCACTGGACCATCGAATGGCGCACCAGTCAGTGTCAGGGCAGCCGAAGCAGCAATCATCGCGACCATGTCAGGACGGAAGCTAGGGTCCATCGAAAGGACTGTTGCGACGGTCTGGACTTCTTGGCGGTAGCCTTTCGGAAATAGCGGACGAATTGGGCGATCAATTAGGCGTCCAATCAAGATTGCTTCGTCACTTGGACGACCTTCGCGCTTGATGAAGCGGCTACCGCTAATCTTGCCACTAGCGTAAAACTTTTCTTCATAGTCAATCGACAGCGGGAAATAATCCATACCGCTAATCGAACTGCGGCTCACCATGGCTGTACCTAGAACAACAGTTTCGCCGTAAGTTACCAACACACTGGCGCTCGTACGAAAACCAACCCGGTTAACTTCGAGTGTCAGTTTGCGGCCGGCTAGCTCGGTCTCTACTTTAATAATATCTTTGCCATATGGGTTTATAATTGCCATTTTTAGCCTCCTTTTTTAATCCCACCAAGTGTCGTAAGTAACGGGTGCAGAGTTTCTTGTGTAAGAATTCCTGTATCCACCACCTAAAACTCGTTGGGGTTGTTTACATTAGTATTATAACCTACCTGTTAACAAAAAACTCCGCAATTACTTGCGGAGTCCGAGTGCTGCTACGGTCGCCTTGTAGGCGTCGAAGTTTTTACGTTCGAGGTATTTCAGCAGACGTTTGCGGCGTCCGACCATCTGAATCAACCCGCGACGCGCCATGTGGTCGTGCTTGTTAGATTGCAGGTGCTCGGTAATTTCTTTGATACGTGTCGTCAGAACCGAAGCTTGCGCCTGAGGCGAACCAACATCGGTTTTGTGAGTCTGTGTCAAAGCAAATGCCTTGGCTTTGTTATCTGGTGTTATCATCAGCTACGCATTGTAGCAAAGTTTGATGCGGTTTTCAAGCGTCTGGGCTGATTATTCATAGCCTAGTATTTACATTTTTACTATAGTATGTTATAGTTATGTCCAGTTTCACGTCTGTCATTCGATGGAGCGTTCGAGACGAACCTTCAGAAAAGACAGGCGCCCACCCTCATTCACACAAAGAAGAGAGAAGACTCACATGTCCACCAACACGGTTGACGCAACCATGACCATCCGCAACCGTCGCGCCGCGGCGATCGGGTTTCTCATCGCCTTGTCGGCGATCGTCCTCGGGGCTGTGCCTCTCCTGCTCACGCACACAGAGGTCTCCAATCTCAACAAGTGGCTGCCTCTCGTGATGGCGGCCGGAGTCGTGATTGCCGGCATCTGGGGCTTCGCGGACGCCGGTAGGCTCAAGGTCAACCGCGAATCCCTGTTCATCGCAACGGCTATCGTCGCTATGGGTATGTGGCTGGGGGCGCATTTCGCCCTCACAATCGGCGCCGGTAGCTGGACTAGCTACCAGTTCCAGAAGACCAGCTACGGCCTGATTGGACGAGCGGTGTCGTTTGTAACCTACGTCATGCTCCTCCAGATGATTTCGTCTGGGCGCATCGCACATAGGTCACGGTGGCTCCTGGCGACCATGCTACTGGTGGTGTCAATCCTGACACCATGGATCTGGGCGGGCGTCAAGGTGAGTATCGACAACTTCCACCAGTAACACTCGCTGGCCCGGAGTGGCCCCACTAGGGTCACTCCGGGCCTCGGCCCTGTCTTTTCTGAATTTCAACATTGACTTTTAATCTGTAAAATGCTATTATTACCCCATGTGGGAAGCTAATCTAGCCTCTCCGCGCGGAGTTTTTACCGTTCGGAGAATCCTTAACTACGTCCTCGCCACGATTGTGGCGGCTTTTTTGTGGGTTGTTTTTGCCGCTCCTTTGACTCATGCCGCAACCGATGCCAATTGGAACGGCGCATCAATTACCTATCAGAACAACTCCTATGCCGGCCCAGCCAGCAGCACGACAACCGACCAGCTACGTCTATTATCTGGTATTCAAGCCTACAGCTACGTCGACCCTGTGCCATCAGGAACTGGCACTAGTACTGCTACAGCGGTCAGAGATATACATGTTATTTATTTCCCACCAGGTAGCGACCTGAGCACCGCGGCATATGCAAAGTATAAAACATACACCTACCTCGGACCGACAAGTTTTACAAACCCATCAAATCCAATAGATATATCTATCACACCCCAAAACTCGAGCACCTCTGGTACATCAACTACCGGCACGTCATCGTGTAACGTCGATGGTGGACTTGGTTGGATTATATGTCCGGTAACAAATACGCTAGCCACCGGTATGGACTGGGTGTTCAAGACGCTGTCTGGTTTCCTGGCAGTCCGACCGGCTGAAACCGGCCAAGATACCGTCCTGTTTCGGGCCTGGAGCTATATGCGTAGCTTCGCCAACATAGCGTTCGTTATTGCCTTCTTGATCATTATTTATTCGCAGCTAACCAACGTTGGCATCAATAACTATAGTATGAAGAAGTTATTGCCGCGCTTAATCGTAGCGGCCATACTTGTCAACTTGTCGTACTACATCTCATCTATCGCCATCGATATCTCTAATATACTGGGCTACTCGTTGCAAGACGTCTTTATTCAAGTTCGCAACTCACTAGTCGGTACTAGTGGCAATAGCTGGGACTTGATAAGTTGGAAAAGCATGACTGGCTTTATCTTATCTAGCGGCACTGTAGGAGTCGCTGGTGGTGTCGCGCTGTTCACGACCTTATCAACGTACGGCGTAGCTGGCTCTTTATTCTTGCTACTGCCCGCCCTTGTGGTTGCCTTGACTGCCGTATTAGTTGCATTAGTCGTCATGGCAGCTCGCCAGGCTATCATTACCCTGCTAGTCATCATCGCACCGCTAGCCTTCGTCGCGTATTTATTACCGAATACCGAGAAATGGTTCGACAAATGGCGCAGTACTTTTATGACTCTACTGGTGCTCTTCCCTGCATTTTCTCTAATTTTTGGTGGTTCGCAATTAGCAGCGACGGCAATTATCCAAAACGCCGACTCTATTAACCTAGTTATCCTGGGAATGCTGGTACAGGTAGCCCCATTATTCATTACGCCAATGTTAGTCAAGCTCAGCGGCTCGACTGTTGCTCGTATTGCCGGAATGGTCAACAACCCAAACAAAGGAATCCTCGATCGCACCCGCAACTGGAGCAAAGATCGTGCCGATAACGTCAAGGCTAAACGTTTAGGCACCGAAGCTCGTCCAGGTGCATTCTTGAAACGTAACGCGCAGCGTACAGACCACAACCGTCGTGTCCGCGAAAGCCGCCGTAAGTTACACGAAAGCATGACCGACAACCGATTTGCCGGCTCACTTGATAACGCTCGCTTACACGAATCACAACACGAAGTCGAAACAGCCAAGAAAACTATCGAGGAGCGCCTATCACGTGACTTAAGCCTCAAGATTAAAATAGATCCTCATATGCTCGAACATGAAATGAAAATGCGCGTCGTGACTGACGAAAGCGCATCTGCCAAGGCGACACTTGACGCAAAATATGAAAGCTTACGCGCAGGCATCGACCCAACGATCGGGAACGGCGTTAGTGGTGTGCTAACCGAACTAACTGACCGGTCGTCACTAGCAACGCGCGACCTTGCGCTACATTCAATCGCCAGCCAAACGGCAAAGCGAATCCAGCAAAAGAACTTATCCGAAGCTATGCTCAGCAGAGATGCGGCAATTGATGGCATCAAGCTGCGCGACTACGCTGGTGCAACTGATATCGAAAATGGGGCCGCCTCAGCAGTTGCTTTTGCCACACGCGAGCGCCGCGAAGCAGCCGGTAAGTTAGTCTCTGACCGCGACCAACTAATGAGCCACTTCAAACTCAACAGTGCACAATACCAGAAATACGCCACAGGAGAGGAATCTGCCGTCGGAACAGACAGCAACGGTAATACTTATACCTTTGAGATGAATGATGCGTTCGCCCGTACGGCAGCTATCGAACACCAGATGGTAGCTGGATCGTTCGAGCAAAAGCTTAAATTGATTAGAATGTCTGGAAATGAACTACAAGACTACGCAGATGTAATATCGAAAGCAATCCCCAAGAATAGTCTTCCGGCTTCGGGTGCTTTCTTCGGTGGCAAATTTATAGATGACGTGATCAAGAAAGATATTAGAAGCTACGATGATGTCGTTGAATCTACAGTTAACTTCATTACAGGCGGTAAAATTAAAGACGACGTTATTGCAGGTAACGACGGTGGAGCGATTAAGGTATTCATCGATGCCGCTAATAACGGTGGACGCAACTTAGCACCGGACAAACGTGCCTTGTTTAACGAAAACCTTGCTGCGCTTCGTGAATCGGCTCGAATTATTACCGATAAGAATTACGCAAATTATTCACCGGAGCTTAACTCAAAAGCCAGTTCTGAAACCAAGCGACAGCTTACAAGATTACTTAATAATGAGGTTAACGCCCCTGGCTGGCAGAATGACTAGCGCTAATCGATTAGGCCTAAGTCTGCCAGTGTCTGTGCCTTCTCGATAGACCGCTCACCGATTGACATGCGTCGCAATTGCGTGCAATATGCCCCTACTCCCAGTTCGCTGCCGATGTCTTCTGCCAAGGTACGGATGTAAGTACCGCTGCTAACGTGCGCCCGAATCATCAGTTCTGGGTATTTATAGTCAACCAGCTCCAGACTAAAAATTGTAATTTGCCGCGTTGGTATAATCACCTCTTCGCCGCGGCGAGCTAATTTGTAAGCCCGCTGCCCGTTAACTTTGATAGCGCTATAAATCGGTGGTCGCTGTGTAATTTCGCCCCTGAACTGTGCGAGCGCTTGGTCAATTGCAGCACGACTGGGAATATAACCGGAAACATCAGTTATTTCGCCTTCGGGATCGCCCGTGCTGCTAGTCTGACCTAGACGAATAGTTGCCTCGTAGACTTTATCAAGCTTGCTATAGGTGCCAGCGTTTTTGCATTCTTTACCAACTACAATAATCATCAGACCGGTCGCAAAAGGGTCCAGAGTACCGGTATGGCCCACTTTGACCTTTTTGCCCGCCTGTTCGCTCAGGACACGCTTCACCCGTGCTACCACCCCAAAACTAGTCATGCCAGCCGGCTTATCAATCAGAATAATTCCATCGTTCATCTAATCGATTATACTAAAGATTATGAAGAAAATAATTTTTGGCGTTTTTGCCCACCCAGATGATGAAGCGTTCGGGCCTAGTGGCACCCTACTGATGGAAACCAAAGCTGGCACCGAACTACACCTTATCACCCTAACCGTCGGTGACGCTGGCACCAATCCAGATAACCACGCAGACCTCGGCGCCGTGCGTCTCAAGGAATGGAAGGCAGCCGGCAAGCTAATTGGCGCCACTAGTATGCACTTCTTGGGCTACAAGGACGGTCAGCTAAATAACCAAACACTAATCGAGGCTGGTCACAAGATTGTCGAAATTGCTCAACAAATTATAGACAAAGCTGGTCAAGCTACCGAGATTGAATTCATGACGAGTGACCTCAATGGTATATCGGGTCACATCGACCATATCGTAGCCGCCAGGGCTGCCACCTGGGCGTTCTATCGCCTCAAAACCGATGACAAACGCGTGACACGAATTCGCCTCACCTGCATACCGCGTACGATGATGCCAGAATCGAATATTAATTGGCTGTATATGGAGCCAGGTCGAACTGATGATGAAATCGGTGAGACTGTCGATGCGCGCCATCTGCGACCAGAGATTATCGAAATTATGCGCACCCACCACACTCAACGTGGCGACGGCGAAGGCCACATCGCACGACGCGGCGACGAGTTGGGTATGAATTACTTTACGATCAAGACGTAGAGAAGATAGAGCGTAGTTGTTAGTAAGTAGCTATATTCTATCTACTACCTTCTAAAACCTACTGGCCGGGTATTTTGAATTGGCTAGGGTCATTAGTCGTCGGCGTGTCAGTTGGTAATACCGGTGGAGCAGCTGGTGCAGCTGATTCTGGAGCAAAGATATCACCTAGGCGCTCTGGCGCTGGTACTGTAGGCTCTGGGTCAAGGGCGTACGCTGGTGAAATTGATGGCGGCGGTAATTGCGAGAAGTCTGGTAATGGTGGTGGTTGTGGCAAAGTTGCAGCCACGCTAGGTGCAATCGGCTCTGGGGCTGGGCCAGGCATAACTGACGGTTCGGTAGACGCCGCTTCCTCGCGGTTTTTAGCGTCTAGCTCGGCTAGGGTTGGTCCGCCACCGAGTGGCTGAATGACCGTCTCGCCAGCCGGTATTGCCTGATCGGCTACTGGTGGCGCTAAGCTTTCTGGTGTACCTGCGAAAATATCAACACTCGCACTACCCGCTTCGGACTGCTCAACACTATTAATCGGCGCATCGTAAGTCGGCGTACTACTGAGATAAGAGTGAGTCAAGATGGTCTTATTCTTATCATCTTCTTCCTCGCGGCGAGAATCATCGGCCGCCTGTTCGGTCGTCGCGTTTAGTGTCCCGCCCAGCGACGGTTCAGTGGCCGGTGTTGGCTGCCAGTCAATACCGCCGCTCATTGGCTGTTCTGGTGCATAGGCGCCCACCGGCTGCTGAGCGATTGTCGCAGTAGTCTGGCTAACTTGCTCGGCCAGGGCCTGCTCGGCTTCATCAGCAGCCGCTTGTTGGTCTTGGACCTTGACACTATTCGCAATCTCCTCCAGGGTTTCGCCGGAGCTATGAGCGATGCTGAGACCGCCATCGGCAGGTTTCGCCGGCTCATCGGGAGATACTTTCGTTGGTGACTCTGTCATGGCAATGCCGTTATCAGCCGTCGCCAGCTGTCCAATCTCGTGCGATTCTTGTAGTTTGGCGGCAATCAATTGCTGGTCGGCGCCAGCGGCCATTAATTGTGCGGCCACAGTCATGACTTTTGATGATGTCTTGGTGTTACTGAAACGATCAGTGGAAGCAACAATACCGGTCAGTAGCGCCGTAGCTGTTTGTTTATCAAGCAAGGGTTTATCTTTGTCGGACTTGAGAGATTCCACAACACTAACTAACATTTCGCACAAGCTACTCGCCTGTTCATCGCGCCAATCAATACTACCCAGTTGACTAACCTGTTCACCGGCACTAAGTGTCACAACAGCGGCATCGTGCAAAATCTTGCCGTGCGACTCAAGTGCTTGATCGAGGTGATCCTGATTATCAACACCGAGCGCCATGACCAAATCAACATTGTAATCACCCTGACTAAACTGCAGGTCGTCACTGGTAATCGTTGTGCGGTAAGGAGTAATAAAAATCTTGACGACGTCGCCTTCCACTTTATAGCGCAAGTGGTCAGCCTTTTCCTTATCGAGAGCAATAATAAAATCGCGCAAACTATCCGTCGTTGCTTCGAATGTCTTTTCGGGATCTAGGAACGTAATCGCTGGTGGAATTGCACCGCTAAAAACCGCTGTGGCGTGTTTGTCTAATTTATTCAACATCAACGTCAGACCAAGGGCGGCCGACAATGCGTCAACCGACGGATCGCTACTAACGGTCACCAGGATGTTGGTCGAGTTCTTTATCTTTTCGGCAACTTGTTGCTTGATTTTAACGTCGTTCATATTTTTTCCTAGGGTTTTTGGTTTTATTCTAGAGTGCTAGAGTTTGATGTCACTATACCATAAGTATTTTGGCTGCGTCAATAACTAACTCACCTCTTTACAAGTTGCCGGTTTTCCTCTATAATTACCCGTTGATTGTATCTATTATTTTAAAGAGGTAAAGGAACATTATGCCAATCATCAAATCAGCCATTAAACGAGCCAAGCAAACGATCAAACGTCGCGAGCGCAATGTTGGCATCAAACACGACATCAAGACTGCCGTCAAAGCCTTTAACGCTAACCCTTCGGCCGAGACTTTGAGCGCCGCTCACAGCGAAATTGATACTGCCGTTAAAAAGAATCTACTCAAGAAAAACACTGCTGCTCGCCGCAAGGCTCAGTTGGCTAAAATTGCCAAAGACGCCGGCGTAAAGCTTGCTACTGGCAAGAAAACCGCTCCTAAAGCGCCTGCAGCCACCAAGGCAGCTCCTAAGGCCGCAGCAGTAGCAAAGACTACTCCCAAAGCAGCCGCTACAAAACCTGTTGCTAAAAAGCCGGTTGCTAAAAAAGCTCCAGCCAAGAAACCAGCCGCTAAATAGCGCCAAACTTGTTGAATAAAATAACCTCCCGCGCGGAGGTTATTTGATTATCGAACTATCTTTGTCTCAAATCGAGGCAACTTGCTGCAACGCGCGCTCAATCAGCAGCCAGGGTTCGGCCCGCGATAGCTTCATGTCGTCGTCGGCGGCGGCAAATATCTTGATAATCTTGCGCGCGCCGCCCCTACCGAGCTTGTTGGCGCTAGATTTAAGCTTTGAAACAGCATAGGGATGAATCCCAAAATCTTTTGCCGTGTCGTCAGCTGAACTTGATACAACGACCGCCGCTAACTGAAAAGCTTGCCCGGATAACAACGCCAACAGACGGAAAGGATCCTCGGACTGTTCAAGCACCGACAACATCGCCCGTAATTTAACCCGGTCGCCACTCAGGGCGGCATCGAATAAGTTAAAGACGTTTTCGGTCGGGCTAGCCTCAATCACATCTTCAATCACCGCTGGAGTTACCGTGTCGACAAGCGATAACTTCTGAACTGCGTTGTATAGCTGCCATTGATTAATACCAACTCGCGCAACGACCAGCTGCGCACTTTTTTTATCCAGTTTGACGCCTAATTGTTGCGCCTCGTCAATCACCCAGTCAGTTGCTTTGCCGGTGTCATGATCGCTCCATTCTGGAAATTCAAGAGTTTGAACACTTTTTTTCAAAGCTTTATACGTCGCCATTCGTTTATCGAGTTTTGGTTCTACTAGGACTAAATCGATATCACTCGAAACGCGCTCCAGCCAGTCACCAAAAACCGACCAAACTTCTTTGCTCTCAGATAAGTCCTTGATTATCACTAACCTCTTAGCAGCAAATAAGCTGACGCCCATTAGTAGGTCCGGTAGTTGTCGCAGCTCCAGCCGCGCGCCGTCTACTCTCTCGGCCTCGCCGTCGAACTCGGACACAAGGCGTGCTAAAGTGCGCTCAATTTCGAAAGCATTATCACCGGTCAGTAAGGTTATCATATTTATAGTATAGCTTAGAGCTTTTGACAGTGCGGACAAATATGCGTGCCGCGTCCAGCTGCCTTAAACTTGATTATTACCGTGCCGCAACGTGGACATTCCTGGCCTTCACGTCTGAAGACACGCGCGAAGTCCATGTAGCGCCCCTTTTCGCCCTCGGCATTGATGTAAGTCTGGTTGCTGCTGCCGCCTTTATCAATCGCTAGATTCATCACTGCGCGTAAATCTGTATATAGCAGCGCGAACTCTCGGGGCTTGATATCCCTCACTAAACGCTTTGGATGAATCTTGGCGCCCCATAAACTCTCATCAGCATAAATATTACCGACGCCAGCGACGACAGATTGGTCCAGTAGGGCCGCCTTGATACTAGTACCGGCGCGGCGCTTAAAGCGGGCAGCGAACTCGCTAGGCGTAAAGTCAGCTTCCAGTGGTTCGGGGCCAACCTTTTTCATAAAGTCGATATTCGGGACCTCGACCGTCGGCATCAGTCGCATCCAGCCAAATTTACGCTGATCATTAAAGAATAGCTTCGTATCGTCTGTAAACGTCAGACTAACGCGTGTCGATTTGTCTGGTAAGTGATTAATTAAACTGTCATTCGGATGGCCGGCGCCAAAGCGCTGCTCGCCCACAAACACCAACTGACCAGTCATTTTCAGATGGATTACAAGCGTGTAGTCAGTCGACAGGTCGATCATCAGAACTTTGGCGCGCCGTCGTACATTACTGACTGTCGCACCAATTAAAAAGGCCTCGACATCATGCTTGGCATTAGGAAAACTCTTTGGGTTATCACTATCCGCAGCCTTAACGACACGACCAATAATTAGTCGATGTAGACCCCTGCGTACCGTTTCAACTTCTGGGAGCTCAGGCATTATCCTCTTCCAGTAAAGTCGCCAAATCAGCCTGAGCGGCAGTTGTGTCGGTAAATAGAATCGACTTCATACCAGCCCTGCTGGCCCCCTCGACGTTTTCTAATATGTCATCAATCATGATGCATTCTGCGACATCCACGCCTAGACGCTGGGCGGCGATTTCGAATATTTCGATCGCCGGCTTCACAACACCCTCCTCACCCGACAGCACAACCGCATCAAACAGCTGTGCCCGCTCCTGCGCCGGAATGTAATCCTCCATCCGCCAGACACTCACATTACTCAGCAGGCCAATTCTGAACCCGCCCTGCTGCCTTAGCTCATTCAACCAATCAAAAGCCGCTTGGTTGCGCATACGATTATTCCAATAGCGGGCCTGGAATTGTTCAACACTCAAACCGGTTAATTCGGCAGCTCGCTGGTTGTATTCGTCGCGCGTCATATAGCCATAATCTGCTTGCATCGCGATATCTTTGATGTCAGTCTTTTTATCGGGAAAGTCGCGTATTAATTGGTCCGTCGTTGGTACGACCAACACCCCGAAACAATCAAATATTATTGCCTTTATCGCCATCAAACTACCTCCCCCACGTTTATGTTTGCTATAAATCTATCTTACGTACTATATCACTAGCCCCTGGAATCTGGCTCTGAAACAAGGCACTCAGCTGATCGACGCTGGCATCGAGCGATCCTTTTGATCCACGGCAAGTTGACGTCCACAAGCTCCCAACTGACTTGTCGGCCTTCAAAATCGTAAATTGATAGACTTGACCGGTTGCACAAATACCTCTGGTATCGTTCTTATCGCCTGTCAATTCAACGCCCTTGGTTAAATTGGCGCGATCAAGTGAATAAACAAATTCTTCATAAGACGGGACGTTATTACCAAGTGCGATCTGGTCAACCTGTTTATCCAGATAGCCAGTATAAGTCGTCAATACGCGACTCGACGGTGTAATCGTGATTTGATACGACCTAAATTGTTCATCGGCCACAATCTGACCACGCACCGTCATACGTACCGCCCGATCAGCACCGGTATCAAGCAGCGCTTGCCGACTAGCGTCGGTCTGCGACACGGTAGCAGTACTAGTACTGGTATTAAAAACTATCCGCGTTAATGACACGAGCGCCGCAACCGCAACGGCAACGATAATCAGGACTAAGGCGACCGGAAAGATACGTGAACGTCTAAAATTTACCATAACTATATAGTAGTATCTTTATCCAGTTTCGTCAATTTATC
>JAJYBZ010000046.1 GCA_021778755.1 bacterium | reverse complement strand
GCACCTCGATGTCGGCTCATCACATCCTGGAGGGGGAGCACCTTCCAAGGGTTCGGCTGTTCGCCGATTAAAGTGGTACGCGAGCTGGGTTCAGAACGTCGTGAGACAGTTCGGTTTATATCCGGTACGGACGATAGGAAATTTGAGGAGATCTACCCCTAGTACGAGAGGACCGGGGCGGACAAACCTCTGGTGTATCGATTGTGGCCACCTGCTGCATTGTCGAGTAGCTACGTTTGGAATAGATAAGTGCTGAAAGCATATTAAGCACGAAACTAACTTCAAGATAAGATTTCCCTATGAGGACACTGAAAGAATATCAGTTTGATAGGCGCAAGGTAGAAGCATGGTAACATGTGCAGCTGAAGCGTACTAATAGTCCCATCGCCTTTTTATGTCCTTGTCACTAAATGTTAATGCTTGCATTAACAGAGGTGATGAGGTAGACTTAACTAGTAATTGATGATAATCATATTGTGATTAGCACGTCAATCAATAGAAATGACTTACATCCTTAATAATTTAGGCAACTGTATGGACATCGATAGGTTGGAAGATAATACATCTTCTACCCAAATCGGTGCCCATGGCGCTGGGGAAACACCTGTTCTCATTCCGAACACAGAAGTTAAGCTCAGCAGCGGCGATTATACTGCGTAAGTGGGAAACTAGCACGGTGCCGAATTATAAAAAGACCATCCGAATAGGATGGTCTTTTTCTTTGTGATGTAGCGATACAGTCAAAGCGCTCGCCAGGTTGCTACGCGACCAGCCGGCGCTGCCTTATATAACAAAAAAACGACCAATCTCGCAGATGTGGTCGTTTTTGATGTATGAATCATAATTTTGGATTCAAACAGGTGCCTATATATAATATCGCACAGCGAGGATATGTGCAACGGTAGCATTATAACCTTACTCAGAATATGCAAATGTACTAATATACTATAATAATGCTAATGTAAACGTTGACAAAAAGCATAAGCTATGCTAATATAAAATCATACACATACCATGTGTGAGGTAAACAGGAGGGTTTCGGCATAGATTTTTATGTGGAAACCTTTTTAAAATAGAGGAGAAATAATATGGCAGGAACAAAAGCAGGCGGCAAATTAGCCGCAGCTAAGAACTTAGCACGCGACCCAAACTTTTACGCTAAAATTGGCGCAACAGGTGGTCGTAACGGCCGAACCGGTGGTTTTGCTGCTAACCCAGAACTAGCTCGCATTGCCGGTGCTAAAGGTGGCCGCATTAGCCGTCGTAAGAAGACTATTGTAACAACCGAAGGTTAACACATAACCCGGTAACGAAATACGCCTCACTTGAGGCGTATTTTTAATTAACTTAAACCTTATATCGTCGCAGGGCACAGATCCGTGCTTCATTCACGCGCCAGCTTTGGGTACAGGCTAGACAGGTATAGGTAGACTTGTCGGTCTGATGTCCGGTAGCCCCGCAATTAGGGCACGTGCTACGGTTGTGTAGCCAGTCGCGGTATGAATCGAGCGTCGACGTGATGACTGATTCGTCGATCGTGAGATCATAAGTCTTGGCGACTACTATAGCTTTATCCCAAGCGGCCCTTTCCATGGCAATCAGCTCAATGTCGTAATAATAATCAACGTGACCTAGTAGACCGTGAGACAGTTCGTGCAATAGATAACTGTGTCCGTCGGAACTGTCGGTGTAATAGATAGTTTGCTCGCTAGGGGACCACAGGTAATCGGCTGCCTGTTCGAATTTGAATTGAGGATAGGCGAGTTTAAGCTTTGTGATTAGCGAGGCTGTCGAGGGCATAATAATAGCATCCATAAATAACGGCTTCTTCGGGGTGAGCGGCTTGGACAATCTTGGGTGTCGGTATGTGGGCCGGTAGACGCTCCTTCAACAGACCAATGAGCTGTTCGCTATATTGATCGAAATAAGTGCCGATACTACCACCGATAATTATAATGTCAGGCTGAATTATTGGGATAAGGACTAGAAAACCGCGGCTGATACGGTCGGCTATCTGATACCAAGTGCGTTTACTGGTAATATCGCGGGCGTATTTGCCGTAGGTTTTAACAATTGCTTGTCCCGAGGCGAAGCTTTCCCACTCGCGAACGACACCATCGAATTCAACTAATGCGCGGCCAGCTTCACTGTAGCGTAGCCCTGGATCGATATGGCTATTAGTGATGACACCGGAACCGATACCGGTGCTAACGGTGACGTAGAGTGATGATGCTGGCTGGGTTTTTAAGGCACGCGTTTCGGCTAGTCCAGCTAGATTGGCATCGTTCTCGACGTAAACTGGTGCATCGCCTAGGACGCCTTTAAACGCGGTCCCGACGTCAAAGTTGCGCCAGCCAAGGTTATTACACCAAACCGCTACGCCGTTACGAATAATGCCAGGTATCGCAATCACAACAGCATCGATTTTACGATCACTAAACTCATTTTCAAGAGTTTCGCGTACGGCTGCCACATAGTCCTTTGGAGCTTTGGGCGTTGGAAATTTTATTTGTTTGCCAATTACGCCGTCCTTAAAGAAACTAGCAATTAAAGTTTTCGTGCCACCGGTGTCGACTGTTATTATCATAATTCATAGTTTACCACACCAGCACCATTGCTTTCTCGATAACACTTATGCTAAACTAACCCCATATTAATACAGGATAGGTGAGCTCCT
>JAJYBZ010000045.1 GCA_021778755.1 bacterium | reverse complement strand
AAGATGGAATAGCGCTTGATATTGAATACAACGGATCAACTATTTGTTACAAGCAAACTGCAGCAAATTGTCATAGTAACGCTGGGTTTGATTGGTTAAAAGCAAACGCGAAAACATATGGATTCTATAATTTACCTTCTGAGGCCTGGCACTGGTCAGTGAGTGGAACATAATGAAAGATTTAATCAAGTATTTGTCTCCAACAAAAATAATTATAGTAGCCTGTTTATTCAGTGTTACCTTAACTTCATCAGCCGGCGCTACCGCGGGTGTTTATGATCAAAGTTTTTACTCTAATAACAATATTCTTTTCTATAATCCAACTGACAACACATGTACGGCTGGGGCTTCAGCCTCCTCGGCCAGCTTAGTCGGTGATACAAACTCTCAAAAGATATGGAACTGGCTCACACAGCAGGGTGGATTAACCAGTGAACAAGCTGCCGGAGTTATGGGTAATATGAGTGTCGAAACAGCCGGTACTTTCAGTCCGACGATACAACAAATTGGTTCACCTTGGCCTCTAGGTGGTTGGGGATTAGTCCAGTGGACAAATTATCCAGACGGTTCGTCAACCGGCCGACGATCTACGGTTGCCTCGACATTAGACAAGCAAACAGGCCTAGGCCAATACTATGATGCTCAATACAGTAAACCGCCGACTACTGCCGAAGGTGGTCGTGACCCAGGCGTACCGGCCGATATTAATATTCGATTGTTAGATTTCGAGCTTAATTATATTATGCAAGAAAGTAAAGGGCGCACAGTCTCTAAATCTGTTGCGGCTCAGGGTTTTGGAACTGCCGGGTCAAGTGAATGGGATACTTTAAAGCAACAAAAGACGGTCGAAGACGCAACGGTTTTTTGGCATAATAACTTTGAGGTTTCATCGCAAACCCCAGCTGAGGTTATCGCCAGCAGGGGTGGTGCCGCTAAACGTATTTTTAGTGCTTTATCTACAACAACTGGCACTTCAGCATCTTGCCCTACGTCTGCGCCTGCGGGATCATTCAGTTCGTATGTTCTAGCTTATGCCTGGCCAGATTATCACAAAGCACCATATCTTCAGAAGACCGCCGCCTATCAAGCAGCAATCGTAAAAGCTAAGTCTGAGGGACGTTATGTAGGGGCTGATGGTATTGACTGTGGTGGTTTTATTACAACCTTAATGGTCGATAGCGGATTTGACCCAACTTATAATAGTAATGGCAAGGGTGGCAATACCGATGCTCAATTAGCCTGGCTGCAGGCACACTGGCAAAACCTAGGTAATGGTAGCAGTATAAACCCAGCCAATCTTCAACCCGGTGATGTCGCTATGCTGCCAGGTCACACATTTGTTTATGTTGGTCATATACCTGGATTTAATTCTGTTATCGCTTCTTCGTCACTTGATGAGCGCGCTCCGATGGCTGGCAAAGAACAGCTGACAGCTTCAAACGTAACTTGGTTTAGGAAGAAGGCTTAATTATGAATAACGTTAATAAAATAAGGTATGGAGTTATTACTGGGCTTGTTATTATAGTCGGCCTGATTGGGTTTTATACATATCAAACAATCTCACGCAGCGATAAGGTTAAGGTGACGATTCAAGCTATTCCAAACGACGCAACTATACTGATTAATAATAAACAATACGGTATCGGTGATGTGTATATTTTACCTGGCAATTATTCAGTTAGTGTTAAAAAAGATGGCTTCCAGAATTATTCTCAGTCGTCAACCTTTACAAAACCAGCCGGGAGTATAGATGTTGCGCTTGCGCCACAGTCAGACGCCGCAAAGGCCTGGGCATCGCAGCATTCTAGTGATTATTCAGCTTATGAAGGTCGCGCTGGCACTCAGGCTGTAACGTCTGGTCAAAGCTTCTTAGATAAAAATCCTATTGTAAATCATTTGCCATACGAAAATTATTTATTTACAATCGGTTACTTTATTAACCCGTCTGATAAAAGTGGTAACTCAATTATTATTACTATCGATGCGGCTGAAGGTTATAGGCAATCGGCTATTAATAAAATTAAGGAATGGGGTTATCAACCGTCTGAATTTAATATTACATTTAATAACTACGTGGATCCGTTTTTGAAATGAAAAAATATATAATTTTATCTGTCGCTATAGTTACTACTTTAATCACCAGTGTAGTTGTGATTCAATATTTAAATTCCTTTAAAGATATTTCGTTTGTAATAAAACAATCTGGTATAGAACTAGATATTTATAAAAAGTCCGATTCTAAAACTATCGTTAAAAAACTCACAAGCGATTCGAAAATATCTCTTCAAAAAGGTGATTATTATTATATCGTCAAGTCTCCAATGTTTGATTCAACCCAATATCAATTTAGTGTAGCTGATTTAAATAATGATATTACGGTTGATCCAAATTATTCTGATGCCTATTTAGCAAGTATATTACTTGATGAAAAACCGGCAATTGATAATCTTATTAAAACAACTTATCCAACAGATATTAATAATTACTCATTTATTACCGAGCAGTTGTTTCAAAAAGGTGAGTGGTACGGGGCTGTTTTAAGAAATAATATTTATATCCAAGGTGGTCTAAGCGACCCTTATAGAATTATTCTTCATAAAGTTAATAACACCTGGACAATTGTTCATTATCCGGAAATAGTCGTAACAACCTCAAACAATCCAAATGTGCCGGTTGATATATTAAATCAAGTTAATA
>JAJYBZ010000044.1 GCA_021778755.1 bacterium | reverse complement strand
AAGATGGAATAGCGCTTGATATTGAATACAACGGATCAACTATTTGTTACAAGCAAACTGCAGCAAATTGTCATAGTAACGCTGGGTTTGATTGGTTAAAAGCAAACGCGAAAACATATGGATTCTACAATTTACCTTCTGAGGCCTGGCACTGGTCAGTGAGTGGAACATAATGAAAGATTTAATCAAGTATTTGTCTCCAACAAAAATAATTATAGTAGCCTGTTTATTCAGTATTACTTTAACTTCATCGGCCGGAGCTACGGCTGGTGTTTATGATCAAAGTTTTTACTCAAATAATAATATCCTTTTCTATAATCCAACCGACAACACATGTACGGCCGGGGCGTCAGCCTCCTCGGCCAGTTTAGTCGGTGATACAAACTCTCAAAAGATATGGAACTGGCTCACACAGCAGGGTGGATTAACCAGTGAACAAGCTGCCGGTGTTATGGGAAATATGAGCGTTGAAACAGCTAGTACTTTCAGTCCGACAATACAACAAATTGGTTCAACTTGGCCTCTGGGTGGTTGGGGATTAGTACAGTGGACAAATTACCCAGACGGTTCATCAACCGGCCGACGATCTACGGTTGCCTCGACATTAGATAAACAAACAGGTCTAGGCCAATACTATGACGCTAAATACAGTAAGCCGCCAACTGCTGCCGAAGGCGGTCGTGACCCAGGCGTACCGGCCGATATTAATATTCGATTGTTAGATTTTGAGCTTAATTATATCATGCAAGAAAGTAAGGGGCGCACAGTCTCTAAATCTGTTGCGGCTCAGGGTTTTGGAACTGCCGGATCAAGTGAATGGGATACTTTAAAGCAACAAAAGACAGTCGAAGACGCAACGGTCTTTTGGCATAATAACTTTGAGGTTTCATCGCAAACCCCAGCCGAAGTTATTGCCAGCAGGGGTGGTGCAGCTAAAAAGATATTTAATGCTTTGTCTACTACAACTGGCGCTTCAACGTCCTGTCCTACGTCTGCGCCCGCAGGATCATTCAGTTCGTATGTTCTAGCTTACGCCTGGCCAGATTATCACAAAGCACCATATCTTCAGAAGACCGCCGCTTATCAAGCAGCAATCGTAAAAGCTAAATCTGAGGGACGTTATGTAGGTGCCGATGGTATTGACTGTGGTGGTTTTATTACAACCTTAATGGTCGATAGTGGCTTTGACCCAACTTATAATAGTAATGGCAAGGGTGGCAATACTGATGCTCAATTAGCCTGGCTGCAAGCTCACTGGCAAAACCTAGGTAACGGCAGTAGTATAAACCCCGCTAATCTTCAGCCTGGCGACGTAGCTATGTTACCGGGTCACACCTTTGTTTATGTTGGTCATATTCCCGGGTTTAATTCAGTAATTGCGTCTTCATCACTTGACGAGCGAGCTCCAATGGCTGGTAAGGAACAATTAACAGCTTCAAACGTAACTTGGTTTAGGAAGAAGGCTTAATAATGAATAATGTTAATAGAATAAAATATGGAATTATTACCGGTCTTGTTATTATTGTTGGTTTAATTGGGTTTTATACATATCAAACAATCTCACGCAGCGATAAGGTCAAGGTGACGATTCAAGCTATTCCAAATGACGCAACTATACTGATTAACAATAAACAATACGGCATCGGTGATGTTTATATTTTACCCGGTAATTATTCAGTCAGCGTTAAAAAAGATGGCTTCCAGGATTATTCTCAATCATTAACTTTTACAAAACCAACCGGCAATATTGATGTAGCACTTGCGCCACAATCGGACGCCGCAAAAGCCTGGGCGTCGCAGCATTCTAGTGATTATTCAGCTTATGAAGGTCGCGCCGGCACTCAGGCTGTAACGTCTGGTCAAAGCTTCTTAGATAAAAATCCTATTGTAAATCATTTGCCATACGAAAATTATTTATTTACAATCGGTTACTTTATTAACCCGTCTGATAAAAGTGGTAACTCAATTATTATTACTATCGATGCGGCTGAAGGTTATAGGCAATCAGCTATTAATAAAATTAAGGAATGGGGTTATCAACCGTCCGAATTTAATATTACATTTAATAACTACGTGGATCCGTTTTTGAAATGAAAAAATATATAATTTTATCTGTCGCTATCGTTACTACTTTAATCACCAGTGTGGTTGTGATTCAATATTTAACTTCCTTTAAAGATATTTCGTTTGTAATAAAACAATCTGGTATAGAACTAGATATTTATAAAAAGTCCGATTCTAAAACTATAATCAAAAAACTCACAAGCGATTCGAAAATATCTCTTCAAAAAGGCGATTATTATTATATTGTCAAGGCTCCAATGTTTGATTCAACCCAATATCAATTTAGCGTAACTGATTCAAATAATGATATTACGGTTGATCCAAATTATTCTGCTGCCTATTTAGCAAGTGTCTTACTTGATGAAAAACCGGCAATTGATAATCTTATTAAAACAACTTATCCAACAGATATTAATAATTACTCATTTATTACCGAGCAGCTGTTTCAAAAAGGTGAGTGGTACGGGGCAGTTTTAAGAAATAATATTTATACCCAAGGTGGTATGAGCGACCCTTATAGAATTATTCTTCATAAAGTTAATAACACCTGGACAATTGTTCATTATCCGGAAATAGTCGTAACAACCTCAAACAATCCAAATGTGCCGGTTGATATATTAAATCAAGTTAATA
>JAJYBZ010000043.1 GCA_021778755.1 bacterium | reverse complement strand
TCGATAGCTCAATCGTCGCCACTACCCCAGAACTAGCTACGATCAGTAAATTACCGGTTGCAAGTGGCCAATTCCTGTCAGCCGACGTCAACCAGAACACGGCCGTCATCGGCCAGCAGCTGTCGGTTAATGTCTTTGGATCGGACCGCACACTCGGTCGGACCTTAACGATTCGCGGTCATCCATTTATTGTTATTGGCGTTCTTGGACGCCTCGATAATCCAATCAACTACAATGCCGTCGACTTTGATAACGCTGTGATCATTAACTTTGCGAGTGGGCAACAATTGGGTCAAATTACGCCACAGATTCAACAAATTGATATCCGCAGCGATTCAATCAATAACCTACCGCGGGTCATTATCGACATTAACAAAACTCTGACCGTTAGCCATAGTGGTGAGAACGACTTTTCGGTCCTGAGCGGCAGCCAAATCGCTCAGCCGACGAGTCAACTGTTCTTTGCAATTGCCGGTGTCACGGCCGCTATCGCTGCTGTTTCGTTACTAGTCGGTGGTATTGGAATTATGAATATCATGCTCGTCAACGTGGCCGAACGCACCCGTGAGATTGGCATCCGCAAAGCCCTGGGCGCTAACAACCGAGACATCACCGCTCAGTTCATGATTGAGTCAATCGCCGTCGGTCTAGGCGGCGGCATCACCGGCTACTTATTGGGTTACCTGATGTCGTATGCGATATGCAGCTTCTTAACCTTCGAACCAGCAATTACTTGGCAAATCGCCGCCACCGCTGCATTTATATCAATCGTCATGGGGACCGTGTTCGGCATCTATCCCGCCCTACGCGCCGCACACAAAGACCCTATCGAATCGCTACGCGAATACAGCTAAGCTAGTTCTTGTTTCAGTTTCTCAATCAACCGCACCGGCGTCGGATCGACGTTATTCAGGATTGCCACATAAATACTAGCGAAGTCCGCCAGAATGCTACCCCACAATAATTGAGCGATCACTGAATCGCCGGCCAGGTTAATGACTGTCGATTTAGGTCGCATGCCGCTCAGCAGCCGATCTGATATTTCAAAACGCTTTAGAATTTGAGGATGTTCAAAGCTACTAACTAGGTCAAAGATCGCAAAAGGCTTCTCGACGGGATGCGACGTCCAGCCCAAAAACTCATTATGATTAAATTCTGAATATTCATTCCAAAACGACACGTTTTTGGCGTTTTCATTCCAACTAATCTTCCACTTGTAGGCCACTGGAGCCGTTAGCGCACCGCCATAAAATACCGGCGTCTTGCCTACTGCCTCTAACGCTAGTTGTTTGGCATAATTCCTGTCGGTCGGCACATCAGCACCCCACCTAGTACTCTCGTCCCGCAACCATGCCGCATTCATCTGAATAACATCTAATTGCTCCCGGCCAACAATGTCAAAGTTAACCAGTAACCCGACCAGGGCGCGTAGGTTATATATAACTGCCATGCGTGGCTGCAAGTCCGCTGGTAAAGCAACGTGCGCTATCCGGTAGCTAGCCGCCGTATCAATTAATTGTCCGCCCGACGCGATAATGCCAATCTGAGCACCTTTGAGTTCAGCCTGTTCTAGCGCGCTCAAAACTTCTTCAGTGTTACCAGAGTAGCTACTGGCAATAAATAATGTATTCTCACCGATGTAAGCCGGCACGTCGTAACTGCGTAGCACTTCAAAAGGTATCATGAGCCGTTCTTTGAGCCATGCCTTAACGACAATTGCCGCCAGCGCCGATCCGCCCATGCCAGCCACAACTACATTTACAATTGGGCGGTGGTCATTGTCGCCATTCCAGACGTCGACATCGAACTCCGCTTGGTCACACTCAGCAGCCGCAACCGCCAGGGCGCCCGCAGGATCTCGTTGTTCTAATAAATTCTTGTCGTCCAACATGTCGTCTATCCCCTTGCTAGTATTGCTCACCTATATACGTCTATGATACAGTATTTATTAAAGAAGCATAAGTATTAATCTCGGGGGTGGGCATGGATATTCAACCGCAAGCAGCAACACAATCAATTAGCGACGACCAAGAACTCGCAAAAGTTCTGGCTGGCGTCAGTCAACAAGCTGACGAAACTTTACAGTTCGAAGAGACACCCGCGACACCTACAATTGTCGCTGCGCAGCCCGCTACTCCTGTCGAGCCAGTCGCACCAACTTTGCCAACACCTACGATTATGCCTGCACCATCCGCTGATAACGGTCTGGAAGGTATCAAGAAAGACGCATTGACTGAACTACGCCCACTTGTCGACAAATTAGACCTCGAACCAGAAGAAAAGTTCGACACCTACCTGTTATTAATCCGCAGTACTGACGACAAAGCCCTGATCGCCCCAGCCCACACCGCCGCTCAGGCCATTCCCGACGAAACCCGTCGCGCCCAGGCCCTGCTGGACATCATCAAAGAAATCGATTACCTGTCCGCTCCGAAGCAATAATCCTCCACATATAATAAAATGCCCGCCTGGTTGCGGGTATTTTATTATGATTTAAGTTATCTAGTAACCCATACCACCACCAGGCGCGGCTGGTGATTCTGGCACCGGAATATCGACCACTAGCGCACCCATGGTTGCGGCCGTCGATGCAATCGATACGGCGCTCTGAACCGCTTCTTTGGTCACGCGTGCTGGGTCAATCACACCAGCTTTTTTGACATCAATTAGGCCAAGTTCTGGGTGATTAACGTCTACCCCAAAGCCAGTCTTGCCAGCCTCTACTTGCGCTAGCAAGGCCTCGCTCTTTAGTCCGGCGTTTTCGG
>JAJYBZ010000002.1:49945-53031 GCA_021778755.1 bacterium | reverse complement strand
AACCGAACGCCACCGACAATTTGATATGGTACGCGAAAGCGCAAAAACGCGCGCTCGAGCGTGTAGCTTTGGGCATTAGTGCGATATAGAACCGCAAAATCACCGAACTGCCGCGCCTTCATCATCACATGCGTCGAGATACGCTCCGCAACCAAACTTGCCTCTTCGGCTTCATCATAAACTTCATGAACCTGCACTGGGTCACCAGGACCTTCCGCAGTCCACAGTTTCTTGTCGGTCCGTTGTACGTTTTTGGTAATAACATTACTGGCGGCATCTAGGATATTACCTGTACTGCGATAATTTTGCTCCAACTTGATAACTTTTGCGCCCTTAAAGTCGCGCTCAAAATTAAGAATATTAGTAAAATCGGCACCGCGCCAACTATAAATCGACTGCCAGTCATCACCAACGACACAGATATTACGCTGTTCATTGACCAACGATTTGACAATCGCATACTGAGCCGCATTGGTGTCCTGATACTCGTCAATTAGGATGTGTTTGAAATTCGCCTGCCATTTACTGCGGGTTTCGGGTACTTCCTTAAATAAACGTACCACTTCGAGCAAGAGGTCATCAAAGTCGAGCGCGCCAGCTGTTTGACGCATATCTTCGTACTTTTTATATATCTTGGCAATATTCTTTTGGTACGGCGCTTGGGCGCCCGCACTGTACTCGTCTGGATTAGTCATCTCGTTTTTGGCTGTCGAAATAGCACTACTAGCAGACTGCGCTTTGATTTCTTTGTCACTAATAGAGAGTTGCTTCATAGCTTGTTTAATTAGGCCGCGCCTGTCATCTTCGTCATAAATCACAAAATTACGCGCAATGCCAATCGCGTCACCTTCGATGCGCAGTAACCTGACACAAATTCCATGAAAAGTGCCCATCCAGGGCATAAAACTGCGGCTAGAACTATCCTGAGCTAGTAGCAAACCTAATCGCTCGCGCATTTCCTTGGCAGCCTTGTTCGTAAAGGTCACCGCTAGAATCTGATTCGGCCAAATCTGCTCGTGCGCAATCAAGTACGCGATGCGGTGCGTCAAGGTCTTGGTTTTGCCACTACCAGCACCAGCCAATATTAAAAGCGGCCCAGAAGTCGTTTGTACAGCGTCGGCTTGAGCCGTGTTTAACCCATCAAGTAAATTCATTACTATCTATTATAGGCTATAACGTCGGTAGAACGTAGAAATAGAACGCCGCGCCGGCCCCAACACCGAGTATTAACAACAACACGATCCACAAAGTTACCATCCAACCAGATTTATGCTTCTTGGGATGAGCGATTGGCTTGTGATACGAGTCGACGTCAAAGATCGACCCAGCTGGCTTATCACCGGTACTCGGCTGCTCAACATACTGCTGAGCAATTGACACCTGGACGTCAGGCGTTGGTGCGACTACGTCAGTCGGAAGTGTTGGTGTAATTGTCGGTGCTTCGGTCGCAACACTGGCCGTGTCTTCGTTCGATTCAATCGATAACAAGTTATCCTGTAACTCAGCCGGTAGAGGGGTATCTGTTTCCATTGGTCGATCGGTATCTACTGAGACCGCCTCGCCAAACGCATCTGGCTGATTGGCAGCTGGCGGCATCGTCGCATCATTAAATGCACCCAGGGGGCGCTTTTCAACCTTGGCATCAGCCAAGAAAGGTGATTCCAGTGGCGCTTGTTGATCAGTCTCGGTCGTATCAAGTTGAGACTGAATGTCGTTGTCGCCCAACTGAGGCGCAGTCACTTCCTGGGCGGGTGCGGTACTATTAAAGCCATGAAAGTCTAGCGGGTCTGGCCATGTTGAAGCTGGCGTTGCGGCAACGCTCGGTTCGGGCGATAAACTCGCCGGTGCGGCGGCAGATGCCCCTGGTGTATCGATCGGCTGCATCGGTGTTGTTTCACGTACGCTCGGTCTAGGTGGCACGAATGGTACGCGCATATCAGATGACGGATGGACGACGTCCATGAAACGACCAGAACTACGACGAGCAGCGAGAGACTGCAGATCTGACGCGACCGGCGTTGCAGCTGGCGTTGGCGTAGGCTCTGCGGTCACTTCAGCTGATACTTCAGTGCCAGACGGGTCAGCTGGCGCAGTGGCGGTTGTGTTAGATGAAGCCGCCGGACCACCAATTAGTGAATTCACTGCGCGGTCTAGTTCATCAAAATCAAGATCTTTCATATTTCCACCTTTACTACTTGGCTAACGACGAGCCTTTATGCGCTTTTTTTACAATTTCACTAAATGCATGAGCATCCAAACTAGCGCCACCAATCAACAGACCGTCGACATCTGGCAATGCTAGGTAATCAGCGGCACTATCTGCAGTGACGCTGCCACCATAGAGAACTTGCATATTGTCGGCGGCTTTTTGGCCATATAAATGCTTAATCTGACCGCGAATCGCCCTAATCGCGTGACTGACATCAACAGGCAGGGCGTTCTGTCCTGTACCAATCGCCCAAACTGGCTCATAGGCAATAACTATATGTTCCAGCTCATCACTAGTCACGTTAGCCAAACCGCCAATCAGCTGGTCATGCAAAACTGCCTGTGTTTCATCCTCGGAGCGTTCAAACGCCGTCTCACCAACACATAGAATAGGTATCAGGTGATTACGAATAGCCGCCTGGACCTTGGCGCGAATATCTTTGTCGGACTCATGAAAAACATGTCGACGCTCAGAATGTCCAACTAACGCATACTGAACGATGCCGCGCAATTGCGTTGCGGAAATTTCGCCAGTATACGCACCTGAATCTCTCCAGTAGAAATTCTGGGCCGCTAATTTAAACTGGCGAAAATTAACTTGCAGACTCAGCGACTGGAGAGTCAGTGCAGTTGGCGCCAGGACAACTTCGACATCACGATGAGTCTTAACAACCTTAGACAGCTGATGGACATACAAACTAGCCTCATGCATATTGAGGTTCATCTTCCAATTTCCAACGATTAATGTCTTATCTCGTGCCATATTCTACAAATTACTTATGTTTATTACTGTTAGTGTACTCTATTTATGGGCGACCGTCTAGCAAACTTTCGACCCCCGGTAGCTTATCTCCCGCCATCAGCTCTAGGCTTGCGCC
>JAJYBZ010000002.1:0-49845 GCA_021778755.1 bacterium | reverse complement strand
CCAAAACCATCTTGGACAAAGTAGCGCGCACCTGTCGCTTTGGCTATCTTTTTAGCAAATTCGTGGTCATCGGCCTCTTCTTCGGGATAAAAGCGCAAGTTTTCGAGCACCGTAATGCTAGATTTAGGCGCGCGTTTAATCGCCTGATAAACTTTGTCGCCAATCGTATCATCGACAAAGCGAATATCTTGCCCCAAAAGTTCCGCCAGACGCTGGGCAATCGGCTCAAGGCTAAGAGTTTTATCCTTGCCTACTGGTCGACCCAGGTGACTAATAATAACCAGCTTGCAACCACGACTTTGCAGATATTTAAGCGTCGGCAGATTAGCCCTAATGCGCAGATCATCACTAATCGAGCCATCGCTGGCGAGCGGCACATTATAATCGGCTCGCACCAGCACAGTCTGATGGTCGAGCGGTACGTCACGAATTGTTAGTTTGAAAAAGCTTATATCCCACCCCTTTTATCTACTAATATTCTAGCATGCGGGCCAATAAAACGTAATCTTTACTCTAGAATCCGGACCTTGATCGTGTCAGTTGCACCAACAATACCCGGTTGTTGACCGCTGACGATAATGACCGACGTTTGACCGTCGCCAAAGTATCCCTGGGCTTTTAATTCCGTCGCTAGCTCAAATCCGGCCTCAGCTGAATCGGGCCGCACGTAACATCTATTAGCATAACTCAGCGCCAATTGTTGCGCCGAACGCGGTTCGCTTGTGACACTAATAATAGGCAGGTTAGGCCGATGTGAGGCAATATTAGCCGCCGTGGCGCCAGACTTGGTCTCGGCAATAATCGCTGGCACATTCAACTGCTCGGCTAGCGATACAGCAGCGGCGCTAATGGCCTCTTGTCGACGCTTAACACTAGTGGCACGTTCTTGAATTGGCTCAACCGGAGCGTGATCTTGAGTATACAAGATAACTTTCTTCATAGCCGCAACAGTCTGGAGCGGATAGTGACCGTTGGCCGTTTCGTCACTCAACATCACGGCATCGGCCCCTTGAATAACCGCCCCGGCGACATCACTCACCTCAGCACGAGTCGGTTCGGGCGCATCAACCATACTAGCCATCATTTGCGTCGCTACGATACTTAATTTGCCATATTTACGGCACAAACCAATAATGCGGCGTTGCACAATCGGCACCACCTCGGCGCCAGCCTCAACCGCTAGGTCACCGCGGGCCACCATCACGCCGTCGCTAGCGCGAACAATTTCTTCTAAGACGTCGTCTTTAATAGCAGCCTTCGTCTCAACCTTAGCGATGATTTGCGCGGTTGAGCCACCAGCGACCAATATTTGACGCAAATTGTTGATATCATCAGCACTTTGAATAAAGCTAATCGCCACGTAATCGATATCTTTTGTCAGGCCATATTCGATATCTTGTAGGTCTTTGGGAGTCAAGATATCACCCCCGAAGTCGGTATCAGGTAGATTAATGCCCTTTTTACTCATTAAGGTACCGTCATTTTCGACTCGCAATTTAATAGCTGTATCGGATACGATTTCAACAACGGTCGTTCTAATTTTGCCATCAAAGATATAAATCGGCTCACCAACTTTCACTTTATCAGCCAAATTATACTGAATTGGGAAAGTCAGGCCACTATGGTCGGCGGCGTGATCTAGGATAATTTCATCGCCGGTTTTGACGTCGGTGTTGCCGTTTAGCATGCCCAGGCGAATTTTTGGACCCTGTAAATCTTGCAAAATAGCGATTGGCTTATCAATCTTGGCACTAACTTCCCGAATCCATTTAATCTGATCGTCACGTTCGGCAAATGTGCCGTGGCTAAAATTCAGCCTAAAGCCATTTGCCCCGGCGTGAGCCAGCTTTTCAATTAATTCCGGACTGCTTGTGACTGGTCCAAGTGTCGCCAATATCTTTGTGCGTTTAAAAATAATACTCATACCGATTTATTGTAGCACCTTATATCTGTTGGAATAGGCTATAATTTGACGTAGTGAATATTAATTTATATCCAATCATCTCTGACCAAATCAGCAAACCCGCCCTTGAGGTTGTTTTAGGTGAGCTTGAAAAGACATTAGACGGCGAGACAACAGGGGCAGTTGTTGAACTCGGTTGCTATATCGGCACGACTAGTCTGTTTATTCGGCGCGTCCTTAACGAGCACCACGATAAGCGTCCCTTTCATGTTTACGACTCGTTCGCGGGCTTGCCCCCCAAATCAACCCAAGATAGCAGCGCCGCTGGTGTCGATTTCAAAGCCGGTGAGCTGGCTGTTAGTAAAAAGCAATTTCTGGAACAATTCCGCCGCGCTCATTTGGAACCGCCCATTGCGCATAAGGCCTGGTTTAATGATTTGACAGATACCGATTTGCCCGACCATATTGCGTTTGCCTTTCTGGATGGTGATTTCTACGAATCAATTCTAACCAGTTTGCAATTGGTCTGGCCACGACTCGAGACCGGCGGCATTATTACAGTCGACGACTACCGCCGCGAAACCCTACCAGGTGTCGAACGTGCTATCCTCGACTTCTTTCAAGGCAAGGCTTACCGTCTGCGTTATGCGCATAATATTGCCATAATTAGCAAAGACTAACGCTACAAGAGGCATGTCGCCACTCAACATCACGTCAGACACGCCAACCATGATATTTCTACTAGGGACTATAGGCTACCGCCAATGCTAGATTTATAAAACCACGTTTTAACAGTGTCCAAAATAAATACATAAAAAACAGTCATAGCCAATGTAATGCCTAAAATACCAACCGGTAGTGCCGTAAACGAGAATAGCTGCTTGGTTACGCCAAGATAAATGGTCGCAATTGATATAGTCGTAATAAGCGCAAAAGCTGCACCCATTGTGCGCGATAGCCTCGGCGCACGCCAGAAGTGGTCTTTGTTACGAATAGAGAATATCACGACTAATGCTGAAAGTGTGAGAAATAGATATAATCCCGTCTGAGCGATACTAGTGGGTTGACCTTTAATCATGGCGTAGTACATAATTTCGAATAGGGCTGTGATTGACCCTAGAAACATTGATATAAACATGAGCGAATGGACGCTGAACCTGCTAGGTTGCGCAAGCTCCCCTGAGCTAACATTATCGGTTGCGATAGTGATGCAAGGTAAGTCGGTTAATAGGCTAGTTAAGACTAACTGGATGGGAAGTAGCGGTAGATTAGCGCCGGAAACAAGGTAAAGGGCGGAAATAGCAAAAAAATTGCCGAAATTACTCACCATAGTAAAGCGAATGTACTTGTTAATATTACTAAAGATTGACCGTCCATAGTGGATACCGTTAATAATGACACTCAAGTCATTCCTGAGTAGTAGAATATCGGCACTATCCTGAGCTACATCTGTGGCATTGTTCACAGCAATGGCTACATCGGCTAGTTTCAGTGCCGGCGCATCATTAATACCGTCACCTTGATAGCCAACTACATTATTATGTTTTAGCAACTTGATTATTCGATACTTCTGTTCCGGATTTAGTCTAGCGAAGACATTATTTGCCTGGACAGTATGACTGAGTTGCTCGTCTGACATTTGCTCTAACTCATCTCCTGTGTAGACTGTTTGCTTATCATTAATCAGACCGACTTCTCTACCAACGTACTCTGTTACCTCTTTACTATCGCCAGATAATATCTTGATTGCTACACCAAGCTTTTCGGCTAGGGCTATGGTATGTTTGGTAGTCGGGCGGAGTGGGTCTTCAAGGGCAACAAAACCGACGAACTTGAGATTGTGTTCGTGTTGTAAGATATCAAAGCCATCGTTGCCGCTGTAAGTAACCTCTTTATAGGCAATACCTAGGTGCCTAAGGCCATTTTTACCACCAACTTGTATGACTTTGAGATACTGGTCTTTTTTAGGTTCATCAGTAATCGCAAGTAGTGTTTCAACTGAACCAACCTCAATCAGAAAAGTCTTCTTACCATCAGTACAGACTACTCTGCGCCGGCGAGCAGCCGGGTCAAAGGGTAGCTCCTCTAGTCGCTGATAGTCCCTGGTCTCCCGTTGAATCTCGTCAGGTACGTAGTCTAAAAATGCTTGATCAAATGAAGTCTGAAATTTTTTACGTTTCTCATCGAGTATTTCTAAACTAGCAATCGCCAACCTTTGGAATAGCTCTTGATCGTCAGCGATAAGACTTTTTACCGTTTGACGATTCTCGGTCAGTGTCCCCGTTTTATCACTGCATAGCAATGTAATATTACCTAAATCCTCAACGGCAGTTAGTGTTTTAGCGATAACGTGTCGTTTAGCTAGTTTCATAGCTCCCGTCGATAACGTCACAGTTGCAATTACAGGCATAGCTTCTGGCACAACGGTAATCGACAGAGCTACGACAAATAGACCGAGCGAAGCTATGTTAGATGTATCGTGTGTGATCAGTATCTTTAAAACAAATACTACCGCTAGAGTTAAAAATGTGACTTTTATCAGGAAGTTACTAAAAGCTGATAATGACTTCTCATTTTGTGTTATCCTTTGAGTACTAGAGGACAGATAAGCAATCTTGCCAATCTCAGTATTCTTACCCGTTGCATAGACCAAGCCCCTGGCTTCACCGCGCTCAACAATACTACCGGCAAAAACTAATGAGCGAGAACCTTTGGTTGCTTTGACGACCGGCAGAGATTCACCGGTTAACTGTGATTCATTCACACTTAAATCATTAACATGGATTAGTCTAATGTCAGCTGGAACTACATCCCCCTCTTTTAAAATGACCAAATCACCCGGAACGATATGCTGCTCTATTACCAGTAATTCCTTGCCGCCGCGCATTATAAGCGACTCTTTGCTGACTAATTTCTGTAGCTTTGCGACAGCGTTTTCTGACCTATACTCCTGATAGAAGCCGAGCCCTGTATTAATTGCTAATATAGCTAGAATAATAAAGCCGTCGTTAAAGTCTTTCAGGATAAAAGATAATAAACTAGCCAGAATCAGCAAATAAATCAGTGAGCTTCTAAATTGGCGAAGGAGCATGCTAAGGACTTTTGCGTTTGATTCGTTCTTAAGCATATTCAGACCGTAAGTATTCAGGCGATTTCTTGCTTCTTGGTCAGAAAGTCCCTCTGTGGAAGTCTGTAAGCTATGGGTCAGTTCTTCGATAGTTTCTTTTTGCATATCGTTTTTGTCAGGCATGAACTTATCATACCTCACCCGTGTTGCCTCTAGCAACTCAGCTGCGATTCGCCGCATGAGACGCAAAGTAAAAAGCCCAGCACGAGGCTGAGCTTTTTACTTTGGTGATCTCATCGGGAATCGAACCCGAGTTGCCAGGATGAAAACCTGGTGTCCTAACCGTTAGACGATGAGACCAAATTGTGAGTGAAATGAAGCAAATGTGTTTACATATTTGACCATTTCCGAAAAATTTGGGATCAATATGGTTCGAAGAATCCATATGAGGCCGTATCTTTCCTTGCTCTATGGTCCGGGATCCATATGATACCGTGAACCTGATTGTTTTGCAATTCACATAATCTATGTAGATCCGCAAATACCTGGGTGATTATATCAAAAAAATACCCCTTTGACTAGGGGTTTTGCTCCCCAGCGGGGGCGCCGATGGTAGTAGAGTCAGCCTGGTATGCCTTTCTCATCTACACTATCGGCGCCACCTCGCTATGGGATGCTTAGCTCTTCCGACCGCCAGCGTAGCGATCCGTATGCCGACGACGCGAGCCGCGCCTCGAGACACCCGGGCCGAGGCCCAAGGTTTTTGTCTCGCTGTGCCAAATCAGCACACCGTCGTTCAGTAGCCCCCGTAGCGCTACCTGCAAGGTGATACGGATCTCGCGACGACTGCCGCCGAGTTCATGTGCAAAGTGCACACTTGTGGCCAGCTCCGCAGGAAGACTACTGATATCACCCTGTGCCACGAAGACTCCGTGGCACTTGTTGTTGTCGAGTGTACCCACCAGCCGACGCCGCGCCTTCTCGATCTGATCGGATGACGGGACGAACAGCGACCTCTTGCGAGACCTCCCTTCTCTAGCAACAACAGCTAACCCTCGGTAGCCAGGTAGATCCATCACGGACATCTAGGCAGCTCCTGTCGGTCGGATAATGAAGGTACTACTGCAACGTAGATGCTTGTGCCGGTTGCATTATTTGTTTATAGCACACAGATTCAGATAATTAAACAAAAATAGCCCTTGCGGGCTAAAAGTGTTCAAGCGATGTGTTGGTGCCCCGGTGGGACAGAGTCTAGGCATCTTCGCCCTGACTCTGCCCCACCGAGGACTTGAACAGCTACCTCGCCGTCATCACTGGGTCACAGCAGACTGACAAGATAGCCGAAGCTACGAGGTACTCATCGCGCTTTCGCGCATGCCAGTGGCGCCAGCCGCAATAGCCTGCGGAAGCACCTCCTGGATCACGTACCTAACGAACGACACGCGACACCCCTGGTTGGGGGAGTAGTCGTGCAGCAAGCGCCAGGTTACCGCATCGTCCGCGGTCACAGCAGTCGAGATTTTATCGACGACTTCGAACTTCACAGAGTCGACGTCATCCGACATCTTCTCAAGCACCACCTGGGTATAGTTCCAAAGCAAAAACTCAAGCACCGCAGAACGGAGTCTAGCAGTCTCACGAGACTCAGCTCCGACCAGGGTGCAGCTTGCTGCAGAAGGCATGAGTACCTCTTTCGTATCTGTGTTTATTGATGACCGACAATTGACCGATCGTCTATCGAGGACCATCCTCGAAGCACATGCAGGCGAATATACACCCGTTGACAAGTTGTGTCAAACATTAGATTATATAGTGTATAAATAGCTGTTAATACGCTATATGTAGCGTATTAAGCTTAAAATGCTTGTGCTTTGGTTAATATTGTTGTATACGCTATTGACATTTTAGCACTTTTGTGATAAATTCATAACATCAGTTGTCCAAGGTGTGAGGACCCGAGATAACGGAGGATCGTTAACAAGTCAGATTATTACAGTGCACGTCTGATAGATTACGCAATGAGATTCGTTTCTTTTGTAATCGCTAGATGCACTATTGATACATACAATTAATACGACAGTTATTTCTCTCTTTCATTCAGGGGCAGCACGTTAGTTAAACAAGCTTGGTTAGCTAGCGGCTGCTCCCGACCCGCGGGGTAGTCAACCGCGACATCCGTCGCAACCACCTCCCCTTGGGGAAAGGACTAGAAATGAGCGTTCGTAACATCAAGCAGCTTCCGCAGACCCGCGGAATGCTGGTGGCAACCGCCAAGCAGGTCAGGGAGAGGGTCGCGGCCGTACAGGCCGAGTCTCTCGCTCTGGCTGTCGCCGAAACCGATGTTCGCATCGGTACGGCGGCTGTCCTGCAGAGCATCGAAGACGATCGCACGCCGCTGGACGAGGAAATCGGACAGCTTCAGGCGATCCTCAACACGATCAGGCCGGCCGCCCCTGTGGTGGTCGTTCCTGAGCCTGCGCCCGAGCCGGCTCCCGCTCCCGTGCCCGAGCCCGCTCCGGCACCCGTCCCCGAGCCGGCTGCGGACGACCTTCTGGCCCAGGAGCCCGCTCCTGGGCCAGAAGGCCCGCGGTTCAACGCGAACCCGCGCCACTGGAGTCTGCTCCAGTGGCTGCTCGCGATCCTGGGCCTGTTCATCGGCGCCCTCGTGGCAAAGATGACGGTGGAGATCCTCTTCTGGATCGCCAACAACCCAACGGCATGGATCAAGGACGTGCTGGGCACCATCTGGTACGTAGGATGGATCGGCGTCGGCTTGTTCAGCGGTGGCCTCATCGGCTTCCGTCGACAGCACCGTCGCTGACCAAGCGGGGCGATGACGAATTCAACCTCGTTATCGCCCACTACGTCCATTATCCCCTGGGACAATAAGAATTAGGGGAATCGAGGACCCGAGGAGGTCACAATGCGCACGGAAAACCGGTGGCGGAGAGGTCTTATCTTCTCCGCGATCCTGGTAGTCCTGGTGCTGATCGTGGCGGTGGCCCTGAGGGTCTTCGCCCACGACAGCAACACCAGCAGCCAGAGCCAGACGACCGTCAGTGCCAATCAGGACTTGACGGTCACACCCAGCGACCTGCTCCCCGAGCAGGCCCGCTGCACCAGCGACGAGTTCATCGCGAACTCGCTGCCCAACTCCAACCTGAGCTGGTCGGATTCGGTCAGTACGCCGTTTGCGTCTTCGGACGCGAGCACGATGCTAACCGAGCTTCTGACCGAGAACTGTGGCAACCCCACGGTACTCGCCATGAACATCGAGGCTCTGTCCACGATTCCAATCGAGGACGGCGCCACGATCGGCAGTGTCAACCCCTGGATGGCCGAGTTCGTCTCGGCGTTCAACAAGGATGACCTGTCGTTCCTGACCAAGAAGGCCGGTAGCGGCGACAAGCTGTTTGTCACGCCCGAGTTCCAGAAGTACGCCGCCATGACCAACACGGTCCTGCTGCGCATCAAGGTTATCGGCGTGGTGAGCGAGCAGTCGCTGACCAACTGGCACGTTGCTGCGCGTTCGGGCTTGGCCGCCGGAGAAATCCCGCGCGCTACGCTCAACCCCACTCAAGAGAGCCTCCCAGCTCTCAAGATGGAGTACACGTACAAGACAGGTCGGTGCCTGTTTGCCATCGGTTTCAACACCGGTGACAAAAGGTTCGAGACCTTGGCGTGTACCACCGCACCCAAGACGCCCACATCGGCGTCAACGCAGTCGGTGCCGGCTCCCAAGCCGACGCCGACTACACCGCCGGCCTCCCAGCCGACACCGACGCCGACCCTCGAAAAGAAGATTCCTTCACAGGATTCTGCTCCCAGAGGTAACGCGCCTGTCGGTGGCGGCACGAACCTGGACCCCGGTCCTGGTACGTACGTGCCTCCGGCGCAGATGGTGCAGCCCCCGGCTACACCGTACGTTGCTCCGGCTCCGCCGGTAGTGACCACACCGCCGGTTACCTCGACACCTGATCCGGCGCCTGCGCCGAGCCCCCAGGTGTCGGCACCACCAGCAAGCGCACCCGCAACAGGCTGTTCACCCGCACCGGGTATGACAACCTGTTGACCAATGAGCAGGTGCGGGGCCATCACGGCCCCGCACCTGCTCGAAAGGATACGACATAGTCGCATCTAATCCGAGGAATCTTTTCCTGCTTTGAGAGCTTTATGCACTCGCAGTCGAGAAGATTCCTTGTGAATCACCTCGATTCGACGTGCACGTTGTAATAATCTGATTTGTTTCCCTTTAACAAATAGGTAACAGACTCTAAAATGTTTTAAATTTAATAATTATTTGATTGTATCTGCGAGATAAATCAAAAAAGGAGAATATATTATGAGAAAATTAATTTCACTCATACGACGAGCTCCAAAGCGCACAAGTGCAGTTCTTGCTATTGTCGCCGCGGTCCTTGTTGTCCCAGCTACCCTATTTGCCTGGGGACCAAGTCGTCCAACGTACACCATCGAGAACCCAGCTGACCACATTACATTTAACTCAATCACCAACAACCCAAATATTGGTGATGAGCGTAATTTCGTTGGTATTCGCGAAACTGGTACAACTAACCAATGGTCGGACAATATGACCGTTCAGGCCGGTAAATCATACACAGTCCGCATGTACGTCCACAACAACGCAGCGTCAAACCTGAACCTTGTTGCGCACGACGTTACGGCTAAGTTTAATTTGCCGACAACTACAGGCAAGTCCATCCGAGTTGATGGATTCATTGACTCAAGCAACTCAGCACAACCCGAGATTTATGACGATGCAACCTTTACAAATGCACAGGACTTTAACCTTGCATATGTAAGTGGTAGCTTGAAATACGAGAACAACTTCTTTGGTGCCGCTGGTATCGCCCTTCCAGAAAGTATCTTTACCAGTACTGGCGCAAAGCTTGGTTACGACAAGTTAGACGGTAACATCCCCGGATGTTTCCAATATGCAGGTTACGTAACATTTACAGTTCAGCCACAATTTGCACCAACCTCACAGTTTACTATGAGCAAAATGGTTAGCAAACACGGTGACAATAAATGGGTCAAAAGTTACGCCGCACAACCTGGCGAAATCGTTGACTACTTAATCCAGTATAAAAACGTCGGTACTGCCCAGGAAGATAATGTTACGTTCCGTGACACCCTTCCTACTGGCATGACATACGTTGCTGGATCAACAGTTTTCGGTAACTCAACAACCCCATCAGGTGTCAAAGCAACTGATGATATCGCTAACGGTACCGGTATTAATGTCGGTTCCTATGCACCAGGTGCAAATGCATGGTCGATCTTTAGCGCTCAAACGCCAACTAACGATCAGCTTGCAGCCTGTGGTGTGAACACGCTAGTCAATACAGCCAAGGTAACAACTGGCGGTGGTTCAATCCAGGACACAGCCAACGTCACGGTTGACAAAACCTGTCAGCCAAACGAATGTTTGCCTGGCATCCCAGTTGGCGATGCACGCTGTACGCCTACGCCACCAACAACACCTACAACACCGACTACCCCAACACAACTTCCTCACACCGGTATTGGTTCGGATGTTGCCACCTTCCTTGGTCTTGGTTCATTGATTGCCAGCATCGGTTACTACGTTGCTAGCCGTCGTGCAACACTTGGCCTGTAACAGAGTCTGACCGCTCCTCATTCTGAAGAGATTCAGACCTAACAATAACCCCCGCTAACGATGCGGGGGTTATTTTGTTATATACTAGAATTATTATGACAAAGCAAAAAAAGAAGCGTAACAAAGTCTACACCGGTGCCGATGCCTCACTCACCCGTCCAATCATCACGCGTCTGGAGGCTGCCGACCGCAATAAGTTAGCCCAATGGTGGTTCGATCACAAACGCACACTAAAACCGACGCTTATCACTGTTGCGGTTGCAATTGTTATCGTCTGGCTCCTGATCGAGTTAATTCGTGTCGTCAGCGGCGCGTAGCGATCCCAGCGGTAGAATAAAGCCAAACGTACTACCCTTACCCTCGGCCGATTCAAATACTACTTTACCACCATGGGCCGTAATGACTTTTTTAGCCAAGAATAGCCCAACCCCTGTACCATCAGGCCGTTGCTTGCGGGCATTACTGGCCCGATAAAACTTACTAAATAATTGTGATTGCTCATTCAATGGCACGCCGATACCAGAGTCCTTAACCGTAAATTTGCAATTATCACCGTCAATTTCTAGATTAACCTTAATCTCAGTTCCCTCACCCGAGTAATAGATGGAATTATCGGCAAAGTTCATGATCACCTGGCGAATCTTGCCTTCATCTAGGTTCAGTGTCGGCAAGCTACTCGGTGCCTTGTAAATGAATTTCAAATTGCGCGATGCGGCGTTAGATGCCAGGCCGTCGAGTTCTTGTTCGACGATTTTTGCCAAATCAACCGGTCGTTTGTCGATCAAGAATTTACCAGTCTGTAAACGAGAGACGTTTAAAAAGTCATTAATCAGATGGACCATGCGCTCACTACTAGTAAAGGCTTCGGTCAGCAAATGCGCCTGAGTCTCGGTGATTTTACCGACATCACCCTCCAGGACCATGCTAATATACCCCTTGACGCTAGTCAGCGGAGTCCGCAATTGGTGACTGGCCATACTCACGAATTCATCCTTGGCTTTGTCGAGACGCTGCAACTGGGCGTTACTCGCCCGTAATTCCTTGGTGGCCGCATTGATGCGCTGCTGCAAAGTTTCGTTCAAGGCTCGTACTTCTTGAATCGATAGGGCATTTTGCACCGCAATGACCAACTCATCAGCGATTGTACCTAGCAATTTGATGTCGCGCCGCGTGAACCCGGCCCCTAAACTATCACCTAGGCACAAGTAGCCAATAACGGTATCTGATTTGGCTAGCGGTAGTATTAACTCGATGCGGTGGCTAATCATCATCCGTCGGATTGGGTTAGCATTCTCTAGTAGCGATCTGACGATAACGCCGTACTGAGCGCTATCAACCGATTCCAGTAATTTCGCATCCTCCTTGGGCAAGTGCCGATGCTTGTCTGTCCCGGCGGATACGTAATGACCGTCAGCCGTATTAATGTAAAAAAACGCCTGATCACTTTTTAATGTCTGGCTCACCTCGCCAGAGACTCGCTCTAAAAGCCCGCGTAAATCAGTCGTTGACGTCAACGTTCGATTCAAACGAGCAAAAAAGTCATCAATATTGTAGTTATCTTTGTAAAAGAAGCGATTAGTAACTCTATCAAAAAACCGTTTTAACGGCTGGAACAATAGCGCCATAATAATGACTGCCGCTGCGTTGAAGGCCAACTGTGTAATTGATATAAACGACGTCGGCAACAACGAGGCGGTAATATAAGCAAAACCCGAATACAGCGACAACATGGTCACTAGAATCATAAAGTATGCGATAGTTCGGACAACCGCAAGGCGTATGTCAAACAGGCCATGTTTAACAATTGCGTATGCCACAACCCCGACAAAAATAACCGCACTCGCTGGGCCTAATTGAACAAAGTTATATACGCCAAGAATCGGCAATATTAAATTAAAGAAACCCCCGGCAATCGATGAAACCACTATACCAATTAAGACGAAGTGAATTTGTCGCCTCACTACTGCATTGCCGCGGCCTCTTGCTTTGCTTAAAATAAATATTGAGGCCACCAGATAGCCCATAAGTGTAATGCCAAAAACTGCTAACGGTACAATATTGGTTACTATCTTGCCATTGACGACGTCAGTCGCGACCAATCCAGGTATAACCGACAATAAACCAACAATTAAGCCCGGCAAGCCGATCAATGCTAGCCGCAGGTAGCCGATATTCTTGCCCCGTGCTAAATGAATACTAAACAACAACAAACTAACAGCAACGCCCATGGCATATACATAACTGAGTAGGGCGATCGGATAACGATTGACATCATCAGTCACCCCGAAGACGACATTGCTAATGATCCATAAACCGATAAAACCAGATAATGCCAGAAACGATAATCGTAAGTCATTATGCTTCTGCGAAAACCAGACCGACAAACCAACACCTGCCGTCACAACCGCAGCAATCGCGGCCAGGACATGGCTACTGGTTATTAAATCCATCACATGTCCCAATCTGGACTAACACGCTGTATGCCTCGAGCCACGCTGGTATAGGCATCTGAAAAGTAAGCCTGATGATCGACTAGGAACTGTGTCCGTTCAACCGGCAAGGCATGGCATAACACACCACTATCACGTTCGGTACCAGGTATAATCGTAAACTCGATGCCATAGCGCTTAAAGGCATTCACAAAACCAGGATGAGTTGCGAATACCCAACGTGGATTATCGACGTTGCCTCCCTGTGTCTGGGTTTGAGCAAGAGCGGCACCAAATAGCTCGGCAAACGCTGGCAAAATATCAGATTTATCCATAGCATCACCCGGCACCAGCCGAGTTAAATCCCACACAGGACCATCGATATCGCGGGCGTGCTCATCGGTTATGCCCTGTAACATTGTCCAACTCAAGGTGTCCTGGATTGATAGACACGGCGTCAAGCGCATACCAGCGCTAATATTACCACTGCTATTCAATAACAGTAGTTGCAAGGTTGCAGGATCGGCATCATATAAGTCACTATCATCAGCCACGTGCCAATCCATGTGTTCATCCATATAAGTCCGCCTGAGCAACTCCCATTCCTGACGCAATTTAGGAGAAAGCGACTCATAATTTGAAACAACCAGTGACTTATTGTAGTTGAGTGGTTCTGTTAATATTTCTGGATTCGTGACTGCCATGGACTAGTGACCCCTATAGTATTTCTTCTTAATTTATTGTACCATCAAAGCATGACCAAAATAGCCATCATCGAAGACGATCCAGTAATTAGCCAAATGTACCGCATGAAATTTGAGGCTGATGGATTCGAAGTTCAGCTGGCAAATAATGGCAAGCGCGGCGTGGCCTTGGTTGAGGCGTTCGTCCCCGACATGATTTTATTGGACCTACAAATGCCCGAAATGGATGGCACCGAAGCCCTCGAAATAATCCGCAAAAACGATTGGGGCAAGAACATCCCGGTTATTGTTCTAACTAACCTGGGCGAGGAAGAATCACCCAAAGAAATTCGCGCCCTGGGCATTCATAGCTACATCGTCAAAGCCGACTTGACACCTCGTCAAGTTGTCCAGCGCGTCAAAGATGCGCTTGGCTCTAATTAAGGTCCTGCTGACCTTTTCGATCCGCTACTACCCTAGCAGCTCGAATCACGTTATCGAATAATGCCGCCACTGTCAGTGGACCAACGCCGCCCTTTCGTGGCGTAAGTGTAATATCGTCCAGTTCGCGCACTTCATCAGCCAAATCACCGACAATCTTGCCGTGTTCCGACGCCGTACCAGCATCAACAATGGTCGCGCCCGGACTAATCATATTGCGCTTAATTAATCCCGGTACACCTGTCGCGGTCACAATAATATTAGCTTGTTGCAGTTCAGACGCTAGATCTAGCGTTTTATCATCATAAACGGTCACATCGAGGCCAGCCGTACGCCACAGGCGTGCCAGAGGTGCACCGACTAAACGGCCGTTGCCTACGATTGCAATAGTTCTGCCGGCTAGCTCAACATTGTAACCGGCTAGTAGCCAATCAATCGCCATTGGCGTAGCTGGCGTCAAAACAGCCCCAGCGCCCAAGCCGTCAACATCTTTTGCGGGCGCCACAGCATTTACTGCCATATCGGTTTGAGTCGTATCGTCCAGCGGTAGTTGAATAATAATACCGTGCACTAGCTCGTCATTATTGAGAGTCTCAATCTGCGACATTAGCTCATCTTGCGTAATTTTATAAACGTCAACTTCTATGCCGATATCAGAACCATAAACTTGCTTCAACCGGACATAAGTATCAATCACCGGACTATCGATAGTCTGAATAATTGCCAGGCGTGCATTAACACGCCACGACTGGCGCAAGGCCCTGACCTGTTTGAGTTGTCGCTCTTTAATATAGCCCGACAGCTCTAGTCCATCTAGAATCTTCATCTATTCTAGCTTAGCAAAACTTAGCGCAGGAACCTAGCCTCTACCTGTTCTTTGTTGATGCCGTTGGTAATATTGGTATAGCCCAGGCCCTGCAGAATGTGCGCCGAAGTGTTGGAGCGACTGCCGGTTCGACAATAGACAATAATCGGGGCGTCCTTGGGGACATCCTTTAATTTCTTGGCGCCATTCATTAATTTCGATGGTGGAATATTTAGTGCGCCCTTGACGTGACCACTAGCGAACTCATCCGGTTCGCGGACATCAATAATTACATAATTCATATTAGCTCCTTGATCTTTGAGATATTATCATATCCAGTTTACTATAATTAGTATAGTAAAGGCAAGATTATTCTGCCGCTTTGAGATTCTTCCGGACAATGCCGTATTCACGTAGAATCAACCACAATATAAAGACATCAAAGATCGATAAGATTACCATACCAACAGACGGTCCGACAAAGACAAGACTATAGACCTGGTACAGCATCAACGCGCCCAGTGTAATGAGCGAGAACGGATAGGCCCATAACTGGTTTTTTAAGATTCCAATCACTGCGATCAACTTAATCACAGCATGAATCCACAAATATACAATAATAAACGTCCGACTGTCACCCAGGTGTTGAGTCGAATTCAGCAGTAGATTAGCGACTTTGTCGTGCGGATCTGTTAGCAACTCACGCTGAGTAATCAGGACCAAGAAATTATGAATCGACGCCGGGCTGACAAAAAGTAATAACAAACCACCTAGGAACTCTAATGCTCCATCGATGCCTTTGACGATGATCCCTCCCTCGAAGACCTTATCGAGGATGGATGACGGGTGATACCAACTCATACTATATATTTTACTTTAATTAGCCCGCTAGTCATATGTATTCTCACGAGAATATGTAAGCGCCCTTCATATTGATTCCAGCAACATTAGTATTGCCGCATTGAGTGACCGCATTGTTAAAGTTAGTAGTGTCGCTTGAAGTCGGTGCCTCTAGTGAGAAATATATGACATATTTGGCGCCACAGCCATAAAGCATTAAAGTGTATGCGCTACTGTTGTACTGCTTATTGACTGGCAGGTTCTGCGTAAAGCCAGCTGGTAAATAGCCGGCATTATTCAAAACCGTCTCTGTTGCTAAAGGATAATTAGGATCGCCAGTATATTGAGAACTGATAAATCCGCTGCCCTGCCCGCCCCAACCTCCGCCTGTCTGCAGTGGTGTCTTGCCCGTATCAGCCGCAAATCGTTGCAATTCAACGCCCAGTTGCTTGGCGGCGTTTTTAACAATCGTATCGCGTGCTTTCGTCTGAATACCGCTATAGGCAATATAAGTCAGAGTCGCCAATATACCGATCACAGCTATAACAATCAGTAACTCTATGACTGTAAAGCCTTTGTTGTGCGATGTCGTTTTGCGATTCGAGAAAACCCACTTCATATCTGTTGGTAATTATAGAGCACAAGCAGTATAAGTCAATCGAGGGTACGCAACGACGGTACTTAAGCTATTTGTTATTATTCTTCAACAGTAGCTTAGTTTTACCTCGCTCCACAACAAAACGATGATAGCCAAGGTATATAACTAGTGCAAGACCGACAGTAACTACGATAAACACATATTTATTATCTTGTGACGCAAAACCTCGCCCGATACTATATAGCAGCGTAAATAGGCCGCCAAGCATTATGCCATCAGCAATGATTCTTATCTTCTTTTCAAAGACTAAGCTCACCACTAAAAACAAGGTGGCTGCGGCTAAGGTCATAATCGACACGTTACGATTATAAGGCCGCTTATCTAAATCATATTGCTTCACGGCAACATCATAATCATGTTGCTGAATCGTTTGATCGGCAGTCAGCTCTTTGCCGGGATTATTGAGTTCAATGGGATATGGGGGCGACGCGGGACCAGGATAAAAAGCGCTAATCCCAACTCCTACAAAAATTGCCAGTAACACGCCCAGAAAGAATGTATATATAAGTTTTAACATCTTATTGTCCTCCATGCCATTAGTATATGCTCATCACTATAAGCCTTCAATATAAGTTGACGCTCGCGGGATACGATCATCAAACAACCTAGTGCAGGGTAAATAAAAAACACCCTCGGTAGCGATCAAAGGGTGTTCTTTATTTGGAGGGCCAGGTGGGACTTGGTCACGTTCCGCGACCCCGAAACTTCGCGATTGGCAAACTAGTTGCCATCGGAAGGTTTCCTTGCAAACTGCCGACTGGCAGTTCTCACCCACGACAGTCGTGGCTTCAAGTCAACTAACACTTTCCATGAAAAAATACCTACGAAAAGTAGGTATTTTTTCATGGAGGGCCAGGTGGGACTTGAACCCACGACATTCTGCTTAAGAGGCAGACGCTCTAACCAGCTGAGCTACTGGCCCGTATTGAATTGTAAATGTATCTTCGTGGCAATGAACCTGTTAGCTAAATTACTCAAAGCTGTTAGAGCAGCTGGTTAGCTGATATTACCGGCTTCGCCTTGGCAGCTGAGCTACGGGCCCATTTACAGAAACTGATTGTACACTATTACCCCTGTTGATACAACAATGTAATAAATCGGTAAAGTATTTTAACCCTTACAACATAGTCATCTATTAACGCGATGTATAATAAACCTTGGGCAGTATCAACAATCTAGTTTTACAGTCGGTAGTGGCACCCCACCAATCAGTAGTGGCACCACTACCTATGGAGACGTCGTCATTACACTCAGTAAGGGTCAAACAATTGCGTTCGACACAGGGGCGACCACCTACAAATGGGCGACTTGCGGCACCACTCAAAGTTATGCGCATGCACAGTACGGTTTTCGGGCAGCATTCTAGTTGCTACTGTTGGCACAACAACAGTTACGACAACTAGTCGATTCGATAAAAACGACTGTTGATAAGCTTGTTGAAAGGATTCCAAATTTGCTTGGCTTTTTTGTGTGTCAATGTCGACATCTTGGCAAGAATAATCAACAGCATACTCAAGCCCGTGCACAATAACGCGGCAAGTGTTTTATACAAATATCCATCACCCGCATCAAGCATAAGAACGAACGAAAGCGTCACAATAAATAATATAATCATGATTATCCATTCGTTGCTATAGACCCTATTGCTCAGTTGCATCGAATAATTAGTCCGGTTTTGCTGATTGGCGACAAGTCCAGCCAAAAGCTTATCGATTTCATCTTGGTGCTCGCCCTTGTATTCTAGGCAAAAAGCAATCATCGCTTCATACTTCTCTTCTCCACCGCCAGGTCTACGATGACGTATCGCATGATCAAGATAATCAAGAAACATATCTTGAATGCTTTTACGCAACTTCAACGGTAACTTTGCGATACCGATCACCATGGCGAAAATCGCATTAGATTCTGAGCGTACTATTTTGTGTAATTCTTCAATCCTCGTTTTTTGGGCACCTAGTATTGGTGATATATAAAAGCCATATAAAAATGAGTTGACAGAAAATAACGTCAGCGCGCCGCTGCTGAATTTGATATGCGGTACAAAAATAACCAATACCGCAAGTTGTTGCATCGTATCCTTTTTCTTATAGTCGTCAGTATAAAATAAAGCTATAGAAAAATATAGATAGATTATTTTTAGTACACCCGAATAATAAGCAAGTGGAAAAGCCCGAGGCACTACCTGCGGTTCAGATTCGCTTCGCGACTCTACCAAGAAAATACGACTAGCGTACACTAGTCGTATTTTCTTGGTACACCCGGAGGGACTTGAACCCCCGGCCTTTTGGTTCGAAGCCAAACGCTCTATCCATCTGAGCTACGGGTGCATACCAGGGGTAATTATACCACGTGCCACTAAGTTGAGCTATAATAGTCGTATATGGAAATCCACACCAACATCCCCCTAAAAAACTTTACAACTATGAAACTCGGCGGCAACGCTCGATTTATGACAGAAGTACGGACACCCGAAGAAGCCGTCGCAGCATTCCGTAACGCTAAAGCGCAATCACTACCTGTTTTTATACTAGGCGGTGGCAGCAACGTGATCGCGCAGGACGCAGGATTTAACGGGTTGATTATACGTATGCGCATACCCGGATTTGAAGTCATTAACGACGATTTGAATTCAACGACCATAAAGGTTGGCGCTGGTGAAGACTGGGACGCGGTTGTTAAGCGCACTGTTGATATGCGCCTGAGCGGTATAGAAGCGATGTCGGCCATACCAGGAACAGCCGGTGCCGCACCGGTGCAAAATGTTGGCGCTTACGGCCAAGAAATCGCCGATGTCCTAGAGTCGCTCATCGCCTACGACACCCAAACCGATAATTTCGTTACTTTACTCAATGAGGCCTGTGAGTTTTCATATCGCCAAAGCATATTCCGTAGCAGTCAAATCGGTCGCTATATTATTGTCTCGATAACCATCAAACTGTCAAAGAATCTGCCGCAACCACCATTTTACGAGGCCCTGCAGACCTACCTGGACCAACACGACGTCCATATTTTTACTCAAGAAATTATCCGAAATGCCGTTATCGACATTCGCACCAACAAATTACCCGACCCCAAGTTATTGCCCAACACCGGATCATTTTTCAAAAATGCCATTGTTGAAGATTGGCAGTTAACTGACTTGAAAGCCAACTTCCCCGACATTCCAACTTATGATATGGGCGACGGGCGCTTTAAAGTTCCAACAGGTTGGCTGATAGAACAATCTGGCCTGAAAGGTAAAGTGCTACACGGTATCAAGATTCACGACAAGAACTCTTTAGTACTCATCAATCAGTCAGCTAGCGGCTACCGCGACCTTGCCAATGCCCGCGATGAAATTATCGACGCCGTTCGCAATAAATTCAAAATTCAGATTGAGCAAGAGCCGCTTGAGATTTAAAACGCTTGCGGTTTCATCCGAAAACTCATATGCTATAGATATGAATCGTCGTGGGTTTACCGTTGTCGAACTTCTCATTGTGATTGCCCTGATGGGCATACTTTTGACGCTTGGCGTCGTTAATCTGCGCAGCACACAAGTTAACGCTCGCGATACCGAACGTAAGACCGATATAAGCTCAATCAGCCTCGACCTTGAAACCTTTTATAAATCCGGAACCGACAATACAAATACTTTCGGGCGCTATCCCTCAACGGCCATGACGGGCGCAACAACCATTCAGTCATACCTGCGAGACGCAGATCTAAAAGCTTTCACTCCGCCCGGGGCCACAGATGCCAATAGCGGTTTCGTGGTCGCCACTAACAATACCCAGACGACAAGTGGTGTGCTACCGCAGCCAACCACAGCTACGTATGTCTACCAGCCATTACAACAGGACGGCACTTTATGCACTAGTGAATCCCAAATGTGTACCAAATTTAACTTGTATTACAAGCTCGAGACGGATGGCCTAATTTACATGTCAACGAGTAAAAACCAATGATCGAGCCACATAAACAAACAGGCTTTACGGCAGTTGAGTTGTTAATTACGCTTTTTGTGGCAGCTGCTTTCTTGGTAACTGGCTACCAGCTATATAGCATAATTATTAAAGATAGCGGACAGACGCGCGCCCAGGAACGTGCCAGCAATGTCGCCTATGATTACCTACGTCGCTACTCAGCTGGCGTCGCCAACCCATGCGTTGCCGGTACTCCGCTGAATAACTCGGCGATAAGCGTCAGCGGCATCAATGCCGCAACTGCTACAGTCTCGATCTCATGCCCTTATTCCAGCTCATTAACTGTTTCTAAAGTCGATGTTGTAATATTGTATAATACACCTCAACAAAAAGTAGAATATGCGACCTATGTTAACCAATAAGCAACCTCGTCAATCGCTCAAGACAGGTTTTACGATCGTTGAACTATTAATCATAGCCCCGATTGTCATACTGGTGATTGGTACGTTTATAGCCGTAATCGTTAATATGACCGGTGAAGTATTGGTGACGCGCGGCGCCAATGCCCTAGCTTATAACGTTCAAGATACCTTGAATCGCATCGAGGCCGATGTCAAACAAAGTACGACGTTCTTATCGACCAACAACATTACGCCACTGACGTCACCGCAAGGTTATGATGACGGAACAGCTAATTTTGCCAATGTTGGCGCTAACGGTAATATGCTGATTCTCAACACCCTAGCAACAACAGGTAGTCCAATCGCGTCGACGAGTGGTGTCGTGTACCTTAATAATATGCCGAACAGTTGTACTAGCACGCAGTACAACCAAAACACACCCATGACAATGAATATCGTATACTTTGTCAAGAATAATACCCTGTGGCGACGCGTGTTGACGCCAGCTAATTATCTGACAGCAGGTTGTGTCGCACCCTGGCAACAACCCAGCTGTAACCCTGCTATCTCTGGTGCTTTCTGCAAAACACAGGACGAGCGCTTGATTGATGGCATCAATACAACCGATTTTTCTATTCAGTATTTTAATAAAGCCAGTGCTACAGCCGCCGATAGCGTAGCTATTGATAGTAGTCAGACCGACGCCACGCGCTTTGCAGCTCTACAGTCTGATACCACCGTCGTTGCATCTATTAATATGACGCAAACTATTGCTGGGCGCAGCATAGCCCAGAGCGGCTCAATCCGGGCCACTAAACTCGATTCCATTGCATCGACAATAGCAGTCGTCACGCCACCTACCGCTGCACCCGTTGCGCCGTCAGTCACCGCTTCACAATCTGGTCCGACCCAGGCAACCTTCACATGGGGTAGAGTGGCGACCGCTAGTACCTATACTCTGCAGTACAACTTTAATGGCGGCAGCTGGACTAATGGATTAACCAACAGCACCGCTACGACCTATTCAGTCAGTGCGCCAGCCGGCACTGTTATAAATGTTCAAGTGACAGCCACCAACTCGGCCGGTACGTCGAGCGCTGGTTCGGCATCCTTGACCATCCCTGTCTGGAATAGTCTCGTCTACCAAAACAACTGGTCTGATTACGGCAACGGTTACGCGACCGGTGCGTATACCATGACTAGCGCGGGAGTAGTAGTCATTAAGGGGCTGATCAAGCGTGCGGGTACACCGGTGCCTGGCGAGACGATAGCGACACTTCCGGTTGGCTACCGACCGTCTGAAGCGATTATGTTCGGTACGAGTACTAGTACTAGTGGCGCCGATGCAACAGCGCGCATTGATATTAACCCTAACGGTTCAATACTTTATAATAATGGTTCTGGTGGCTGGTTGTCACTTGATCGAATGATGTTCATACCTTCGACGTCCTCATATGCATGGACCGCCCTAACACCGATTAATGGTTGGGTGAATTTCAATAGCGGCTGGGCTACCGCTGGTTATACACGCGATAGCGCTGGGCACACATTCATCAAGGGTCTGGTTGCGAGTGGCACGACGGCCGATGGAACACCTATTATCACCATCCCGACTAGCTATACTTCAGATCAATATTTACACGTTGCTAGCACAAGCAATAATACATTCGACGACATCGGCGTTGACACTAGTGGCAATATCACACCAAAGGGCAATGCCCTAAACGCCTATAAGTCACTTCAAATCTCATTCTTATCACCAGGTTATGCAACGTGGAACGCCTTAACATTACAAAGTGGCTGGATAGCTTATCCCGGCTTTGCGACACCATCATACGCCAAGACATCCGACGGTATGGTATCAGTCAAAGGACTAATGTACGGCGGCAATACAACAGCAGGCCTTGCGATAGCCAACCTTCCCGCTGGCTATCGCCCCAAGGAAATGCATATATTCGAGGAAGCCTGCGTAAATACATACTGTCGGGTAGACGTCTATCCAAACGGTAATATTATCGAGGGAGGTGGCATGAGTTCATCATGGAGCTCGCTCGACTCTATATCATTCATGGCTGAACAATAAATCGTACATATAAAACGCTTGCGTTTATTGAAGCTACTTAGTAAACTAGTGTTATACAAATAATAGGGGGCAAATATTAACATGGTACATAACTACAACAAGTTTAAACAAGGGCGAGCTGGTTTCACGATCGTTGAGCTTTTGATCGTTATCGTTGTTATTGGTATTTTGGCCGCAATTACTATTGTCGCCTATAGCGGCATTACTGCTCGCGCCAACACTGCCAAGGCACAAACTAGTGCAGCCAATACGCAAAAAGTCGCTGAAGCCTATAACGCTGACAACTCTGGCTACCCTGCATCATTTAGCGTCCTCCAGTCCTACACTGGTTCAGCTAAGATTCCTACAGGTATTACACTACAAGCGACCGCCCCTACATCAGCGAACGGAACAACAACTTTGATGTATCTACCTAACACCGCCAACAACGGTGGCTGTATCGGTTACTACAACTTTACGACTAATGCCGTCGTGGGTGTATACGTTGGTAGCGCCACATCACTAAACGCAACCACGCCAACTTGTACCTAGGATAGATTATCTTAACAAGTACTTTAAAATAGGCTCATCTGAGCCTATTTTTTTGAATATCTTGCGATAGTTGTTAGCGATAGGTCACTTGGCAGCGCGAACTGTCGCGCAAATTGTCGCACCTCTGCATGTAGTAAATCGAGGGCCGCATCGTCATCGCGACTATCAACCGCCTGTTTCATCCAAGCGGCAATCTGCGCCATGTGTTCTTCGCGCAGTCCACGCGTAGTCATAGCCGGCGTACCTAGGCGAATGCCACTCGGCCTGAACGGTGGTAATGGATCATCCGGTACAGCGTTGGCGTTCAAGGTCAGGCCAATCTTGTCCATGGCAACTTCGACCACTTTACCATCGATACCAAAACTTTTATAGACATCGGCTAATATCAAGTGATTGCTCGTACCTCCGGTCACTAATTGAAAGCCGCGCTTCGTTAATTCATCAGCTAGCGTGGCAGCATTTTTAATAACTTGAGCAGCATATTCATGGAACTCTGGCTGTAGCGCCTCGCCAAAAGCCACGGCTTTGGCAGCAATCGAGTGCATATGTGGCCCACCCTGCATACCGGGGAAAACCGCACGATCAATAAGCGTTGGGATGTTATCAAGTGTTTTCTCAGGTGCCTTGAGTGGATTACTAACCGTGCCACGACTCAATATCAAGCCACCACGAGGGCCACGCAAGGTCTTGTGGGTTGTCGTTGTAATGACGTGAAATCCATAATCAAACGGATTAGCCGCTACCCCGCCCGCTATTAAACCAGCAATATGCGCCATATCGGCCATCAGTAATGCGCCTACCTCGTTGCCGATACTAGCAAACTTGGCATAGTCTAACTCGCGCGGATAAGCGCTGAATCCGGCTAAGATAATCTTCGGTCGGTGCTTGAGAGCCAATTCACGCAGATTATCATAATCAATCTCGCCCGTACTGACATCTTTCATTTTATAGCGTACAAAGTTATATAGATGGGCGCTACGCGTCACAGGCGCCCCGTGCGTCAAGTGTCCACCGTGCGATAAGTCCATCGCCAGGACCGTGTCGCCCGGCTCCAACCAGGCGCTATAAACAGCCTCATTGGCCGGTGCTCCAGAGTGTGGCTGAACGTTAGCATGGTCAGCCCGAAATAATTGCTTAGCGCGGTCAATCGCTAGTTGCTCTACCTGATCGGTAAACTGCTGACCACCATAATAACGTTTGCCAGGATAGCCTTCGGAGTATTTATTGGTAAAAACACTACCAAGTGCATTCAAAACATCGCGACTGACGTAGTTTTCACTCGGAATAAGCTCCAAACCTTCGCGCTGGCGCTGCTCTTCATCGGCAATCAAGGCCTGTATTATTAAATCTGTCATCGGCTTTCTATCTTCTAATCATTATATCATTATTGACTGTATATCATGGATGGTATATATTATAAGACATGACGAACGATACCTATAAAACCAAGATCGGAATCCTAATACAAGAGACCAGACAGGCGCGTGGCATGACCCAAGCGCACCTAGCCGAAGCTCTTAATACTAGCCAAAGTGCGATTAACCGCATTGAAAAGGGTGGACAAAATATCAGTCTTGAGATGGTAGCCCGCATTAGTGAAGTATTGTCAAGTAATATTATCTCTCTCAATCCAAATGGCAAAATCAACTTTCGGGTCAACGGTGGTCGCGAGCTCAGTGGTTCCATCGAAGTCAAAACTAGCAAAAATGCTGCTGTCGGCTTACTGTGCGCCAGTCTACTAAACAAGGGGACGACGACTCTGCGCCGCGTGGCTCGTATTGAAGAAGTTAACCGCATCATCGAGGTGCTAAATAGTATCGGTGTCAAAACTCGCTGGTTAAATACTAACAATGACCTCGAAATCACTCCACCAGCTCGACTGCGTCTAGAAGATATGGATATCGAGGCAGCCAAACGCACCCGCACAGTTATTATGTTCCTTGGTCCCCTACTGCACCAATATAATGACTTCAGGTTGCCCTTTGCCGGCGGGTGTAACCTGGGTACGCGCACAGTTGAGCCGCACCTGGTCGGCTTGGCGCCTTTTGGGCTCAGCGTCGAAGCAAAAAGCGACTACTATCATGCAACCGTTAATAAACAGCCGATCACAAAGCCAATCCTTCTGACCGAACGGGGCGAAACAGTGTCCGAGAATATTATTATGGCCGCTGCGATGTATCCCGGTGAGACCGTTATTCGTAATATTAGCTTTAATTATATGGTTCAAGATGTCTGTTTCTTCTTGCAGAAATTAGGTGTCAAAATCGAGGGTATCGGCACTACTACCCTCAAAATTACTGGTCAAAAATCATTTAAACAAACCATCGAGTACTACCCAGCTGAGGATCCAATCGAGGCGATGAGCTTTATCGCCGCTGCCGCAGTTACCAAATCTGAAATTACGATCAAACGCGCCCCAATTGAGTTCCTAGAGATCGAGCTAGCAACGCTCGAGGGTATGGGTCTAGATTATGAGCTGAGCCCGGAATACAGCGCTCGCAACGGCTACACGCGACTAACTGACATTACCGTTAAGAAGTCTGACCTACGCGCGCCAAAAGACAAACTCCATGCCTTGCCGTTCCCGGGCATCAATATGGACAATCTACCATTTATGGGCCTGATTGCAACAGTGGCTCATGGCCGTACACTTATACATGATTGGTCGTACGAAAACCGCGCAATCTACTTTACGGAACTTTCCAAACTAAACGCCAATATCGAGTTAGTCGATCCGCACCGTGTGTATATCACTGGACCAACCAGTTGGAAACCGGCTGACGTCGTCGCTCCACCGGCTTTGCGCCCCTCGGTAGTTGTACTACTGGCGATGCTCGCCGCTCCTGGCCGCTCGACGCTGCGCGACGTGTATTCCATTAATCGTGGCTACGAAGACCTTGCCAACAGGCTCAACACGCTCGGCGCTGATATCGCCGTCATTCAAGACATTAACGAATAAATAAATGTTATTTTTTAAAGATTGCGCTCAGCGGCATACGGCGTGAGTATTCCAATACGCCATACCTAAATATCCGGATCGCGATTGATAACGCGATAATGGAACTAATTGCTAGAATACTAACACCTAGCAGCATATCGGTTGTCGAAAGGTTACCAACAGCATTGCGCAGCATCATTGGAATCGGTGCGGTCAATGGAAATAGCGTCAAGAACACCACAAACGGTGAAGTCGGGGCTGACACAAATAGCGAAACAGCATACAGTGGACCAAAAATGAAGATCATCACAACACCGAAGAACCCGCCGGCTTCCTTGGCGGTTGGCGCAATCGAGCCGATTGCCACTAGTAAACCGGTAAATAGCAAAAAGCTCAAGATGAAGATTACTGCTCCAATCGCAATACGTAGCGGATCAATTGGTAGATTACTCAGATCCAAGTTAGGCAAGGCGAGTTGGCTGTGAAACAAGGTGTACGCCAAAATAATCGGCACTAGAATAATCACGATCTGAATAAACGCCAGCGCAATTAATGACAGAATCTTGCCGATAATTAGCGTACGGGCTTCAATAGTCGTTAGAATCATCTCGGTCACACGGTTTTCCTTTTCCTCAGTCGTGCTAACCAACATTTGGTTGCCGAACATCGCAATCAAGATATAGAACAGCACCAAGAAGATACCTGGCACAATCGCCTCTTTGATACCATCAAATTGCTTGCCATCTCGATAGGTAGCCGAGTTAAACGCTACCCCGTCCTGAAGGACGGCGGTTTTCTGCGCGCCAACCGTCAATCCGACCGATTGTTGCAGCAAGGCCTTGGCCACGCCTTCGTAACGCCCATCATTAAAGATACCGACATCCTTGGCATAGACCTGAACAGTGTCTTTGCTCAAATCCTTCGGATAATAGAAGTAGGCATCCAGCGCACCACTCGTGACTTTATCGATATTAGTTTGTTTATCTGTCGACTCTGAGGCGCCAAACTGCGCCAACAGGGCCTTATTTAGCAAGCCGCTATCATCAGTGACAACCAACGAGAACTTCTGATTTTTGGTGTCTTCTGCGGCTTTCGTAGAGGCCTTGTTCGAGAAATATATAATCCCAAAGACTGCCCCGATAATTAGCGGGAAAGCCAGCGCCATAATCCAAAACGACTTCTTCTTGAGCGTACGCACAAATTCAAAACGAAAGACAGTTCCTAGGTTATACATTATGCTTCCTCCTCGTTTCGTTCATTCTCATCACCATAAACCTTAATAAAGATATCGTCTAGCGACATACCGCCATAGGCACTTTTAACTTCGTCAACTGTACCGTATGCATGAGATACACCGTCTTTGAGTAGAATAATCCGATCACACAAACGCTCAACTTCTTCCATCTGGTGAGTTACAAAGATAACCGTGGCACCGCCTCGTTGATGTTCTTCGATAATATCCATTAGCAAGCGGCGATTAACTGGATCAAAGCCTTTGGTCGGTTCATCTAGTATCAATAATTCTGGATTATTCATGATCGTGATACCCAGCTGTACCTTTTGCTGCTGGCCGCCAGATAGTTTATCGATTCGCGTCGTCGCTTTGTCGCTCAATTTGACGCGTGTCAAAAACGCCTCGGCGCTCGCTCGAGCATCTTTCTTTGATAAACCTTTGAGTTGTCCAAAATAAATCATCACGTCGATAACAGACTCTTTTTTATATAAGCCGCGCTCTTCTGGTAAATACCCTAATTTAAGGCCAGACGAAACCGAAAAGGTCTTGCCGCCCACCAGCAAATCACCAGCCGTCGGCTGATAAATACCCAGTAGGGCTCGAATCGTAGTCGTTTTGCCAGACCCGTTACTACCTAAAAAGCCAAAAACTTCGCCTTTTTTAACATCAAACGATAAATCTTTGATGACGGTCTTTTTACCAAAGTCCATGCGGAAATTGCTAACCTTTACAACTATTTTCGACTGAATTGCATTCATGCGCGACCCCTCCTGGGTATTCAAAAGTCATCTATATATTAGCATAAGTACTATTATAATGCCGCCCGGCTAAAGCCCAACAAGCTCAATATCAAACACCAAATCACTATTTGGTGGAACATTAGCCGCTGCCCGCACCGACCCGTATGCCATAGCTGACGGTATAATCAAGCGCCTGATGCCACCAACCTTCATACCAGGAACGCCCTGCGTCCAACCCTGGATAACCTGGTCAAGCCCAAAGGTAATCGCATCGCCAAAATCATGGCTACTTTGAAATATCGTGCCATCCTTGCATAAGGCGCCCGTGTAATGAGCGGTAATTGTCGCCCCGATTGGAACTTCGGCGCCCTGGCCAATTATAGTGTCAATAATTTGCAGATCAGTAACTTTCGCCATTGGCTCAAAGCTAGCCAGCTTAGTACCTTCTAATTTCGAATCATTCTTCATATTAATCATTGTACCAATTTAGTCATTCTAAGTCTCGATAGTCTCGTCTTCACCTTCAATCGAAACATGCGGCAGTATCCTGTCTAGCCATTTAGGCAGCCACCATGCACTATTACCTAGTAATGCCATGACAGCCGGCACTATCAACATTCTGACAATAAAGGCGTCCAGCATGACTCCAAAAGCAAGCCCGAAACCGATTGTCTGAACAGTCGCATCGTGGTTGGTAATAAAGCCGGCGAACACGCTAATCATAATGATCGCCGCCGCCGTTACGACTTTACTACCAAGTCCAAAACCACTAATCACTGCTTGTTTAGAATTTTTGGTATGCATATGGACTTCGTGCATGCTAGAGACCAGGAAGAATTCGTAATCCATGCCAAGGCCGAACAAGACACCAATCGCAATAATTGGCACGAAACTCACGATTGGACCAGGTGCGGCAGCAAGACCGAACCAGCCCCATTGGTAGACGGCTACCATAGCACCAAACATCGCCAAAACCGACAGCAGGAAGCCAAGTGTCGCTTTGATAGGCACCAAGATAGAGCGGAACGCAACAATTAACAAAATCAGCGACAGGCCGACAACAACAGCCAAATATTCAGGTAGGGCATTCGACAACTTGGTGTTGATATCATTTTGCAAAGCTGTTGAGCCAGTGACAGCCAACTGAATATTAGCGCCGCCAACCGCTTGTTGCGTAGACTGGCTACGCAGCGTCGTGATCAAGTCAACCGTCTGCCTGTCCGATGGCGCCGTTTTTGGAATAACCTGCACGACACCGCTCGTGCCATTATCGGTCACAAGTGCCGGCGTGGCACTACTGACGTCATCCAGCTTCGTGATACGATCAGCAACGGCCTTGAGTTGCACGTACTTGGCATACTGCGCCACAGCTTGTTCAACTTGAGCCAAGGCGGCTTGTTTCTGGGCGATAACTTGTGGAACTAGAGGTAGACTGGCAAATTGGGCGTCAACCTTGGCAACGAGCGGAGCTCGAACGGCTGCTTGATCGCTGGCACTAACGGCTGGTAAATTATCAGCCACAACCAGCAGGGGACCGTTAAAGCCAACCCCAAAGCCCCTAGACAGCAATTCATATGCTCGATGCTGGGTCGTACTGGCGGCCGAGTGCTCATCGGTTGGTAGCCCCAAGTCCAATGACCTAGCCGGCAGGGCAATAACCCCCATAATAATTACGCCAATAATCAGCACAACAACCGGCCGCTTCACAATCGCAGCACCCCATTTGTACCAAATCGTCTGGTGATTGAGCGAATGACTTACGTGCGGACCCTTGGACTGCGCTAACTGAATCGCCCGTCTAGTCTTGCCACGAAAAATCTTATCGCCGGCCATACCCAGCAGGGCCGGGATTAGACTCACCGCCACTAGGGCCGCAATCGCAACCGTGCCAGCCCCGGCTAGTCCCATCGTTGACATAAACGGTATACGGACAATTGTCAGCGCCGACAGAGCAATGACCACAGTAGCGGCGGCAAATATAACTGCATTGCCAGCGGTTGCAACCGCCTTGGCCGCTGCGACCGGATTGCTATACCCCTCTAACAAGTAACTGCGGTATTTATTAATAATAAACAGTGAGTAGTCAATGCCGACCGCCAATCCTAACATAACCGCTAGCACTGGTGTCGTAGAAGTAATGTTAATCAACTGGCTGAGCGAGAACAAGCCGGCCATACTAACGCCAATCGCAATAATTGCAACGACAATCGGCATACCGGCGGATATCAATGTTCCTAGGGTCATCACTAGAACGGCCAAGGCCAAGACAACACCCGATACCTCACCTACGCCCAGAATTTCAGTCGGTACTTTATCGATTAAATCACCACTAATTTCGACAGTCAGCCCGCTGGCGCGTACGCTCGAGGCGTAATCGGTCACTGCTTTAATCGTGGCGGGACTGACCGTACCGGCTTCGTCCTTGAGTTGTACTTGAGCATAGGCGATATCACCTTGACTAGATATTGCAGTCGCATTATCAAATGGACTAATCACGCCAGCTACCCCATCGACTTTGCGTGCATTATCGATAAACTGCGTGATTTGGGAGCGATAACTAGTAATCTGCTGGCCGGCCGGCGCTGCGAAAACTACTCGGCCATTACCTTTACCACTAGCTGGGAAGAGTGTATCAACTCGATCGAGCGCCTTCTGCGCTTCGGTGCCAGGAATACTGACAGAATTGGTCGTAGGCTTAATATATATTGACGCCAAACCGCCGAGCAGTACTAGCGCGATCAACCAACCCACTAGCATCCGCCATTTATGCGTAAAAGCGTAAACCCCAAGTTTGTGTAAGAAATTCCCCATCTATATTGCTCCTTATTTAGTTTTATCTAACAATGCCACTTCGTCTACTAGTGCCCTGAGCGGTTGAACATGTGCCCTAAAAGTTGGATGATAATAACGCCGCGTACCCTCCATATGTTGTGTTACTAGGCGGGCATCTTTCAAGATTTTTAAATGGTGTGAAATTGCCGGCCGCGACAATTTAGTTAACTTGGTAATCTCACCTACGCTAAGATGCTGATTATCAGCCATCAGCAATAATATCTGCTGGCGCGTAGGGTCACCCAGAGCCGAGAACAGTAATGAGTTCTTGCAAAACAAAGCTTTAATCCGTGCGATTTTACTATTCATTACATAATCAATTTTAGCATATTCGTTCAAATTTTCGAACCAATATGACAGTGGGGGATTGAAATATTTTATATATTTGGCTCCAACACCATTGACAAAAGACCTACTTCTTAGTCTTAATTGTTGCCGACGAAGTGATAATGTCCAAGAACGATATAATCAGAAGTGCTGCAATAGAATACGCAACCATAGCAAAGATTGTCGAGAATTCTAGGACAAATGTATTGTGAAATACCTTGGTCGGAAAGATTTCGCGAAACGGCTCGAGTAGCGATCCGCTCATTTCATACACCCAATTGACGAAACCGTTGGCCGCGTTTGCGCCAAAGAGCTTTAGAATAAACCTGACTGCTAGAAAACTCTCGACTAGCACGAAGAAGGCGTTTAACAGATTGCTGGTTAGGTACTTTATATTCATAACTTACTCCCCCAATTCCATTATTATAACAATCCTATTATAACCCCAATGCCATTATGGCGCATAATCGCCCCTATGCGGTGCGTGAGGGGATTGACTCAATCTGTTGACTAATGCCATCGTCCAGCGCGACGAACTCTTCAACTATCAAACACGAATGTACCAATTTAGTAATCTTCATATTGTAATTATAACAAAGTCATCATATTGCGACCACGCCGAAAGCCCAATCATAATTACACGCCGTCAGGTGTTGACCAATCTGTTGCGAGGTCAAACCCATACGGGAATCTTGCTACAAAACCACCAGTGTCATAAACCTTGGCTAGGCCCAGGCTAGTTTCGACAATTGAACACTTCGGGTAAATTGCGTAATCAGCCGCCACAATTATATAGCCCTGGCCGTCAACCTTTGCACCATCCGGCCGCACGTTATAGTGCCCGCCTTGTCCGCAACTTTGCATGGCAGTGCTCATGTTCAGATCATAATAAGTTTCGCGGTGCGAGACGCCTTTGCTATCTGTGAAATACTGGGCGCCCTTGTTCTTTGTTAATCCGGAGCCATCGTTATACAGGCCGATAACTTCAATTTGTTCAGTCGGATTACGAGTAATGATGTTCGCAATTTCAACTCTAGATAGTTCGACGCCATCTTTGATATTTAATTGATAGGTAATACTGCGCACACCTGGCGTACCCGCCGTCTGAGTCGCACGATAACCAATCGGTCGATCATTATCATAGACAATTCGGCTAGGTATCGGCATCGCCTGATCAATCGAAACTGTCTGTATGCCTTCTCGCCAAACTCGCACGGCCATACCTGGTGATATTGGCGTATTCTGTGGCACCGACACACGGCCCTTATCGCCTAGGATAATATTTTTCTCCGTCAGCATGCCTCCGACAGTTTTTGCCTGAGTGCGAATCTCGGTCTGCTTGCCATATAAATCCAACGTAATGGGCTTTGCACGCAATATAGTCAGCTGCAAGCCAGCACCATCGGTCAGGAAGTTAGTTAATGGTTTCAAGGTCGTAATATCTTCATCGTAAATAGTTATCCCGACGTCTTTGGCGATTTGCGCCGCTGTCTGATATGGCGACACCGTCTTGATCCGAATATTGCCATCGACCACAACCACCGGACGGGCCCGATAAATATTGATACTATAGCTCGATGCAATCAGTTCATCATTGACCGATGGCTCGACTGTATCGCGCTTGTCTAGCGCTATATGCTCGGCCGCAAGAGCCTCACCGACCGTCTTGGCCTTGGACATAAAAATACGTGTCGTCCCACGATCATAGACCGATATTAACCGCCCGGTTGGGGCCTGCGCTAGCGCCGAATCACCCAGCCCGATAACAATAGCCGATACAACAACCAGCACGAAAGTCGAGATTAAACGCCACACCATTGCCTCAATTATAGCACCGGCGCCAGTTACGCCGCACGGTATAAAATTAGAAGGTGGCAGAATGGCGTACCTACCTAATATGAGTCGATAAGGGCATGACCCTAATTACCATTCCGCATCCCAGAATTATGATTACTTTATTATACATCTGGCTAACAACACAATATCCGTAGCAGCCCTATTCATTTGCTGTATAGGCGCTAGGATTCATTATTAGACTTGTACAACTAGGGCAAGCTGACGGCACACGCCGAATTGCCGTTCTCAGTAGTAGTCGAATAAGTGGAGGTTCCCAAAACAGATATATCATCTGCGTAACCAACACTTAGCCGGGCAATGTAGATAAAGTCGTCAGTAGCGATACTAGCAAGCTATAATAGATAAACGTAAGGAGATTTTCAGTAGCCATATCTATGCTGGACTAAACGCATGATACAAAGATTTACAAAATTTATTACAGGTCTCTTGTCATCGCGCAAGTTTATTATCGTCATTGTCGGACTGCTTATAATCCAGGCCGTGTGGCTTGCGTTTACTGTCCAATTCCCAATGGCATTCGACGAGAGCTATCACTTTGGTATCATACAAGTCTATGCGCACCAATGGCTACCATTTATTACAACAGAGCCAGCTGGCGCCTCTGGATTTGGCGTCATCACGCGGTACGACTCATACATGTTTCATTACCTCATGAGTTTTCCGTACCGACTATTCGCACTTTTTTCATCTGACTGGGCGTCGCAAATAATCTTCTTGCGTCTAATCGACATTGCGCTATTCGCAAGCGGACTAGTCCTCTTCCAACGATTATTAATACGTTTTAAGGTCTCGCGCGCACTCGTTCACTTTACACTTCTGATGTTTGTCCTTATACCTGTCGTTCCGACCCTTGCCGCCACAATTAACTACGATAACTTGATGTTCTTTCTGGTACCGATTATTACCGGACTTACCTTGACGTGCATCTCATCAATCAATAAAAAGCAGACTATCCCAGCGTCTAGCTTTATCCTGCTGCTAAGCGTTGGTTTTATCGGCAGTCTTACCAAATATGCCTTCGTGCCAATATTCGCAGGAGCGCTGCTTGCACTTTTGATCGTATGGCTACGCAGTTACAAAAGAAAGCAAATCATTGCAAGTATTATGACGTCCTACAAAGCCCTCGGGCGCCCAACCCAGATTATCCTAACACTATTCTTGGTTATCTCGACAGGTCTATTCATCGAACGTTACGTGGGAAATCTTGTCATGTACCAACGATTTGAACCAGATTGTACTCAAGTAAAATCATTGGAATCATGTCTGACATACGGCCCATGGGGCAGAAACTATCAACTTGAAAGTAATGTCGAGACTAATGACCCGCCGTACGACCCTCATGTCGCCGCATATCCTTTTTATTGGGTAAGCGAATTAATTCGTAAATTATATTTTACAATTAACTATGATTTCCAAGAATATGCACCGCTACCTATTCCTATTGCCGTTGCCTGGGTTATCGGCAGCATCGGTACTATTCTCACAATTATCTTTTGGCGCTCAATTACCCTACTTGATAAACGACTCCTCTTGCTTACACCTATCATCGGATTATATCTAGCTGGACTATTCTACGAAACATTTATTGCATTTCTAAAATTCCATACAGCCGTTGCAGTCAATGGACGCTACCTCATACCGATTTTACCGTTTATCCTGATATGGCTAGGCCTGGCCTATCGCCAATTCTTTCAAGCTATACTACGGAGACATGCCAGCCAATTCATTGCGATCTTTTCTGTTGTCATTCTCCTCCTTGCCCTACAGGGCGGTGGGGCCATGACCTACTTGCTGCGTAGCCAGCCTATCTGGTACTGGCAATATCAACCACTCGTTGACTTCAACACAAGCCTAAAAGGCATCATCAAGCCATTTATTATCGATACAAACGATAGCTCGCCTCAGTAATCAGTTGCGCTACTTTTTCAATAACTGATCATACAATTCCGTATAAGCTTGAGTTATATGTTCCCAGCCATAGTGAACCAGGGTATAATCGCGAGCTCTACTGCCTCGGCTGATACGCATTTCTTTACTAGCAAGCAAATAACCGACTTCTTTTATAAATCCTTCACTGTCTTCGCTCGCCACCAACTGGCCATTCTCACCATCTTTTATGGCATCACTTATACCTTCTAAATTACTAGCCACGATCGGCAAGCCAGCAAGCGCAGCTTCAAGTGCAACAATTCCAAACCCTTCCATATCACCAGGAACCTGTATATTCGGCATCACAAATACGTCACTCGCCTGATATAAAGCCGAGCGTAGCTCTTGGCTTACTAATCCGAGCATCAGTACATGCCCCTCAAGCTTCATTCTTCTTATAGATGACTCGATATACTGTCGCTGCCCACCCTCACCCGCAACAATATAAAGTACACTCGGGTATTGCCGCACGATCTCTGGCAGTGCGTGTTCTATAAACCATGCCACACCCTTCCGTTTTACCAGTCGCCCAGTCGTCAGCACTACCAATCGCCCGTGTATATCGACATCAATCATTCGTTGCAAGAATGCCCTGTCGACCGTTGATACCCCGTATGTATCATGTATGCCGATAGGTATGACGGTCGCCTTTTCTGCGCTAACGCCACGCTTTAGCACTTCATTCATAGTCGCCGTACTAATAGCCACTACTGCACCGGCTTGGCGAATACACGCTACATTGATTGCTTGATAAAACGTATTGCTGTACGTCACATCAAGCCCGTGTGTCACCACAACATACGGCTTACCGGTCAGTTTGGCATAAATCCAGCCAATCGGCGCAAGGACTCCATCCTGCATATGAATGACGTCAATTGATTGAGTCATCAACACCCATAGCCCTCTCGCAAATAAAACCGGCAGTACAAGCGGCAACCACTTGTTAGCGCCACCCCATGTAATCTTGATTAAAGTATGTCTATCATCAAGTGCTGTCGCTAAATCAAAGGCAAACTGCTCCATGCCGCCAACCGCAGGAGGAAATCGACGTGCCATAAACAGGATATTTAATCGACTTATTCGATTGTCGATATGTTTTGTCATAATCTTATTACTCATAGCATCCCTTATTCGAGATGCGTATTAATACAGCTTGGTACCCCGGGTTGGGATCGAACCAACGGCCTTAGGCTTAGAAGTCCTCTGCTCTATCCACTGAGCTACCGGGGCATACCTTATTTTTTGTTGGACATACGCCTTTAGTAGCGTGAATTCAGTGGATAGAGCTTGCTGATAGATTATATCTCGCTCCGCTCGGGCACTGAGCTACCGGGGCATACCTTTGATTATTATACCTTATTTTTTCTTGGCTTTGCCGATTGGACCGAGGTGCGTGTGATGAAAGCTGGTTGTGTGCTTTAATCCATAGCCAAGTGCCCGATCAACAAAGATATGAAATAGCCAGACAAGTGTTACGAATAATATTGCATCGTTGGTCGTACCGATATAGACCATCGCTAAAAGTCCAGGGCCGATTAAGCTGTGTCCAATGTTATACACAATCGCACCAACCTTTGGATTAATAAAGTAGCCAACGGCACTCAGATCAAACACAAAGAAGAATATAACTAGCCAATACCACGGAAATCCACCGACAACTATGTAAAATAAAGCAACCAAAACAGCTACTGTTAAATATTCGAGACTTATGATTCGTTTGAGTATAGGATTTTGCATATGCTTATTGTACCGTATTACGCAGTATAATAGGAATACAAGGGGGACAAGATCATGACAGATTCGCTAGACCGTGGACCAGAACCATTTGTAGCCAATATCGAGCAAGCAACACTAGATAACGACAATTATCGAACGACGCTTTGGACCGGTAAAAACCTACAAGTAACACTAATGTGCATTCAACCAGGACATGATATTGGGCTCGAGGTACACGATACGCATGATCAATTTTTACGTATTAAAGCAGGTCAAGCAACGGTATACACGGGATCATCCAAAGACAATCTGACATCGTGGACAGCCAATAACGACGATGCCGTACTTGTCCCAGCGGGCTCGTGGCATAACCTCGTCAACACTGGTGACATACCGCTACGTATCTACTCAATCTACGGGCCACCTCAACACCCGCACGGAACAGTCCATGTCACCAAAGAAGACGCAGACGCTAGCGAGTAGCAGGTGCTTTTAAAAGATAGTGAGATGTGCCAGTATGCCGAGATTCGTTATTAAGCAGAGCGCTATAGAGATCCTTTGCCTCTGCAGAAGATAAAAAGGTTTATTGATATAAATCGGACTAACCCGCACTCTACTCACTCATTTATTCTCGCCCGTCACAATAGTCGCGTCTGTCTCAAATGCTAGGCCCGACGGAGTATAAATCACTCCAACTTTGTTCTTCGGTGTATATTGCCGCTAGCGCAAAATGCTCAGTTGCAAATACTGGCTTACTCTCGTCTTACGATCTAGGAACTAGCTACGGGGCTCAAACTCATCAATATACACATTATGCGATGCGCGGCAGGGTGATTCCGTCTTGCGTATATTACATATCATCGCAAAACGACACTAGTTCTAGCGTATGAAATGGTCTAAACGTGGTACGCAGAGGCTCCACAGCCTGACCCTAATTAGTCCAAGCATACCACTGCGGCGAAGCGGTCGCAATGTACCCTGCCTGTGGCTGTGTGCTCGATAATCCTATCTGGCTACAAACATCATAGCCATACATAGGAATGCTTGAGCTCACGGCTGTATTTTGTACTTTAAAATAATTTCCCGACTTCGAGACCGCCATTAATATATAGGTGTCATTTGAGCTATTATAGCAATAGCCTACATTCCTTCCTTGAAAATCTTGGCCGTAGGAACCTTTACTAAAGCCAAATCCCATAGAACTAGTTAAAGTTGCTGGGTATGTTCCTGAATCTACTTTTGCGAGTTCGATTTTATTAACAAAGTTTGCCAAATCGCTCTTAACAGCTGCGTCGTAGGCTCTATTCTGTATACCGCTGTAGGCCACAATAGTTATGGCTGCAAGGATACCTATGACGACAATCACAATCAGAAGCTCAACTATAGTAAAACCAGCATCTCTTTGTTTGACAAGCATTATGACCACAAATATACAGGAGGCAACATGAAATTGCAATGCTTATGCTTGGAGCGGGCGGATAAAAAGTGACCAGTTAAAGCCTTCCTATATCTATCCGCTTGTTTGTCAAAATACGTAAATACGTTTTGGCTGCTCGACGCTTCATGAACTCTCGTCCAACTTGTTACTAAATAAAAAACCGAGCCAGCATGACACGGTTCATTATTTGGTGCACCGTTTTAGATGAAGCTAGAACTATTATTACTTCTGCTTAGCCAGAGAGCTATGCATGAATATTTGTCGCTCAGTCCATAAATCAGACTTTTCATATAAATCCGCATCAACAAACTGCACCTCGTCACCATCGCTACCTTTAGCAAAAACCATAGATTTTGGCCTTACAAGAAAAGTTATTCTCATTTGGTATAAATTATGACTTTCAAGGTACCGCGGATCTTCCGCGAGCAAAGTCTCGTACTCAAAATCACCCTCTAAAGAGACCTCCTCGTACAACTCTCGAGCTAATGCCTCTTTGATAGTTTCTCCGTGCTCAATTCCGCCACCGGGAATGTCCCACCAGTCACGGCCACTTTCTTTAACTACCAAAGTTTGCCCTTTGCTATCTAAAATAACTGCTTTTAGGGTAACGCGAATCAAAGAATCTTTTCTGCCAGAATCTGCGTGAACAATTGCACCGTGAACATTTTTGCTATCTATCATAAGTCAACTATAGCAAAAGAATCTCAAAGTTATGACATCCCAAATGGTTCATCTGTGGTGCGGGCGGAGAGAATCGTACACGCTAATTCGTTCAATAGAAAATCGTACTTGCATAGTTAGTCTATTATAATAGTACTATGAGAGCGGATAAGCAGATGGCTACGACTATGCGTCAAGAAGGTTGGTCGTACAGTGACATATCTAACCAACTGAGTATTCCCAAGAGTACGCTTAGCGGGTGGTTTAGAGCTACTCCCTATACACCTAATAAAAAGGTCCTGGCAAGAATTAAAACAGGACAAGGTACATACGGAGTGAGACGTCACGCTGAGCGTTTGGAAGAAGTTGAAGTACTCAAGGCTCAAGGCCTTAAAGAAGTTGGCGAGATATCCAAAAGAGATTTATGGATGATAGGTATTGGATTATGGTTGGGCGAGGGCTCGAAGACAATTGAACAGATTCGCCTTGTTAACTCAGATCCAAATATTATTAGGCTTTTCATTAGATGGCTAAGAGAAATCTGCAATCTTGAAGACATTAATATTACAGTAGCAATGCATCTATACCCTGATTCAAATGAACAAGAATGTCGGCGATATTGGATGGGCGTTACCCAACTACCCGTAACTCAATTCAGAAAGACGCAAATAGATATACGTTCCGACAAGAAGATTTCCAAAATAGGCAAAAATTCCTACGGCACACTACATGTATCTGTTGCTAGTCGTGGCAACCCCGAGCACGGGGTGAGGCTTTACCGCAAAATGATAGGGTGGGTAAAGGCGGCAACACACATCACGCCGACCTAGAAATATAGTTTACTTTCCATCAGGGGTAATTTTTGCTATAATAGCCCGTGTTGCGGGTGTCGTATAGTGGCTAATATGCCTGACTTCCAATCAAGCGACGAGAGTTCGATTCTCTCCACCCGCACCATGAATACTATATATGGCGAATGTAGCTCATTTGGTTAGAGCGCCGGGTTGTGGTTCCGGAGGCGGAGGGTTCAATCCCCTTCATTCGCCCCAAATAAATAGAAGTCATGCTGGCTTCTATTTATTTTGTAACGGAATTGATTATGAAAAATATTATTAGCTTACCAGAATGCACACAGCTTCTCGCGGCCGGCGCCGTCGGGGTAATTCCAACCGATACAATTTACGGTATTGTTTGCCAAGCCCTCAACCAGGACTCTGTCGCCAGACTCTATCGCCTAAAACACCGTAGTCCAACCAAGCCATTCATTATTCTCATCAGCCAGATTGACGATTTAAAATTATTCAATGTCGCGCTAGACGATAAAATACGCGCCGTAGTCGATCGTTACTGGCCGGGACCAGTGAGTATTATTCTAGACTGCCACGACGAACAATATGGATATCTGCACCGCTCCACGCAGTCATTAGCCTTTCGGTTGCCCAATAATCCTGAGTTATTAGAGCTCATATCTGTAACCGGACCACTAGTCGCCCCTAGCGCCAATCCAGAAGGTCAACCACCATCCCATGATATCGAACAAGCCTGGAATTATTTCGGTGAATCGGTCGACTTCTACGCCAAAGGACCAGTCAACACTAAACCGTCAACTATATTGCGGGTTTCAAAAAGCGGCGCTATTACCATTGTACGAGACTAGCATACTAACTGTCGCTAGCGGCAGCAATTGCATCCGCCTGCTGTTTAGCGCTAATCAGCGTGCTGACCTGATCTAGACTAATCTCTACGACGCCGCCAGCTTCGACTTCACCAGACAAAACTTGCCTAGCGACAGTATTTTCAACCGCCCGCTGGACAACGCGACGCATCGGCCGAGCGCCGAGCTTTGGATCATAACCCTGATCGACCAAATATTCTTTCGCCTCTTGACTAACAACCACCGAAACCTTCTGTAGCGCCAAGGTTTTATTGACGTCCTCTAGTATTAGATCGACAACTTGTAGTAATTCGCTCTTGTTAAGCGGTCTGAACATCACAATTTCATCGAAACGGTTCAAAAATTCTGGACGGAACTGGTTGGAACGAATTAATTCGTCGACAAACTGACTCTCGAACTGCTCGATATTAATGCCGCGCTCAATATGTTCGCGAATCCGGTCAGCGCCAGCGTTACTAGTAGCAATAATAATAGCGTCACGAAAGCTAACTTCACGATTCTTGACATCGCGCAATATACCCTCGTCGAGTAGCTGCAGAAATGTCGTCAAAACATTCGGATGTGCCTTCTCAATCTCATCCAGAAGGATTACGCTAAATGGTTGCTTCATTACCCGTGCCGTCAGACTACCGCTATCATCAGCACCATCGGCAATCAGTCGCTCGACGTCGTGGTTACTGACATATTCATTCATATCCAAGCGAATAATTCGATCCTCGCCGCCGAAATAGACACTTGCTAGCGCCTTGGCAAGCTCAGTCTTACCGACACCGGTTGGGCCGAGGAACAAGAACGTACCAATCGGCCGGTTCTGATTACGCACACCAGCCCTAGCCCGACGCAACGCGTCACTAACGACTGTTACCGCCCGCGACTGATTAATCATACGTTCGTGAATCAATGATTCAAGATTCAAGAGTTTGTCGCGGTCCTCGGCTCCACTGGCGACGCCAACTTTAATATCCTGAGTCTTTTCGATAGCTTGCTGGACCGATACGGCCGTCACCAACCCATTCTCGGCGTAACCGGCCGCAGACTCAAGCAGCTTGACAGCTCGACCCGGCATCGCTAGATCATGAATATAGCGTTCACTGAGCCGATAGGCTTCTTGAATAGCCTGGTACATATAGGTCACATGCTGACGGAATTCAGTGGTAATTAGCTGATCCTGCATGACAGCGATAGTTTCATCACGAGTTGGCGTGGCGATACTAATACGATTAAGTGCATTAGCCAGCTGTGCATTGCGCTGGCTAATTTTGAGATAGCGTTGCTCATCCATAGCGAAAATCATTCGCAATCGACCAGCTTCAACAATCGGCAGCAACACATTCGACAGATCAACCGAACCAATCCCTTCCTCAAAAAATAATTGAGCGTTATCCAAGCAAATTATAATATTCTTAGCAGCATAGGCCTCGCCCAAAATGCGCGTTATGAGTGTCTCCAGCTCACCCCTGCCTGGTGCGGCCGAGATTAATGCCGAGGCATCGAGAATAAATATCTGGCGAAACCTGAGATTATCAGGCAAATCGGCATCAGCATCGAGCAGTCTTTCGGCTAGCGCATAAACAATCGTCGTTTTGCCGACGCCATCAGGCCCGACCAAGACGGCATTACCCTGACCTTTTGATCCCAGAGTTGAAATGAGATGATCAAGCGCGTCTTGATGAGATTCCAACTTGACCGCCAGCAGCCCACCGGAGCTAACCTGCTGAGATATGTTTTGGCCAAAGCGCGACAAAGTCGAGATCCAGCCAAACGACCAATCACGGCCAATGCCACCAGTCTTTTTATGACCTTTACTAGCCGCGATCAGATCATCGATATGCTGTTGCCACTTAATACCCTGGACTAAATCATCAACACCCAATTGCAGGTGCGCTAGCAAGGCTTCATGATTGCTGTGACTTTTAATAATAGCGATAGCCAACATGCCAGCCGTCACGAATCGACCGCCAGTCTGCTGTTTCAGATTAATCGCCTCTTGCCAGATAGCCTCCGAGTCATTAACTTCCTTGGAAGCAAGCTCTTGCAGCAGACCAACGCCTAAGCCAAACCGGGCTGCAAAGAACTGGCCGCCATAGACCTGCCCCACGGCTGTTGCGATATCATAAGGCGAAGGCTGACGCGGCAGAATGCCTAATATATCGACCTCGAGTAAGCCATCAATCGATACGCCACCCTTAAGCGGCTCGAGAGTAGCTAGTTCACCGTTCTTCCACTCAACAATCATCGTCGGTATCGCCGACAAGCCGACTAATGCCCAGCCAACCGCTTGCCCCATTACCAACAAAATCACACCAGACAACAACATGACGATCATACTAATTACTAGTATGACAATCATTACTTTTGTCAGGCGAAGGTCAATGCGTGCTTTTTCAGCCCGATAGCTGCTATATTGAAACGATCCTAGTGCCATAATGGAACCCAACCAATCGCAAACATCATCAACCCAATAACCGGCAAAGCCGGGACGAACATCCAGCCAGACAGCACAACAATACCGAGGACCGCTTGCGTAATAATCGATAATATACCGGCAATAATTACGAATAGGCGCACGAACATACCGACAACCCGCGATATCAAACGATCAACCGATGCCCGGAATTGAACGCCAATCGGACCGCGTAAATTACCAGCCGAAATCTGACGATATGGTGAGAATAAAGTTCTAGTCAGAGTACTGATCGAAAAGTAATCGCTGGTCTGCGCCAAACGCTCCTTAATGATAACAAAACGCTGTCTCCAGCCATCACCATACCACCAAGACAGAATACCCACCAAAAACATGTCTTCATTATACCTGCTTAAGCTATAATAGACCATATGCCTAAACCTTATGTCACTATTCTCGGTAAAGCCGTGCGTGCCGCTAGCCGCCTACGTGGTGGTGGCTCAGCCTTACCAGGATTAGTCGTGGAGCGGATTGATCCAGACTTTATCAGGGCCACACTCGCAACGCTGCCCCACGGCGTCGTCGTTATTAGTGGTACTAATGGCAAAACTACAACGACAAAAATGGTTGTCGAACTACTCGAAAGTCAAGGACTCAAGGTCTTCACCAACCGCACCGGCAGTAACTTTACGCGCGGTGTCGCGGCGGCCCTACTGGGTGAGATTAACCTCAAGGGCGAACTAAAGGCTGACATCGCCGTGTTAGAACTAGACGAAGCCCATGCCGTCAAATTCGTACGGACTATCCCACCTAGGTACAGTTTGCTTTTGAATGTTATGCGCGACCAGTTAGATCGATTTGGCGAAATTGACACTACCGCCAAAATGCTGCAAATAATCGCCATGTCAACGACAGATTCAGTTGTTTTGAACCGCGAAGATCAACGCATCGCCCAACTGCAAACTCACTTAACGACGCAAAAAGTGAGTTTCTTTGGCCTCAGCCCCAAATTAGTTACGCTGTTCCCGAGCGACGATGACCTACATGGCGGCGCCGAACCGTCGAGCGCGCGCATGACTGACGTTGAGCTATTAAATTTCGATGACAAAAAAGCGGCTTTCCGACTAGGCGACAAGAAAGTTATTACAGCGCTCAAGCTTAACGGCATTTACAATATTTTTAATGCTGCGGCCGCCCTGGCACTAGTGCGAGCGATCGTCGGCGAGACGCTCGATAATGATAAGTTAGTAACGGCACTGGCCGAAGTAGAACCAGCCTTTGGCCGTGGTGAAACCCTAATTGTCAACGGCCAGCCCATTGAATTAGTACTAGTCAAAAACCCATCCGGCTTTCGACTCGGTCTCAAATCGTTTAAACCAAAAGGTTACGCCACTATGATTGCCATCAACGATAATTACGCAGATGGTCGCGACATGTCATGGCTATGGGACGTCGACTTTGAGTCATTGCAGCCAGTCGGAGTTGATGAGGTATCTGGCGTTAGAGCCTACGACATGGCCTTACGGCTACGCTATGATGAAGTTCCAATCACAAGTGTTAATCCTGATTTAGGCAAAGCCCTGAAACATTTCTTGTCGGCCAATAATAGCAAGCCGAAACGCATTTATTGTACCTATACAGCTATGCTGGACCTACGCCGCCGACTCAGCAAAATTACTAACGTGGAGTCAATCGAATGACCGGACGATTAATCACAATCTTGCAGCTCTATCCCAAGGCCATGAATATATATGGCGACTATGGCAATGTTCTGGTGCTGAAACGACGATTGCAGTGGTATGGCTATGAGGTTAATGTCCTGGCCTATAATACCGGCGATAAATTTCCTGATGACGTCGACTTAATTATTGGTGGCGGCGGTCAAGACAGTGGTCAATTGCAAATTCAGGCCGATTTGTTAATGATCGCTCCTCGCCTTCAACAACTTGCCGACCGCGGCGTCCCGATGCTAATGATTTGCGGGTTGTATCAATTGTTTGGAAAGTTCTTCAAGACCGCAAGCGGCGACGTCATCCAGGGTATTGGCCTACTCGATATTGAGACTTACGGCAAGTCTGAAAGATTGATCGGTAACGTTGTCGCTACCAGTGACCAATTCGGTAAGATTATCGGCTACGAGAACCACAGTGGACAAACCTATCTAGGTAGTGGCGTGACACCCCTGGGCGAGATTCAATTGGGAGCTGGCAATAATACCGATTCTAATACCGAAGGCGCCCGCTACAACAATGTCATTGGCAGCTATTTACACGGCTCAATCTTGCCCAAAAACCCCCAGATTGCTGATTTTCTAATTGATCGCGCCGTAACAAATAAATATGGCGTCTTCTACAGCGAGCCAATCGGCGATAAATTCGTCGGTGAAGCCCGCAAAGTCGCTAGCAAGCGGCCACGCTAAGCTGCTTGCAGCGCGCGCAGCGCATCGCTAACTTGTTCACCGTGACCCAGCGGAGTGACACGACCGAACACTTTGACGACATTGCCAGACGGATCAATAATGAATGTCTTACGTAGAATTCCTTCTTGGCCGAACATTTTCTTACCCCAGGCACCATACGCCGCTATGACTTTGGCTTCTGGATCGCTGAGCAATGTAAAGTTCAGCGAATGTTTGGCCTTGAACTTCTCGTGTGCCGAGGCCTCATCCTTACTAATACCAATTATCTCCGCCCCTAGCGCCGCCAAATCATCCCGTGCATCGCGCAGACTGCAGGCTTCGACGGTACAACCAGGTGTATCATCCTTGGGATAGAAATATAATATCACCCATTTACCAGCGTAATCGACCAGTGAATGACCGATGCTGTCTTCGTCGTTTAATGTAAAGTCCGGAGCTTTATATGGTAAATCTATCATAGTCTTATTATACGCGCTTTAGCCACAGTCCAGCCATCAACCCGCATAGTCTACTACAGGCCTCACAATCTGGCTGTCGATTGTTTGGACACTGCTTAAAATACCAGCAAAGTCATACCTACCTAATTAATCGAGAATTCGCTAGCCCGATAGTTGGGCTTGTGATCGACTGGATCGTATATGGCGAAGTTCTGAATTTCTTGCCAGCTGGCATCAGGCGGGCTGAGTGGCTTGTCGGCCGAGAAACCGATATACCAAACTTTTGGATGTGCTTTTGTGAACGCCTTGAGATCCATAATTTTGAACTGCGCGTTATCTTTGAGCATATTCAGTGAACCGTACCTATAATCAGTTTGGGCGTTAATGAAATAAATGGGATTCCGGGTTGAGTTATAGAATATAGCCTCATAAAATACCCACGGTGAAGCCGCAATAATCGGCTCACCAGGTTGCGATTGAGCTTGAATCGCCCGCACGACCTCGCGTGTCATAACTTTTGTGCCGCTGTTTTTGTTGTAATTACCATAATGATAGACATTCATAATGCCCAGGAGCATACTGACAACAACCAGCATAATTGCTAAAACCCGTCCAGCGGCCTTTAATTTCTGCACTCCTAGCGCTAGCGTAACGCCTGCAAACAATGCAAAAGCTGCTGCCGATGGTATCAAATAACGCTCCACGAACGACGATTGTAATGGTGGCGTCGACGCGACAAACAGGAGGATCACTGGCGTAAATGCAACGGACATAATCAGTAAATAACTCTGACGCTTCTCCTTACCAAATGACTTATACAGCTTGATGGCAAAGTATACGAGAGTTGTGATCACCGCCACAAAGACCGTGCCGTAGCCAAGTGCCGCTTGATCATGTTCGAGGTAGAACAGCACATTCGTCAAATAATTAGTAAACGAGTTAGCACTAACTGGACCAATCCAGAAACCATCAGTCTGCACGACTGTCAATTGACGAATCATAAACGGCAGCCACGGCAGGAATAAGCCAACAGCGACAACGTGGGCCATAACCCAATTCCTGGTAAAGAAAGCAAGTCTGAACTTGCGACCTTTGGCACCTGTTTGACGCACGACGATAGCATGCCATACCCAATGCGACAGCCAAACGAGTGCCGTAAAATAATGCACCCACATACCCAGGCTAACTAGCAGGCCATAGATAATCCACGGTTTGCGCGCTTTAGTCTTGACCGCAAAAGTCAGTACGTAAGTTGCCGCCAGACTAATTGTGGCAGCCAGTGTGTACATGCGAGCCTCTTGACCATAACGAATCAACATCGGTGAAATCGACAACAAGAGCAAACTGACCCAGGCGGCTCGTCGACCAAACAGACGCCTCACTAACAGAAAACCGAATATTATAGCCGTCACGCCGAACAACGTACTCAGCGAACGAAAAGCGACCTCGCTAGTACCGAATAGTTCCGTCCATAGCTTCAAGATCCAATAATAGACCGGCGGATGAACATCGGTTGAGGTATAGCGTGCAATATCGATGAAGTTAAACCGTACCAAATAGGCGCTAAAGGCTTCGTCAAACCAAATCGATGATCCAGTAATCGTAGCTAGCGTCAGCCCTGTATAGACCAATGAACCGACAGCCAACACAATCCAATCAATACCGGGCAAATTGCGTAAGTTTCGCGACAGACGTAGGCATGCTTTTTTCATCATTATAATTATACTAATCATAGCGCTAATTTGCGCCCTAGGCAACCGGACGACGTAAGAAATATTTTACTCGACCACTGGAAATATCATTCAATATGAGCTATAATCGCTCAAGTACACATCATCGGGGTGTGGCGCAGTTGATAGCGCGCTCGGTTTGGGACCGAGAGGTCGAAGGTTTGAGCCCTTTCACCCCGACCAAATAAAATCAGTCACTTCATGTGGCTGTTTTTATTTGTTCTCTGGGTGCGAAATGACCCAAACCTGCGAATTGTATTATCGAGTAGGCTGCCGTACTGGCAATCTCATCTCTTGTGCGATGGCATATACTTTTTCGCCAATAAGGTTGGCTTCGTCTGTATTACCATCAGCAATCGCTCGCCAATATTCGACTTTTTTCTCAACATATTGAAGCCTCAATTGCATAAAATGGATTTCATTCTTGATGTGGCTAGTCTGAATTGTTAATAGCTCCACTTGGCTTTTTGCTCCGCTAGAACCGTTATCTCGATTATTAATATACCTACGCATGTCGTCTATCGAAAGACCTATCGCACTTAAACAAGCAAGAGCTATGACGCTATTAATATCGCTCTCGTCATAAGCCCGCCGCTGAGTATTATGCTCGCGCTTTACAGGTTTAATCAGCCCGATTGTTTCGTAATAACGTAACGTACTTGCCCTGAGACCGCTAATTTTAGCCGTCTCAGTGATTGTATAGGTCTTGGCTTCTGATTTTTGAATGCTCATATACTTCTATTCTACAGCGTGCGGTCGTAGAGGAACTTCAAAAATGCTGGGTCATTGTGGTCAACCATTTTCAGCTTCTGGTCGAGACCTGCAATTTGTTTCATCTCGTCATCGGTCAATTCAAAATCAAAGATATCGAAGTTTTCTTTAATACGAATTGGGTCGGTTGATTTAGGAATTGAGACAACGCCTCTTTGAATGTCCCAACGCAGAATAACTTGAGCGATCGACTTGCGATACTTTTCACCAATACTACCAAGTATTTCATTCTTAAATATGTCATGTTGACCCTCGGCAAACGGCGCCCAGCCTTCGTGAACGATACCTAGCTCTTTGAGTTGCTCGTGCGCATCAACTTGCTGATTGAATGGATTAGTTTCAATTTGGTTCACGGCTGGCTTGATACGAGCATTAAAGTTGAGGTCGTATGTCTGAACGGTATTGAAGTTTGAAATGCCAATAGCCTTTAGTTTGCCTTCGTCATAGCCAGCCTCCAGACCACGCCACGCGCCAAAGGCATCGCCGAATGGTTGGTGCAATAGGTAAAGGTCAAGATACTCTAACCCAAGCTTGCCAAGTGAACGCTCATAACCCTCTTTGGCTTTTGTTTCGCTGTAATCCGCAAGCCACAATTTACTTGTAATAAATAGTTCTTCACGTGGCACGCCACTCCTTGCAATTGCTCGTCCAACCGCCTCTTCATTGCCATATGAAGTCGCCGTATCAATCGAACGATAGCCAGCTTTAATAGCCTCCAGCACGCTAGCTTCAGCTTCGTCATTACTCATTTGGAATACACCAAAGCCGATAATTGGCATCTCTGCTCCGGTATTTAATGTAACGTTTGGTACTTCTGACATAAATGCCTCCTTCGGAGTATTATCTCCATTACTACATCTAGTGTAGTTACTTGAAGTACTTTAAGTAAAGAGCCAATCGAACGATTACCCAGAAGTATGCTGTTGCTAGGTGATCAGAAATGCGTTGCATAGTACCATTTGAACAGATCGGTACAACCGAGTACTGCGGGATGATGTGCGCTCAAGTCTAGTTCCCATTGCAGTCGCCAGGATACACTTGAACGTCCTATGTAGCGAGTACGGTCTGTATCTACCGGGAGACACGGAAACCGATGTACACGCCCGCAGCGCTCGGCGCATTGTCCAGGGCCAACGTGAGCACCCCTGCGTAGCCGCCATAGCTCCAAGCGCCCCCGCGGACGAAGCCATGCAGCGACGTCTCGCCGACATAGCTAAACAACCTACCAATGCCATTGCTAGCATTCCAACCACTAGCACCAGGTAGACTGGTCGCCGCTGGGAAGGGGCTCGGGCTGAGACTTCCCGGTGCTGTCACGGCTGTCCATTCTTTCCAGGCATAACCAGTCTCG
>JAJYBZ010000020.1 GCA_021778755.1 bacterium | reverse complement strand
TTGTTTAGTTATTGGTGGTACAACAACTAGTCTACAAGACCTGAACAGAGATGTTTTTTAGATGGAAGTTGCAGGAGTGGCTACCGCCACTCACACTACGTGTTGCGATTTGGATTAGAGTCTAGGATATATGTTTAGCCTATATCTGTATCAGATATAGGCTACTTAACTAGTGCGAAGCTATTCTTGCCTTTTTTAACAAGGCTGCGGGATTCGATGGTTTGGTCAGCGCTGACTTTGTCACCATTAATTGATATGGCACCAGATTCAATTAAACGGCGGCCTTCACCGTTCGACAGTGCAAAGCCAGCTTCGACAAGGGCTTCAATCAATGTTTTGCCAACAGATACCGTTGGAATTTCGGCTGCTAGCGCTTCGATATCATCATCATTCAAGTCGCTAAATGATGACCCACCGAATAATACGCCGGTCACGCGCTCGACAGATTCACGCCGAGCAGTACCGTGCACCAGGTCAGTCACCGCAACAGCTAGGGCCTTTTGGGCTTCACGAGCGCTTGGGTTAGCAGTTTGACGAGCAGCCAGCGCTTCAATCTCTTCCTTAGATAATAGCGAATAAATCTTTAAGTAGTCGATGACACCAATATCATCGGTGTTGAGCCAGAATTGGTAGAACTTATAAACGCTAGTTTTGGCTGGATCTAACCAAATAGCCCCATCTTCGGATTTGCCAAACTTGACACCTGTCGACTTATTGATGATAAGCGGTATGGAATACACGTGCGCCTCGCGGCCATCTATACGACGTATTAAATCAACGCCAGCGACCGAATTACCCCATTGGTCAGCCCCACAGAGCTGTAAAACAACGTCATGTTCGCGGTTCAGATGCAAGAAGTCGTAACCTTGCATCAGAGAGTAGCTAAACTCGGCGTAACTGATACCGGCACCATCTGCGCCCAGGCGAGCTTGCACGAAATCACGACCCAACATCTGCGACAGTGGCACGTTTTTGCCAACCGTACGCAAGAAATCAATATAATTAATGTCCTTGAACCAGTCATAGTTATCAACAAGTGTAAAATCCTTACCGGCAAAAACAGTGGAGTACTGCGCGGCGATGCCGGCTTTGTTGTGGGCGATCTCGTCAATCGTCTTTAGTTTGCGCTCTTCGGACTTGCCGTCAGGATCACCACCAACAATACCAGTCGCCCCGCCGACCAATAAGTAGGCTTTGTGACCGGCGTTGATAAAATGGCGCACCATCATAGCCGAGGCCAAGTTACCAATCTGCATACTGTCAGCACTTGGATCAACCCCAAAATAGAATGAGATAGGCTGTCCGTCTAATATGGATAAATCTTTAATGGTCGTCTGATTGACGAAGCCGCGCCAGGCTAGCTCTTCGGAAAGTTTCATTCTATCTCCTTTAGTAATACTTCTCTGGTAGTATAGCAAAAGTTGGGTCTTTACGCATCCTAATTGGTGCTATAATAAGTAGTAATATTGCTTATGGGAAATATATAACTGTGGCTAAAAAACCGTTACATTCACGTACACTCAGTGTGTATTCTAACCTGTCTCACCGTCGCAAGACCAAAAAAGACGCCGAATCACGTAAGCGTGCCCAGTATTTGGCAACTTTACCTAAACACCCGGTCAAGAGGTTAATCTACCGTATGCACCCAAGGCGCTTCTTCGCCTATTGGTTTAGTAAGCGTGGCGCGATTATGGCCCTCAAGGTTACCGGTGTCGGCGTGCTTATACTTGGACTGCTGGTTGGTGGTCTATTCGCCTACTTCCGCAAAGACCTTGATAGCATCCAGCCTAGCGAGTTAGCTAAACGCGTGCAATCGACTGTTACCACTTATACCGACCGTAACGGTAATGTATTGTGGGAAGATAAAGGTGATGGGAATTATAAGTTAGTTGTCGCTAGCGCCGATCTAAGCAATTACCTCAAGGAAGCGACTGTTGCAATCGAGGACCGTAACTTCTACAACCATGGCGGCGTCAGTCCGACTGGACTACTACGAGCCGCTATTAATAATGTCATGGGTGGCTCAACCCAGGGTGGCTCGACGCTGACTCAACAACTAGTCAAACAGGTCTTCCTGTCTAATGAAGCGCAGAACCGGGGTATTGGTGGCATACCGCGCAAGATCAAAGAAGTCATCCTATCTATCGAAGTCGAGCGTATGTACAGTAAAGACCAGATTCTCACCCTGTACTTAAACGAATCCCCATATGGTGGCCGTCGTAACGGTGCTGAATCTGGTGCTCAAACTTACTTCGGCAAATCAGCGAAAGACTTAACCGTACCAGAGGCCGCCCTACTAGCTGCCATCCCGCAGGACCCAACCTTATTTGATCCATATAATATCGATGGCCACGATGCCCTGATTGCCAGACAGCATACGGTTATTGACGACATGGTTGAACAAGGCTATATCACCAAGGCCGAGGGCGATGCCGCCAAAGCCTACCCGATCCTTGATCATATTCTGCCACAAGCCACGCAGTATACCGACATTAAAGCCCCTCACTTCGTTCAAATGGTGCGTAGCGAACTAGAGGCCGAGCTGGGCAAGGCAACTGTTGGACAGGGTGGGCTAACAGTTAAAACAACTCTAGACCTGAATGTCCAAAACAAACTTGAAGAAGCAATGAATACGGAATTTAGTAGCAAAGCGCCGGCAATATATGGCTTCTCTAATGGTGCAGCAACCGTTGAAGATACCCAGACCGGGCAAATTATTGCTATGATGGGTAGCCGTCAATATGACTATCCAGGTTTTGGACAAGTCAATGCCGCCACTGCTTATATCCAACCAGGCTCCACGATTAAGCCCCTGGTCTACGCACAACTTTTCCAGCAGAAAGCCTCTGGACAAGCTAGCTTCGGGAGTGGCTCAAAGCTAATCAACAACAGTATTCCTGAAATTTATGGAGCTCCTCTAGCGAATGCTAACGGCGACCCAGAGAACAGTGGCGCGACAACTATTCGCACTGGGCTAGCTAACTCATGGAATATCCCGGCGGTCGAGGCAATGGCAATCAACGGCGTCCAACCCTCAATCAATACAATTCATGAACTAGGCGGTACGAGTTATTGTACTGTCGGCAATGACACGACCGTCCAGCTAGCAGCTGCAATTGGTGGATGTGGTATCAAGCAACTTGACCTAGTTAATGCTTATGCATCGTTGGGTCGTAGCGGTGTCTACAAGCCACAAGCAGACATTCTAAAAGTTACTAATAGCAATGGTGATGTTCTCAAGCAATGGGCCGACACTACTGGCACCCAGGTTGTCAGCCCGCAAGCTGCCTACGTAGTCAGTGATATTTTGCACGACGACAATGCTCGAACCTTTGTCGGTATACATCGCACCGGTATGTATATACCAGGGGTTGACTCGGCTGCCAAGACCGGCACATCTAACGCTGCTAATGCCGCTGGCTCACCAAAGGATATCTGGATGGTGAACTATTCACAGACGCTGACGATGGCCGTCTGGCTGGGAAATCCCGACACTACGCCGCTGCACAATAATGCTACATCAATCGTACCTGGCCAAATGCTCGATACGGTATTGCAGTACGCCTATAAAACAGATTACCAAAATGCTGGTAAGTGGAAGCCTGGCGACTGGATTAGCCAGCCAGCCGGTATTCAACGGATTGGCTGTCGAACTAATACTTTACAAGTAGTGGCTGGTCGACCGGATCAGGGCTGCGGCGAGGTATACCCAAGTTATTGGAATGTCAACCAGGGTCTTACTAATGTTGATTTCGACAGTGCAACTAAGAAGTTGGCAACCACCTGTACACCAAGTAGCCTCAAAGTCACACAGTCAGTTATCAAGATTCCACTTATTTCATCTGTCACACCTAATCAAGCCCTCTACGTTGACCCGAAGGGAACGTATACGCTCGCTGGTAGTCTAGCAGATAGCGCCGGGGACTGTACAAATGCTACTAACACTATTAATGCTCAACCGCCCAACATCGGTACACCGACCTATAGTCAGGTTACCGGCGTTACCGGTAACGCCGGTGGTACCAACGAGACAACACCTGGCGGCAGCAGCTACACCGTTAGCGTCACAGCGAGCGCCAACGGCTCAAACACGATCAGCGCCGTTACCTTTACAATTGCCGGCAAAACCTACCAAGGAGTCGATAGCGGAGCCGGTACCTACACCGCAACCGTCCCAACCAAGCCAACCGCTGGCACCGACTATGCAACCGCGACCGATTCGGCTTCGAATCCAGCAAGTGCCAAGTTCTAGATTTCAATGTAGATAATAATAGCCCAGTCGTGTCTGGGCTATTTAATTTATCGGGTGCCAGTTATTTATTCTGGGTTATTCAGCATGCGAATCAAATCATCTTCGTTTTGTGCTGACGTACGAGGCTTTTTAGACACTTGCTTATAGGGAGCGGTCGGGTTGCCGCTTGGCTGCTGGCGAGGCTGGTATGGTTTACGCGGCGCGCTGGGCTTGTTGGCCCGACTAGCTAGTCGCTGATCGTTGTTATCGCTGTGATATGCAACAGGCGCAGCTACCGCTACCGGCTGCTCAACTACGGCCTCTGGCTTAACGTACGCTTTTTTGGCGGGACGAGCGAGTTTGTCATTTTTATTAAATGAACGATCGGCTGGCTTGCTATGTTCAACTAATTTGGCAAACATCATCTTGCCAGCAGCGGTTTGCAGACTGCGAATAAATTCAATTTCAGCTGTTTGTCCAATAAGCTTGCTAGCGCGTTCTACGACCACCATCGTTCCGTCTGCTAAGTGACCGACGGCCTGGTGTGAATCCTGGCCCTTTTGAGTCAATTCTAGTAGTATCTTTTCGCCTGGTAAATAGGCCATCCTAAGGCTCATCGCTAGGTCATTAACGTTTAATACAACGATGTTCTCGACTTGAGCTACTTTATTCAAATTGTAGTCAATCGTACAGACTGCACCGTTATATTGCTTGGCAAGCTTTAGCAAACGCTCGTCAACACCCTCTTCGGCCTTACTGCCATCCTGAAAGATTTCGACTTTTATGCCGGGCATTTTCTGCAACTCGGTGACAATGTCTAGCCCATGACGAGCCCGACCGCGCTTTTCGGCATCAGCGTTGTCGGCTAGATATTGTAGTTCGCCAATCACACTACGCGGTATGAATAGCGTGTCGCCGCCCATAAAGCCCGATTGAGCGACAGCAATAATACGACCGTCGATGAGGACTGATGTGTCGACAAAGATTGGACGGCCGGCCTTCTTGCTAACAGATTTCTTGGTATTAACGGCAACCAAATAGGTGGCCTCAGCTGCAATGATTAGCAGCAAAGCGATTGATAATATTTCCATAATTTTTCCTTACTTTTGTAAATAGTCGATGAGCGCCGTACGCAAATCACCAACTCCTTTGATAAATGAATTCTTGTTGTGGGTCATTGGCGCGATCGCCTGCATAAATCCCAACTTCTTGGCTTCTTGGATGCGTCTATCGGCGGATTGGGCTGAGCGCAGCTCGCCCCCCAACCCAACTTCTCCGAAAACAACAACCCCGTCGTCAATTCTACGACCTGCCGCAGCACTAGCTATCGCCATACAGATAGCTAAATCGGCTGCCTGGTCATTAATTTTGATACCGCCGACGACATTGATATAGATATCTTTGTCTGATAAATTCAATTTCGTTCGTCGCTCCAAGACAGCGATGAGAAGATTGAGACGGTTCAAATCAAAACCAGAGGCAGTACGCTTAGGATAACCGAAACTGGTCGGATTTACAAGCGCTTGAATCTCAACCAGGAGTGGTCGGTTACCCTCCAGTGTAGCTAGCACGACTGAACCATCGGCATTTTGACGCTCCGCCAGAAGGGCAGCCGAAGGGTTTTCGACCAAGCGCAAACCCTCTTCGTACATCTCGAAAATCGCCGCCTCGCTAGTTGAACCAAACCTGTTTTTGACAGCTCGAACAACCTTAAAGCCACCATAACGATCACCCTCGAATTGCAACACCACGTCTACAAGGTGCTCTAAAACTTTCGGTCCAGCGATACTACCTTCTTTGGTAACGTGTCCGACTAGCACAACTGCCGCGCCAGCGTCTTTGGCAGCCCGAATAATGACGTTGCTACTGTTGGTGATTTGGCTCACAGTGCCAGGCGCTGAGGTGATTTCATCGAGCGCCAGAGTCTGAATTGAATCAATAATTACAAATTTATATCGACCAGATCGAATCGTCGCTGCAATATCATCAGCGCTCGTACTAGCAATAAAGTTCAATTGTTCACTCTTTTCAGCACCCAGACGTTCGGCGCGCAACTTGACCTGACTCGACGACTCTTCACCACTAGCATATAAAACCGATGTTGTTTGCGCCACATGAGCACTAACCTGTAAAAGTAATGTACTTTTACCAATGCCAGGTTGACCTGCCATCAATATAACGCCACCGGGTAGGATACCGCCGCCCAACACATCATCTAGGTCAACAAAACCAGTCTGGAGGCGCCTGGTGCTATCTTCGGCGCTAATCGAGCGTAGCGTCTGGGGAGTTAGTACACGGCCCGAGGCGGCGCTTTTCGCAACAGCCGACTTACCGACACTAATCACCGCCTGTTCAACAAGCGTATTCCATTCACCACAGTTCTCGCATTTACCCGTCCACTTGCCGTACGAGGCGCCACAGTTTTGGCAAACGAATTGTGATCTAGACTTTACCATTACATCTCAGTATAACGCAGGCGAAGCGCATATAATAGCACTACAGGCTCGGCGCAGACGTAAGAGTGCTATCAATACTGGCCGTTAGCTGATTAGAGTGAATCACCAGTTGATTATACTGGGCAAGTTTAGTCTTGTAATTAGATACTTCGCTATCAATCGCCGCTCGTGTCGCATTGAGTTGATCGACTTGTGCCAAAAGTTCAGCCCGCTTGGTATTATAAGCGTTAACCTCTGCGACGCTCGTCCGATCAACCGAACTAGCACTAGCGTTCAATGCATCAATCTGGTCGCTCAAGCTAGTCACGGCGGCATTATATTGCGCAACATCAGCATTAATCTTGGTCACCAATGCGTTTAATTCGCTAGCCAAGGCCTTAGATTGCGCATCCAGCGACGTAAAGACTGCGCTATAGGCTGCGTGCAAAGCCGTAACTTTCTGACGATCCGTGAAATAACGCGCGTAATATTGCTCTAAATCAGGACTTAGGTTAGCAAATTCCGTGCCCAGAATAGAGTGTAATTCGTTCAGGCGCTCACCTGGTTCATTCTTGCTGTAATAGGCCATCCTGGACGCTAGATCTGGGGTTACAATCTTGGGATATTCGGCATCTAACATAGCACCAATCTTAGCTTTTTCGCCATCACTTAATCGATCCCAAGCAGCGTGCAGCATCTCGTGAGCCGCCGTAACCTCTTCAATGCCATTCAGCTCGCTATTGTTCACATCATAAATATATATCTTACGATTAGCGTAACATCCAAGGATAGCGTTATTCGCTTCTAATCTGGCGCAATTAGCATTAAAAGTCTGGGCGGTATCAACCGTTGCGTCGCTCGTATATAGATAGAACTTACCGGTATCAGACAAACCAGCCTCGGCGCTAATATTGGCGATGGCAGCTGACGGTTTATACTGCCAGGCATTCCATTGATCATAGATCGCCTGACGGTTCAAAACAGCCGCAACCGACAGCCCCAATAACAGCACGCTAATAATCGATGAGACGACAGCTCCGCCGCGACTATTAGACTTCGTTTTCAACTTTGACCTCAATTAAACCGTTCTTCGCCTCGACGGTTAGAACCGTCCCCTTGTCATACTCATCAGCTAAAATACCATCAGCAATTTGATGCTCGAGTAGGTCCTGGATCGTTCGTCTGAGCGGGCGGGCGCCAAACTTCTCATCATAACCACGGTCAATTAATAGGCGCTTAGCGGATGGCTTGATGACTAAATGAATACCTTTGTGGATTAGTCTGTCCTGGAGCTCATTTATGAGGTTGTCGAAGATCTTGCCAATCTCTTTGCGGGTTAAGGCCCGGAAAGTCACGATGGCGTCAAAACGATTGATTAGCTCTGGGCGCATTAGTTTTGATAAGGCCTCTTTCGTTGCGGCTGCATTCTCATCGTGAACCTCATCTAAGGCCTGCTGGTCAGACGACGACTTCGCGTGAAAGCCCAGGCTTGATTCTTTCATTAAGCGATCAGCGCCGAGGTTGCTAGTCAGGATAATGATCGCATTACTAAAGTCTACCTTGTGCCCCTTGGCGTCAGTGAGCGTTCCGTCCTCTAATATTTGCAAGAGTAGATTAAAGACATCACGATGCGCTTTTTCAATTTCGTCAAACAAGACCACGCTATAGGGCTGGCGCTTAATTTTGTCCGTTAACTGGCCACCGTCGTCATAACCAACATAGCCAGCTGGCGCCCCTAACAACCGACTGGTATTGTGGCGCTCGCCAAACTCGCTCATATCGATCTTGATTAACGCTTCTTCGCTACCGAATACTTCACGTGCAAGAACTTTCGCTAGCTCGGTTTTGCCAACACCTGTCGGCCCCATGAAGACGAATGAGCCAATTGGACGACTGCTGCTGGCGACGCCGCTGCGACTACGGCGAATTGCACTAGCGACCTTTTCGACAGCTTCCTTTTGACCAATAATGTACTTGCCCAGATGTTGCTCGAGATGCCGTAGTAATTTAGCCTCCGACTTACGAACGCGGCTCACCGGAATGCCAGTCATCGAAGCAATCGCATGCGCAACATCGTCATCAGTCAAAACAATTGGGGTTTTCTTATCGAACTCTTGACGCGTCTCTTCGAGTTTTGAAGTCAACTGACTAATGCGGGTTTTATACAAGGCCGCACGCTCATAATCCTCACCTACAGCCGCTTCTTCCATCTTTTCATTTAAGTTTTTGAGTTGTTTCATATAGTCACGAATCTTGCTTGGCTTTTGGCCAGACTTAACTCGTACCAGTGCTGAGGCTTCGTCAATGACATCAATCGCCTTGTCTGGCATAAAGCGCTCACTGACGTAGCGATCAGCCATATAAACAGCGTTCTCCAGGACTTCATCGGTCATACTGACTCCGTGGTGACGTTCGTAATGTGGTCGCAGACCTTTCACAATGGCGATTGTGTCCTTCATTTTTGGCTCAGCTACCACAATTGCCTGCAGTCGGCGCTCCAGAGCAGTATCTTTCTCGATATGCTTGCGGTATTCTTCCAGCGTCGTAGCGCCAATCAGCTGCAGTTTACCGCGCGCTAAGACTGGTTTCAAAATATTGGCTGCGTCTAACGCACCTTCAGCAGCGCCGGCTCCAACTAATAGATGTAGCTCATCGATAAAGACAATGACGTTTTTTTGATCCTGTAGTTCCGAGATAACATTTTTGAGACGCTCCTCAAACTCACCACGGTATTTGGTGCCCGCAATCATGCTAGCTAAATCTAGCTGCACAAGTCGTTTATCAAGCAGATGGTCTGGCACGTCTTCGTGAACTATGCGCTGGGCTAGACCTTCTACGATGGCGGTTTTACCAACACCAGGTTCACCAATTAGAACTGGGTTATTCTTGGTGCGACGGCTCAGAATAGTGACCATACGTTCCTGTTCGTTATCGCGCCCAATCACGGGATCCAGTTTGCCCGATTTTGCTAATGCCGTTAGGTCAGTGCCATAGATCTCAAGAGCGCCTTTGCGTTTAGGTTGTTTCTTGGTTTTAGTCTGGCCGTTACTATCAACGTCATATAGGTCGTTTTGACGATCAAAAAACTCTTCCAAATCGGCCGTTAACTCGGGAATATCAACATTCATATCGCGCAGCAAAACCGTCGCTCGGGCATTTTTCTGGGTCAAGATACTATAGACAATATGTTCGGTGCCCAAGTAATCCTGATGGAATTCTTGCGCAATCTCCCAGCCTAATTTGAGAGTCAGTTTGGCTGTTTCACTTAGTCCCTTTGCTCCAGCACTAATAATGGTCGTAATTGGTACTAAATTTAAAGCCACCTGGGCTCGTTCGAGGGTAACACCGGCATCAGCTAATAGCTTGGCACCGACCGATGAGCCCTGCGCTAAAACACCTAATAATAAATGCTCAGTACCGATATAAGGGCTATTGTAACCCTGAGCAATGATATTAGCGTGGTGCAGACTGGTCCGAGCATTATCGGTCAGATGTGATACAAATTCTGCGAAATCATCAGACATAATATTATTATCTATCCTCCCATAGTAAAAGCGCAAGCAAATTACGATTCATGTAGCACTTTTATATATCTAGTATAGCAAAACTAGCACTCGGGTCAATAGAGTGCTAGTTAATTATGTCGGCATCACCAAACTGACTACTATACAGCTTGGCGTAGAAACCATTGTTTTTGATGAGTTGATCGTGTGTCCCCTGCTCAACAATATTGCCAGCCTGCATCACTAGAATCAGGTCGGCATTCCGGATTGTCGACAGCCGGTGCGCAATCACAAAACTAGTTCTGCCAAGCGTCAGCTTGTTCATGGCTGATTGGATCAACGCCTCGGTACGCGTGTCCACCGAGCTGGTCGCTTCGTCAAGGATTAGCATCGGCGCATTAGCTAGCATCGCTCGGGCAATTGTCAGTAATTGCTTTTCACCCGCCGAGATATTATCAGCGTCTTCGCCCAGAATGGTATCATAACCGGCTGGTAGGGTTTTAATAAAGTGATCAACGTGCGCCGCTTTGGCAGCCTCAATGATCGCCGAGCGCGACACATGGTCTCTGCCATAGGCAATATTATCGGCAATCGTTCCATTGAATAGCCACGTATCCTGCAGCACCATACCAAATAGCTGTCGCACCGCAGCACGCTCGACAGACCGACTATTAACATTGTCAATTAGAATTGCACCGTCGTCAATTTCATAGAAGCGCATCAATAAGTTAACAATTGTTGTCTTGCCGGCGCCAGTTGGACCAACAATGGCTACTTTTTGGCCAGGCTTAATCTCCGCGCTAAAATTATTAACAACTAAAGTACCGGGGTTGTAGCTAAATGACACGTTCTCGAACCGAACTGCACCCTTGATCTTGACAGGTAGCTGGGCAGTGATTTCATACTTAACATCTTCGGCTTCATCCAAGAAGTCAAAAACACGCTCGCCAGCCGCAACAGTAGCCTGCATCACATTCGCCACGTTGGCGGTCTGCATGATTGGTTGCGTGAATTGGTTCATATACTGGATAAAGGCTTGAATATCACCGATACCCAGCCGCCCATTAATCGCTAGCCAGCCACCCAGAACTGCCACGCCGACAAAACCAAGATTGCCAATAAATTGCATAATTGGCATCAATAAACCTGATGTAAACTGCGCCTTCCAGCCATCTTTAAATAATTGATGGTTGATCTGTGCGAACTTATCAATCGATTGACGCTCGCCGTTGTAGGTCCGCATCACGACATGACCGGAGAACATTTCTTCAATATGACCGTCTAACTTACCTAGACTAGCTTGTTGACCGACAAAGAAACCCTGTGAACTCTTCACAATAAGCGACAGAACGCCTAGACTGAGCGGCAATATCACTAGAGCAACTATCGTTAACTGCCAACTAATAGTGAACATCATAACCAAGATGCCAATAATCGTTATGATCGAAGTAATAATCTGCGTAGCACTTTGATTCAAACTCTGACTGATCGTGTCGACATCATTCGTAACCCGACTAATCACCTCACCATAGGAATGTTTATCAAAATAACTAAGTGGCATACGATTTATCTTGCGCGATATATCCTGACGCAAGCGATAGACCAAGTTCTGGCTCACGCTCGTCATAACCCAGCCCAAGATATAGCTAAACAGCGCACTAAGCACATACAGACCAATCAGCCAAAACGCAATAATGGCAATATCATTAAAGTTAATACCTGGTCGGCCATGAGAGAAATCAATCGTCTTGAGTTGAGCCAGCTGCGCTGACGGTATCTTGTCTGAGACGCTTGCCGGCATCCGATCAACCAGTTGGGCGCCTGTTGTATTAGCTGGCAAGCTGACGCCACGCGGCAAGGACGCGATGACTTTGTCGTATGCCTGACCAGCCACAAAGCCATCAACGATATCATTCGTCATATTACCCAGCAGGCGCGGACTGACAATTGCAAAAACCGTACTAGTAACCGCAAAAAAGACCACGATTGATAGCTTAAAGGTATACGGTTTTAAATACTTACCAAACTTGCGCAGCGTCGCCTTGGTGTGTATGGGTTTAGCCCCGGGGACACCAATCATACCGCCAGGTCCACCACCGCCAAAACCTCGTCTCATATTTGGTTGTTTCTGTGGGTTCATGCTACGACCTCGGCTATTTCTGCGCTGGTTAATTGTGACTCAACAATTTCACGATACACATCAGATACTTTCAAGAGTTCACTGTGCGTGCCACATCCGACGACCCGACCGTTATCCATAACGATAATCTGATCGGCATTAATGACACTACTAATACGCTGCGCAACGATAATCACCGTCTTGCCTTTGGTTTCGGTAACGAGCGCCCGACGCAAGGCGGCGTCAGTCGTAGCGTCAAGCGCCGAGAAGCTATCGTCAAAGACATAAACTTGGGGTTTTTTGGCAATTGCCCGAGCAATCGACAAACGCTGCTTTTGACCACCAGATAAGTCTGTGCCGCCTCGCGCAATGCGGCTCTTGTAGGTTTGTGGCAGACCATCGATAAACTCTGACGCCTGGGCTACAGTCGCAGCATGGATAACATCGGACATCGATAGCTTATTACCGTATTTAATATTACTAGCGACCGTACCGGAGAATACTGTTGCCTTTTGAGCCACAAACCCAATGCGCTCCCGCACGTCGGACTGTTTGGCATGACGAATGTCGACACCATCTAACAGCACAGCGCCGCCCGTCACATCGTACAAGCGCGGTATTAGATTGACCAAAGTTGACTTGCCGCTACCAGTACCGCCCACGATTGCTGTCGTTTGGCCCGGTTTGGCAATAAACGATACATGTGACAGTACGGGCTCGGCGGAATCATGATACATAAAATCAACGTCTCTAAACTCCAGTTCGCCACGACCCGTATCTGGTAAAACAACTGGATGAGCTGGATCATTGATCGTTGGCTCGCTACTAAGCACTTCGTTAATCCGATTAGCTGATACTAATGCGCGCGGTACCAGAATAAACATAAAAGACAACATCAAGAACGCCGAGACCGCCTGAACCGAATACTGCATAAAGGCCATCATACTACCAAGCTGTAAATCACCACTGCCAACATAATGTGCGCCAATCCAAATCACCGCCAGTGAGGTCATACTCATGATCAGCATCATCGTAGGCTGCAAAATAATCATTGCCCTGTTAACGAACAAATTCAGTCGCACCGATGATTGATTGGCTTTATCGAATTTTACCTCTTCATACGATTCTTTATGAAAAGCGCGTATCACCCGGGCGCCAGTCAAGATTTCGCGCGTCACCAAGCCCAGACGATCAACCAATTGTTGAATTTGCTTAAATTTCGGTACCACAATAATAAACAACACTGTAATCACCATCACCAACGCCACAATCGA
>JAJYBZ010000001.1 GCA_021778755.1 bacterium | reverse complement strand
TTCTTTAGTAAGATGGGTATACATCTCTCTGTTCCTTTCGTTTAGTTTGTTGTGCCAACAACCATTCTAACGAATACAGAGAGATGTTTTTTAGTGGGTGGTGCAGTTCGGGGTGGAATGTACCTAGAAGGCCTTGACTTTTTAGCATAAGTGTGATAATATCTGTTTATAACTCAATAAAAACAAAAAAGAGACCTTAATAATATGAGCGAACAATTAACATCAATAATGGGCGAAACCGACAAAGCGTCACAACTCTATCAACGACATACTGAACTAGCATCACAACGTGAACCATATGCAGACCACCTTGATAGTCTTGCAGAAGCGCGCACGCGTTTAGGCGAGATACGAGATGGTGGCTTACGCTCTAGGATTGCAAATCATCAAGAAGCAAAACAATTAGAGATAAAGCTCAATAACACTCAGGCTGCTGTCGATAGTCAAGAAGGTGACCCGCACGATTTTCGTGACAAAATGGCTGATCAAATCCAGGGTGGCTACGATGCAAATATTGCAGCAGCAAAAAAATATTTTGGTCCCGATAATCAAGCAGCATTCTACGATAATGCTGCTGAAATGAATGCTGAATTTGCTAAAAATGAAGCTGTTAATGTTCTTGCCTCAAAGTTTCACGAACAATGGCGCTCTGACCGTTTACAAGAAGACGGCACGTTTGAATCACGCGAAAAAACTAAAGACACTGCGTGGATTGAAGCTCACGGTACAGACGTTGTCGACATCGCGAATACTGATTTTGCGAATCTTCCTAAAGATTGGCAGGCCGAAAATATAACTGCTGCTGGTGTCGTTGTTGACTTGCTGACTGCTTTCGATGGCAAGGTCGATTTAGAAGATGACGCTACTCGTAATGATGTGGGCGATATTGTCCACACGGCGTGGCTTGCACGAAACGAGTGGGCTAAAGGTGGTGAACTAGATGTTCCTTTTGCCGACTTGTCGGCCGAAGAACAAGCAAAGGACATTAACCAAGTTAGTACAGCACTCGAAGTCTTTGCAAGCTAAAAGCTGACTCCTATAACCCAACCATCTTCTCGTTACGAGCGTACTAACTTCTACCCCGGGGTACTTGTCGCAATCCAGTGATTGAGCTCCCCGGGTTTTCAATCTCTAGACATTAAATCTAAATTCAACCACGTCACCAGGCTGCATGACGTAGTCTTTACCTTCGGTGCGCATTTTGCCGGCTGACTTGGCGGCAACTTCTGATCCAGCGGCAATCAGATCGTCAAAGTCAACGACTTGGGCGGCAATAAAGCCGCGCTCAAAATCAGTATGTATGACGCCGGCGGCCTGTGGGGCGGTGGCGCCTTGTTTGATAGTCCAGGCCCGAACCTCCTTCGGCCCAGCTGTTAGGTAACTTTGTAGCCCTAGGATTGAATAACTAGCTTTAATTAATTGGATTAGTCCAGTCTCGTGAACACCGTAGCTTTCTAATAGTTCAACGGCATCGGCTTCAGGCAGGCCTTTTAATTCTTCCTCTAATTTGGCGCATACAAATATTGTTCGCGCCGGCAAAACTAATTGAGACAACTCGTTCTGTTTGACTGAGTTTGACAAGGTGGCTTCATCGACATTAAAGGCATAAATAACTGGTTTGGCGGTTAGTAGGTGTAGGTCGCTGATTTGCTCTTCGTCTAGGCTCGGTAGGGCAGCCAGCGTTGTGCCACTTTCCAAATGGCGGAGTAATGACTCCAGATAGTCGTAGGCGACTTTGGCGGCTGGTTTAGCTTTAACTTCTTTGTGTAGTTTTTGTAGACGGGTTTCAACTGTCTGCATGTCAGCTAGGATTAACTCGGTGTTAATAATTTCGATATCCTTTTTTGGATTAACCTGATCGTTTACGTGAATAATATCGTTGTTCTCGAAAGCGCGCACGATGTGTACGATCGCTTCGCACTGACGGATGTTGGCCAGGAACTTATTGCCGAGGCCCTCGCCATTGCTGGCACCGGCTACCAGACCGGCAATATCGACAAAGGTAATTGTGGCTGGCAGTAGTTTGGTTGAGCCGTATAGCCTGGCCAGCTGAGCTAGTCGATCATCCGGCACTGGTACGACGCCAGTGTTAGGTTCGATAGTCGCGAAAGGGTAGTTGGCGGCCAAGATGTCATTATTCGTGAGCGCATTAAATAATGTCGACTTGCCAACATTTGGTAGACCAACGATTCCGATAGATAGACTCATATACAACCATTGTAGCATAACAGAGGTCATATTGAGTATATTCATACCATGCGAATAGTAGTGCGGCCGCTTCATTATTGACAATAGCACATTAACTTGATATAATAGGATTAATAAATACTCAAAAGAAACACTAGCCCAAATGACAGCATCAATCGAAAACAGACAACACCAAAGCAGTGACAATGAACATGAACTCGCCCTGCGAGAAAACGCAACTTATCAGCTTGTTCATGATCTTATCGGTAAGCATGAAGAATTTTTTGACGACCCAAGCAATAGGTTGGAGTTTGTTCAGGCGCAAAGTGCCGAAGATTTTCTGAGGATAGCACATTACGTGAATGCAAAGCTGCGAGGCAAAAAACAACACGAACTTCTACAGCGAAAAAATGAAAACGGCGGTTTTTTGCCACTAATGCACACCCCATCCATACAGGATAAACCCGCCGCTTTTATGAGAGGATATGCAGCCATACAAGATTATATTAATAACACAGCAGACTCTATTGATAAAAAAATAGAAGGCGTCGCAATGGCAGTAGAAGCGCTTGTTATCTGGGTGCATCCGTTTAATGATGGGAATGGTCGCACGGGTAGGTTCTTGGCAAAATTGATAGAGGGCGGGGCCAGTGACATAGATAGTTTAGTGGCCGAGACGGCTTCTGGTGGTAACAGAGCTAGAGTTTATAGTGATCGCTTTGCAACCAGAGAAGGAATACTGGCGGACGCTGACAACGAAGAGATAATGCTTGAAGATGATGAACGGAAAGAGATGAAAGAAAAGGCAAAGAGTTTGCCGACCGACATCAAGGCTATGTATCTAAGCGTAAAGCGACTCTTGGAAAACGATAGCGTTCGTCACAATACCTTGCGACACCAAAAACGAGTTTCAACCGTTGCTTAGTGCTAGTAATTCACTATGTAGATATAAAGTCTCACTAATATAGAGTATTAGTTATAAATTGTATTCGCATAAGCGTTATAATATACTGATACTAGTTAAGGACGTCATAACATTAGGAACTAAGTTGAAGACTAAGCACAGTAGAGTTAAGTATATTGTCATAATATCATTGGTACTGACCGTTCTGTCTAGTAGTGCCTTTGCTGCTATGTACTTTACTAAAACGCTATTTTTTGCAGTACAGACTAAATCAGTGAGTCCGCCCAAGTCGTCGCCACAGGCCAGCGGTACCGCTATAGATACTAGCCAAACTTCTATTTATAAAGCAGCAATCCCAACGTTAAGCGAACAAGCCGATGCCGACTACCAGAAGACCCTCAATGGAAGCAGTAATTAAAAAAATAGTATATCGCATAGCTGGTCTAATGGCCGTCTCTTTTGGGGTGGCTTTGATACTATATCCAGCGCATACCTACGCTTATAATTATAATGATATTCAAGCTCAGCTTATCGGTGGTAATAGTACCGCCGTAGCATGGGATCTTAGCTGTTGGCAGACGATGACCGCCAATCGCGCAGCCGGACTAAATCCCAGAACCTCAATTAATCAGGGCGGTTCTTATGCTGGCACTACTTGGCTATCTGCTGCCGGTTTAGGCAATACTACTACTATTGATGTCGCCTATGGAACTAAAACCGTCAACCTACAGTTAAACAGCGTCACGTTTTTGTGTTCATCGCTAGTCTCGCCAGATGGAGCGGGAGCGGACTATCCGTATACTAACTTTAGGGTCGTGCACTCGTACGACACACCTAATGACCGCGCGCCTAATCCTATGGGGGGTAAGACAAATTGGCCCGCTATGACCATGAATAGTTTTAGGGTTGATAGTGCGTCTAGTACTGACGGTGGGGCTTTATCGCTGGCAGCTAATCAAGTTTTGCAGTACGGTCGCAATAACTCCACGCGCTATTGGTTTGGGGCGCTGCCGTTTAGCTATACGTCGCCATCTGCCAATGGTCTGACTGGTGACCAGACCATAATTATAAGCGTCATAGGTAGGCCGATGGTTCAGTATTATGGCAATCAAGACTATTGTATAGTTGGCGGTGGAGGGGCTCGTAGCAGCACCTTTAACTACGATAGGTGTGGTCAGTCGGGCAGTACTTTTACTATTAACATACACATCAATCAATCTTATACACTGACCCCTAGCGTAGCTACCGATATGAGTGGAATAGCAGAAGCTGGCAGTACTGTGAATGTCATGCCAAAGGTTAAAAACTCTGGCCCTACTAATAGCGCCAATACTCAATGGCAGGTAACGCAGATTGTGGTTGCGCCTGGTCAGGCTGTACCTAATGCAGCCGGCGGCACTTCACCAGCGGCAATTACACCGTGCGGTACGTACTTTCAGGCTTTACCGAATGCCACTTGTTCGACTATTAAAAGCGGTACGAGTGTCTTTGATACGAATGGCAATGTTCTAAGTGGTGATCCTCTGACGACGTACCCTGTCGTCGTCGGTGATCTGGCGATTGGTACCAAGATCTGTTTTGCTTTTTCTATACAGCCTAGTTCGAATAGTAGTGATGTATGGACGCACTCTGCTCCGACTTGTTTGATTATTGGTCGAAAACCAAAATTACAAATACTCGGTGGTGATCTACTGAGTAATGGGGGAGTTAACACTAGTACAACCAACAAGAATATCGGCGGCATGAATTATACATTTGGTAGTTGGATAGAGTACGGTATTTTTGCCGTCAAGACGATTACTGGTGCCGCCTCTGGCTCGGCTTATGCCGGTAGCGGCCTAGCCAATGCCGATAATTGTAATACGAGCCAGCTAAGCTTTACTAATTCTGGTAGTAGTACTTGCTCTCCCGGCACACCTATCGGTGATTATGCGAACTCGGCTTCAATACCCGACGTTGCTTCCAGCTTTCCAGCTAATGGTGCGCCCGTGTTTAGTGGTGGCAACCTGACAGCTCAGGCCTCTGGCACCTATACGGGTAGCGGCACGATTAATATTAGCGGTGGTAATATTGTTGCTGGCAAGTGGTTCGTTCTGAATGCGCCCGGCGCAACCGTAAATATTAGTGGCAACATTACGTATTTTAACGGCACAATGAATAGTATTAGTGATATTCCGCAAGTTATTATTATTGCTGGCAATATCAATATTGCTGGTGGTGTCACTCAAGTTGATTCCTGGTTGATAGCTAGCGGAGGGCTCAATACTTGTTCAGATGTAGTAGTCGGCGCTCCGCTGAGCTCTGACATATGTAATCAAGCCCTAGTGGTCAACGGTCCGGTTATGGCTGGACAGCTATACATGCGTCGTACTGCTGGATCAGGCGCTGGAGCGGCCCATAGTGGTGATCCAGCCGAAACATTTAACCTGCGACCGGATGCTTATCTGTGGGCCAGTTTACGGTCGGCTGATCCTAATCGCGTCCAGACAGTCTATTCAACTGAACTACCGCCAAGACTGTAACATCTTTAACTTGTTGCTTGCTTTTAACGCTAGTGCTTCTGTATAATGATAACCAATATGGCATTACTAAAAGGAGTGGGCAACTTTTTTGCGCTAGACATAGGAACTAACGCTGTTAGAGTTGTGCAGTTGTCGGCGTCGGGCGCCGATAGCTGGAGTTTACAGCACTACGGTTACGTGCCGGTTGATGAAAAGACTAGCGCTAGTGATTCTCCTGAGAGCCGTCGCCGTTTGGGCGAGATAATTATGACTGCTATCGGTCAAAGTGGTATCAAGGAAAAAAATGTTGCTATCGGTCTACCGTCAAACAAGACCTTTACGACTGTTATTGACGTACCGATGATGGGCGAGGCGGAACTGCGGAGTACTATTAAATACCAGGTCGACCAATATATTCCGATGTCAGTTGATGAGGCCAAAGTTGATTGGGCCCTGCTAGGCCAGTCATTACATGACGCCAAGCAACAGGAAGTCTTGTTGGCTAGTACGGCTAATGCTTATGCCGAAGAGCGTCTCGAATTTATTGAGAGTTTAGGGCTCAATGTGATTGCTGCTGAGCCAGACCCGATAGCTATGATTCGTTCGTTGTTACCTGGTGGGATCAAAGATGCGCGCCTTATCATTGACGTTGGTGAACAATCAACTGATCTTGCGATTACTTTTGGGGATACGCCTCGCTTAGTACGCACGATTCCAACTGGTATTCGGTCGCTTATCAAAGCAGCGGTTCAGAATTTGAATGTCCAGGATGACCAGGCGCGTCAATTTATACTTAAATTTGGCCTAGCGCCAGATCGTCTGGAGGGCCAGGTCTATCGTGCGATTGAGAGTACGCTAGACGGCTTTGCCGCCGAACTAGTGAAGTCCATCAAGTTCTTCCAAACGCGTTACCCAAACACCCCAGTCGGTGGCATTTTGCTGTCGGGCTTTGGGGCTGTTGTACCGCAGTTCGGTGATTATGTGACGGCCAAAACAGGCGTACCATCGAGTATTGCTAACCCGTGGCAAAAGGTGCATGTCGCAACAGCTGATCAGCAGAAGCTTGGCGGTATCGCGTCTGAATTCGCAACAGTGATTGGCCTAGCGCAGCGGAGAAACAAGTCATGATTGAGATTAATCTAGTTCCTGACGTTAAACAGGAGTTAATTAAAGCCGAGCGTATCCGTTCGGCCGTGATTTCGGCGGCAATTTTAATCGGTATTGCATCGGTCGCGATCGTGACTTTGCTGGCGATTTATACGTTTGGCGTTCAAACTGTGCGCAGCTCGCTGGCTGACGACGCCATTAAAAAAGGCGGTGCTCAGCTAGCTGGCGTCACCGATCTGTCCAAGACTTTGACAATCCAGAATCAGTTGACAAAAATATCGTCGATTCATGATTCTATAAAGGTTGATTCGCGAATTTTTGATGTACTGCAGACAATTATTCCGCCGGCACCTAACGATGTGCAGGTCTCGACTTTAACAGTTGACTCATCGGTTAATCAAGTCACGATTGAAGGCCAGGCTGCTAACAGCTATGCGGCAGTTGAGGTGTTTAAAAAGACTATCGAGGGTGCCCAAATTAAATATTCAGATGGAACAACCAATCAGTCTGTTGCGCTTGCATCGAATGTTAGCACCGGCAATACGAGCTATGGTGAAGACTCAACTGGGGCTAAGGTTCTGCGCTTTACTCTGACTTTTGATTATGCCACGGAACTGTTCTCGCCATTATCTAAAAACGTTACTGTGGTTATTGCGAACCAGGGTAATGCCACCGATTCATACTTAGGTGTTCCGAAGAGTATATTCGTTGATCGTGCCAAGGACATAGGGGGGACTAATTAATGGCTGCTAAAGATGTTGCTATGAGAAAGCGCGCACAAATAGCGAAGGCTAACCGTACGATGTTTATTTGGGTGGCTATTATATCAGTCGTCGTGGGATTCGCACTCGTCGGGTCAATTTTCTTGGCTCAAAAACTATTCTTTAATGAAAAAGTTCTGGCTGAAAAGGATAAGACGATCGCAACACTTAAAACCGATAATAATAATGTCAGTGCGCTAGAGGCTCAGGTGCGCGTACTCGACACAAACCAAGCGTTAATTGATGCCAAAGCCAAGCCAACTGACCAGGCTCTTCAGGTCATACTTGACGCGCTGCCATCGGACGCTAACTCGTTGGCGCTGGGAGCATCATTGCAGAATAAGCTACTAAGCGGTATCGACGGGCTAACGCTCGTATCGCTACAGGTTGATCCCGTGGTAGGTGTTGAAACCTCGGCGACTGACCCGACAGTTCAGAATGTAGCACCAACAGCTACGACTGGTGACCAGAACCAAATTACCTTCAGGTTTTCGGTTAAAGGTAGTGATGCTTCGCTCAAAGAGGCCTTAACGCGCCTCGAACGCTCAATCCGGGCCATTGATATTCTGTCGCTTAAGATCGAAAGCCAGGGCAGTGCGCGCTTAATGACGGTTGAAGCCAGGGCGTTCTATGAACCAGCCAGAACAGTTACACTAAAAGATAAGGTGATAAAACCATGAAAAAGTCAGATGTAGCAATGATTATTCTGATCGCTTCGGTCAGTGTGATGATAGCTTACTTTGTTGCCAGTAGTATGTTCGGCGGTAGCGCTAATACCAGCCAAAAGGTTCAGACAATCGACTCGATCGATTCGAAGATTGTTGAACCTAGCCCCGACATATTCAACACTAACGCTATTAATCCTTCAGTTGAAGTTCAGATTAATAGTGCACCAACGCAACCAGGTGCGCAGTAGGGTGGCGTTCTTATGGCACTGCTAACAAGTGATATTCAAGACAAGCTAGTTAACTTATTAATTAATGAAGGGCTGGTTACCAAAGACAGACTAGGCGAAGCTGGCGCAAAGGCTACTGCATCGAACAAACCATTATTAGCAATCTTGACTGACGAAGATATTGTTGATGACGAGATGTTGACGCATGCGATTGCTCAGGTCTCTGGTGTGCCGTACGTTAATTTGAGCAATAGTTTTATTGACCAAAACGTACTAGCTCTATTACCGGAAGATATTGCTGAGCGCTTTATGGCCGTACCTTTGGCCGAAGTTCAGAATCGCCTTGCGGTTGCTATGATTGATGCTAATAACGTCCAGGCAGTCGACTATTTAGCTAACCGTATCCAGCGACCGCTCAAAGTCTTTATGGCTTCAGAAGCTGGCGTAAGACACGTCTTGGATCAGTATCGAACTGATTTATCAAGTGTCGATGAAGCGGCCGAGGCTAGTCAGGCTGAAGCTAGTCTGGACTCTGATAAAGACGTCAAGACAATCGTTCAGGACTCACCGATTAGCAAGGCTCTAAGTACAATTCTGGAATATGCGGTTAAGTCACGCGCTAGTGACGTACACGTTGAACCACTGGAGGGCTCGCTCAAGATTAGAGTGCGCGTTGATGGTGTGTTGCGCGAGATTATGCAGCTGCCAAAGAGCATCGAACCAGCTCTAGTTAGCCGAATAAAGATTTTATCCAATCTCAAAATTGACGAACACCGCGTACCGCAGGACGGTCAATTCACGGTCAAGGTCGCCAATAAAGAAGTCGATTTGCGTATTGCGATCAGCCCTGTTGTATGGGGTGAGCAGGTGGTGATTCGTTTGCTCGATAAGTCGGGTAACTCATTTAATATTGAGGAAATGGGCTATGCTGGACGAGCCCTCCGAGCAATTCGCCACGGTATTAAACATCCTAATGGTATGGTCCTGACGTCGGGCCCAACTGGTAGCGGTAAATCTACTAGTCTGTATGCGCTGATTAAAGAGATCAAGAATGATACCGTGAACATTGTGACACTCGAGGATCCAGTTGAGTACAAGATGGAGGGTGTTAACCAAATTCAGGTTAATGCCGATGTTGGTCTGACTTTTGCCAATGGTTTGCGCTCTATCTTGCGCCAAGACCCAGACGTCGTAATGGTGGGGGAGATTCGTGATGGAGAGACAGCTAGCCTAGCGGTGCAAGCGGCGCTGACTGGACACCTGGTGTTTAGTACGCTGCACACTAATAGTGCCGCTGGTGTGTTGCCGCGCTTGCTGGATATGGGCATCGAGCCTTTCTTGATTGCTAGTACGGTCAATACGATCATTGGTCAGCGACTGGTGCGGCGGGTGTCGCCCAAGCGTGAGACCTATCAGTCTAATCCAATCGAGACGCAGAATATTTTGACGACAATTGGGCATTTGTTGCCCAAGACGGCGGCTGACGTAGCGGCGGTTTCGCAAGATTTAGGTTATAAAGACTTGCCCCTAGCAGGCCAAAGCGCTTATACTTTAGTCAAGGGTATTGATACACCACAAACACCGCATGGCTACAGTGGTCGCGCTGGATTGTATGAAGTCATGGATGTAAACAATGATATCCAGAATCTGATTGTGGCCAGGGCTACCAGCTCGGAAATCCAGCGACTAGCGGTTTCACAAGGTATGATTACGATGCGTCAGGACGGATATTTGAAGGCACTACAGGGTATTACGACAATTGAAGAAGTGAACCGCGTCGCCGCGGATACGGCCTAGAGGAGAGGTGGAGACATATGAATAACAATCAAGAACTAAGAATCGAAGTACTACTGGAAGAGGTCGTCCGTAAGCGTGCCTCTGACCTTCATTTACAGGTTGGTTTACCGCCAATGTTACGTATCGATGGCTCTTTGGTCGCCGCCAACGGTTACGGACCGATGGATGAACCGGCAGTCGAGGCATTAATCTTTGCAATTCTTGATCAAGATCAGCGTCAGATTCTACTCAAGGATAAAGAATTCGACTTTAGCTTTGCCTTTGGTACACTCGGTCGATTCCGCGTTAACGCTTATCACGAGCGTGGTAATTTGGCGGCTGCCCTACGTTTAATTCCGATTGATATTAAATCGTTAGTTGAGCTGGGTATGCCTAATATCGTGACTGGCTTTGCCGATTATCCTAGAGGCCTAGTGTTAGTTACCGGTCCAACTGGAAGCGGTAAGTCAACGACATTGGCGGCTTTGGTGGACAAGATTAACAGTGAGCGTGCGCAGCATATTATTACCATCGAAGATCCAATTGAATTTACTCATAAATCCAAGAAATCAGTTGTCGTGCAGCGCGAAGTACACTATGACACCTATAGCTTTAGTGCAGCGCTGCGTTCTAGCTTGCGTCAAGATCCAGATGTTGTGCTGATTGGTGAGATGCGTGACCTGGAGACGATTAGTGCCGCGATTACGATTGCCGAAACCGGCCACTTGGTCTTTGCGACGCTCCACACTAACAGTGCTGCTCAGTCGATTGACCGTATGATTGACGTCTTCCCGCCACACCAGCAGCCACAAATTAGGGCGCAGCTATCAAATATTTTGATGGCGATTTGTTCGCAGCGCCTGGTACCGGCCATTGGTGGCGGTCGCGTGGTGGCAGCTGAAGTATTGGTTGCTAACTCAGCAGTGCGTAATATCATTCGCGAAGGTAAATCACATCAGTTAGACGCTGTGATTCAAACTGGTGCTGATCAAGGTATGCAGACCATGGACCGAACGCTGGCAGGTTTGGTACAGAGCGGCACGGTTACCTATGACAACGCGCGGGATTACGCGGTTGACTTGACTGAGTTTGAAAGGTTAATCAGAGGCTAGCATGAAGAAGTTTACCTACGAAGCGCGTGACCAGGCTTCTAACAAGGTTGTTAAGTCGACTTTACAGGCTGACTCAGAGAGCGGAGCGGCTCGATTATTGATCGAGCAAGGCTTTACTCCTCTCAAGATCAAAGAGCAGACCGAAGAGAAGAATTTTATCACGCGCTTGTCGGGACGTATCACGACCAAAGATAAAGTTGTATTTACGCGCCAGTTGGCCACCTTAATTGGTGCTGGCTTGCCTCTATCGCAGAGCCTACATACCGTGCTTGAGCAAACCCAAAATAAGCAGCTGCAATCAATTGTTCAAGAAATCACTGCATCGGTTGAAGGCGGCAAATCACTATCAGAATCTTTTTCGAAGCATACGGATGTCTTTGACCCAGTGTTTATCGCCTTGGTTTCGGCTGGAGAGATTTCGGGGACTTTGGATGAATCATTGCAGCGTGTCGCTAACCAACAGGAGAAAGACGCCGCCACGACTAGTAAAATTAAAAGTGCTTTAACATACCCAATTATTGTTCTCTTTGTCATTATGGGCGTTATGGCATTTATGCTGTTTACAGTTGTGCCACAAGTCGAGAAGCTTTATAAAGACCTCAAAAAGCAGCTGCCGACTATCACACAGGTGATGGTGGACTCGGCCAATTTCTTGGTGCATTTCTGGTGGTTAGTAATTATGGTTGTCGGTATCGGGTCTTACTTCCTGGTGCAATATTTGAAAACCGATGCCGGTATCAAGTTTAAAGACACGTTTAAGCTTAACGTGCCAATATTCGGTCAAATGTTTCGCAAGTTATACATGGCTCGGTTTACGCGTACCGGTCAGACGCTGCTTGGTACTGGCGTTAGTATGCTGGACATGTTAAGGATCACCGGTGAGTCGCTGAATAATACTGTGTTAGAGAAGAGTATCATACGTGCCGCCGATAAGGTTAAGGGCGGTAAGGCATTGTCGGTAGCCCTGCAACCAGAGGATTATATTTTGCCGTTGGTGCCGCAAATGATTAAGATTGGCGAGCAGTCGGGTCGCATCGACGAGATGATGGGCAAGGTAGCGCAGGTGTACGAAGAGGAGCTGGATGAGGAAATTCGTAATATTTCAACTTCAATCGAACCAATTCTAATGGTTGTTTTGGCGGTCGTGGCCGGTGGTATGGTGGGAGCGATTCTGCTGCCGATTTACGGATTGGTAAACGGTATTAGTGTCTAGACATTCAAATAACCATGGAGTAATATAGACGTAAGCGTCTTGATATAAAGATAAGACAATAAATAGTTCATTCGAAAGGTGGAAAAAGTTCCTATGAACACTCAACAACGAACAAAAGGATTTACGATCATCGAGGTCGTCTTGGTCCTAGCAATTGCTGGACTGATATTCTTGATGGTATTCACGGCTTTGCCGGCGCTTCAGAAAAGTCAGCGCGATACAGCGCGCAAAAATGATGTTAGTACCGTCGCATCGGCTGTTACTAACTTCTCGGGCAATAACCGTGGTGCCTTCCCGACGACTAGCTCACTCAGCTCATATGTGACCAATATGTCTTCTAATACAACTTCTGTTGTAGTTGGTACGGCCGGTTTATTAACTGTTGCACCCGCGGACGGTGTGATAACGGTCACCCAGCAGACGGCTTGTGGTACCAGTGGTACTGGCAACCAAACCCTAACAGCCGGTACTACTAGGCAGTTTACGGTCGTTACGAAACTTGAATCTGGTAACGGCGCCTACTTCTGCCAGGATAGCTAATCTTGATTAAGTAGTCAGTCACAGGGGAGTGTTGGTGTACGACACTCCTTTTGATTTGCCTGATTAACTGATATGATAGTGCTTATGGAAGTTACAATTATCTACGTCGCCCTAATATTAACAGGATTAATTATGGGGAGTTTTGCTGGAGCAACAGTTTGGCGTTTGCGCGCCCGGGAGTTAGCTGATGATCGAGCTAATCATGAGGATTATGACAAATCGCAGTATAAGAAGCTGAGCAAGCTACTGTCTGCTAAGCTATCTAAGGATCGTTCGCAGTGCCTACATTGTTCATATCAGTTGCGTTGGTATGACCTGATACCGCTCGTCAGCTGGCTGTCGCTTGGTGGCAAGTGTCGACATTGTCATAAACCGATCGGGTATTTTGAGCCATTGATCGAACTTGGCGTCGCGCTATTCTTTGTCACCTCATATATGTTTTGGCCGTATGCGCTAGATAGTGGGTTCATGATTGCCCGCTTTATTATTTGGCTCATATCGGGAGTTGGCTTGGCTATCTTAGCTGCCTACGATACCAAATGGTTCATGTTGCCAGATAAGGTGAACTTCACGGTTATTGTCATGGCCTTAATGAGCGCCGTTCTGATGGTGATTAGTTCTAATAATTATATTGAGGCTCTGATTAATATTGCCATTTCGATTGTTATTTTGAGCGGCCTGTATTATATAATCTATGTGATTTCTCGTGGTCAATGGATTGGCTTTGGCGATATTAAGTTGGGTCTCGGACTGGCCCTGTTAATATCTGACTGGCAATTGGCATTTGTAGCGCTTTTTGCAGCCAACTTGATAGGTTGCCTCATAGTGGTGCCTATGATGCTAATCGGTAAATTGAAAAGAGACGCGCATATCCCGTTCGGCCCTTTGCTGATTATTGGCGCAATTATTGCCCAGTTGGCTGGCCCAGCACTGGTCACTTGGTATATGGGCATGATGCTGTAGCGGACAAGTTTATTGCTGCTTATGCTATAATTGGGCTAAATGAGTCGATTATATAAACCAGGCTTTACGATTATCGAAACGATGCTTTTCTTGGCTATTACAGGAGTGTTAATAGCTTCTATATTAGTCGGTACTGGCGCATCGATGAATGTTCAGCGTTATCGTGACAGCGTGACGTCATTAAAAGCCTTGATACAGCAACAATATTCAGATGCTACCAATGTTCAAAACCAAACGCCCATGGCGGCTGTATCTTGCAATAGTAACGCAGTCGTCAGTACTAGCGGTGCAACCGAGCCTCGTGGTCAATCGGACTGTGTTGTGATGGGTCGCTATATGTCGATTAATCAAGATACGGTCACGACCAAGACTGTTATCGGCCATAGCAGCAGTACATCCAGCGGCTCGCTGTCAGATGTCGGTTTAATGCAATCGTATAACCTAGCGACTCTGGACTCGAGCACTGAAACCTCTCAACTCGACTGGGGAACCAGGATAGCCTGGCCATCTAGCGGTGGTGGCGCTAAAAGCCCAACGATGCCGCGTTCGATCGCTATCTTGATTATACGTTCACCGCAATCGGGACAAACGTATACCTTTACGGCCGATGATATTACAACCTCTCTTAAAAGCATGATTGTCGCTGGCGTGGGCACGGTCGCTGGATTGCCGGGTCAGGCTCAGCGCACAGTGTGCGTCGATTCCAACGGTTTGTTTGCTGGTAACGGCATGGCTGTATCAATTAATGCCTACGCATCGAGCCCTACCGATATTGAAATTAGATCTAACGGTCCAGGATATAGTAGCGTATGTTAAACAAAGTCAAACAACTGCAACGCGGCGATACTCTCATAGAAGTCCTATTTGCCGTTACGGTTTTCAGCTTGGTGGCGGTTGGTGCGCTTGCAATCATGAATAGTAGTATGGAGACAGCTCAGCGATCGTTGGAGATCTCACTCGTGCGGGAGCAGATGGATGCTCAAGCCGAATCTATACGCTATATCCACGATGCCTACGTCGCCGCGTACCCTAATCCGGTTGCTGGGCAGGCTTCTGGAGAGTGGGCGAATATTGTCGCTAATCAAGTTCCCCAGGCTTCGGTTTTTGGAACGTGTAACCCGCCCAGCAGGGCTTTTGTGATTAATACTAGCACCGTCAAGGTAGAGGCTCGGTCGGTGATTACTTCTAATGTTCAGACATATGCGCAGCTGCGGTTGACAACACCGGTTACCTCAGAAGGCCTTTGGGTTGAGGCGGTGAAGACGAGCGGACTTAATTATATCGACTTTCATATTCGCGCTTGTTGGTATAGCCAGGGTCTAAGCGTGCCGATGACACTGGGCACGATTGTGAGGCTGTATGTACCATAACCGAAGCCGCGAAGGGTTTACCCTGATTGAATTAATGCTAGCGATGACGTTTTTGTCAGTGCTGCTGCTGGCAATCGCTATGACCGTGATTCAGGTGAGTAATATCTATACTAGGGGACTAACACTCAAAGAGGTGAATCAAGCGGGTCGCGCTGTTTCCGCTGAGCTCAAGAGTGGCATTGCGGGATCTGCGCCGTTTGCAATTCCTAGTGCCAAATATATTCAGCAAACTTGGGGCGGCCGATTATGTGTTGGTCAATATAGTTATATCTGGAATTATGGCGTGACGTTAAATAATCCTTCGGCCGATGGCACTAACAGCAATGTTTACAGTAATTCAACCAATAAGATTAGGTTTGTTAAAGTGCCGGATAGTTCTGGCGTCTACTGTTCGAGTTCTGCCAAGGCGATTGATTCGAATGGAGCTATTGAAATGCTAGCCTCGGGCGATAGGGATTTGGCTATCCACAGCTTCTCGATCATGAACGATTCAACCGATGCTCGTTCGAGCCAGGGATTGTATAGTATTTCGTACGTCTTGGGCACCAACAACCAAACGGCCTTGATGCCGGGGACGACATCATGCCGACCACCGACCGACTCAGCCTCTGATCTAAACTATTGTTCAATTAACCGATTCGATATAGTTGCTAGGGCTATGAATGCATTACAATAAATTATGAAAGCGAGTATTAATATGAACAAACGACAAGCTGGTGCGGTTTCACTGTTTGTGGTTATATTTGCGACGCTACTGATTACGGTGATAACGATTAGTTTTGCGCGGCTCATGACGAGTGATCAGCAGCAGGCGACAACTGCTGATTTGTCGCAGAGTGCTTATGACTCAGCCCAAGCAGGCGTGGAAGATGCTAAACGCGCGCTACTAAATTATCAGTCATTGTGTTCAGTCGGTGGACCAGCGTGCGATATGGCACGTACCAATATCGACTCACCAGTTTGCAACGTTAGCCTAACTGGTGTTGCAACTCCGCAGAACGGAGAGGTTATGATTCAACAGACGGTGGGGGATAAGGCGCTTGACCAGGCCTACACCTGTGTGACAATTACGCGTAACACGGATGACTATCAGGGCGCCCTGCAGGCCGGTACGTCACGTCTTATACCGCTGGTTGGGACTGGGGCCTTTGATAGTGTCTTGGTTGAGTGGTATAGTGCTGGTGATCTACAAGATCCTACTAATGTGGATCTGACGGCGACGACAACGCCGCTACTGTCGCAAAGCAGCTGGTCAATTAATAAGCCTTCCGTGATGCGTGCACAGCTTATGCAGGTTGGCAGCTCCTTTAAATTATCTGACTTCGATAACACAACGAACGGCCAAAGCAATGCTAACACACTATTCCTTTATCCAGTCGGTATCAAGAATAATGTTAACGCTGCGATTGATACGGAAACGGTCTTGATCAGAGATATTCGCAAAACCCCAACCGGCAGCCCACTACCGATTACGTGTTCTGGCGATATATCTGGTGGTGGTTATGCTTGCCGGGCGCAGTTAATCTTACCGACACCAATTGGTGGCGGTAACCGAACGGCGTTTTTGCGATTGACGTCTCTATACAATAAAACCAACTTTAGAGTTTCGTTACTAAATAGTAATAACACGGTGCAGTTTAACGGCGTACAGCCGCAAATCGACTCGACGGGACGGGCCAATGACTTGTTCCGCAGAGTGCAGAGTCGAGTGGAATTTAGCGACCCCAATTTTCCATACCCCGAGGCGGCCGTTCAGACCACCGGTAACTTCTGTAAGAATTTCTTAGTGACTAACAACCCCAGTGACTATGTGAATAACTGTACGCCGTAGTTAGTCGGGTTCTATTCGCTTGTCTCGCTGTGAAACTTCTCGTACACTTCGCGCAGATGTTGATCGGTAACGTGCGTATATACCTGGGTCGTACTAATGTTACTGTGACCTAGCATGCTTTGAACACTACGGATATCAGCCCCATTCATCAGTAGGTCAGTTGCAAAACTGTGCCGCATGGTATGTGGGCTGACATGTTTGGTGATGCCGGCCAGCCGAGTGTACTTATTAATAACGCGTTGGACGCTGCGAGCTGTCAGACGCCTATAATCGCCACTCATATTAACGACATTATTGCGACTGTAGCTCAGGAATAATGGTGGTAAATTATCGATGCGCGACGTCAGATAGTTATTAACATGACCAGCCGCGCTCTCGCTAATAAATATCGGTCGATCTTTTTGGCCCTTACCGCGCACCATGAACTCGCGACGCTTGGTATTAATGTGATCACGATTCAGATTAACGAGCTCCGAGACGCGCAGGCCACTAGAGAATAGTAATTCAATTAAAGCACGATCGCGTAATCCGACTTCTGACGAATCATCAATTTGAGACAGGATTCGTTCAACCTCGTCGTAATGCAGGAAAGTGACTTGTTTGCGGGAGGTTTTTGGCAACTCAATCTTATCAGGGGAGAGGCTGGCAATATCGCGTTTAGACAGGTAACCTAGGAAGCCGCGCAGGGCAATGAGATGGTAATTTTGAGTGATTGTAGCTAGTTCGTCATCGTTGTTGTTTTTATAACGATTCAGCCATAGGCGATATTTGCGAATTACCTCTGATGTTATTTTGTCTACGGTTATGTCGTTAGTAAATTCTACAAAGCGCTCCAGATATAGGGTGTAGTTCTCGGCCGTGCGTGCCGAGCGACCACCTTCGACCTCAAGGTGTTCGATGTAATCGAGCAGTAGTTCTGACATATACATACTATTAGCATAGCCTAAATCGTCGTCGGTGGGTACAACGGATTTGTGAGTACCGTTCAGCGGTATGTCGCAGCGCTACTGACTGTACGGTCAATGGCACTTTTGATACAATGAATGTAATAGAATAAGGAGAGCCATGAGCGATAAAAACATTGAAAAAACTTTAATCGTCTTTAAACCAGACACTTTGCAGCGTGGTCTAGTCGGTGAAATATTAACCAGGTTTGAGCGCGTCGGCCTCAAGATTGTTGCTACCAAGATGCTAGCCCCTAATAAAGCCCACTACTACAAGCACTACGAAGATATTGGCAAGATGGTGACGCGTCGCGGTGAGCATACTTTTAATATTACGCTGGATATGATGACCCAAGGGCCGGTGATTGCTATGGTGCTCGAGGGAGTCGAGGCAGTGGCGTTGGTGCGTAAATTAGTCGGTCCGACTGAACCCAAGTCGGCTAATCCGGGAACAATTCGCGGCGATTACTCACATATGAGTTTTGGTTACGCCGACGATAATAACAAGGGCATACCTAACCTGATACACGCCAGCGGCGATGTTGACGAGGCTGCACAAGAGATAGTGCACTGGTTTAGCGCCGATGAGCTATATGACTACCAGGTTTTACACGAAAAGTTCACACGCTAAGCACCTCTGTTATATGCTACAATAGCAGAGTTGGGGATTGGCCTCGGTAGCTCAACTGGATAGAGCAGATCCGTCCTAAGGATAAGGTTGTAGGTTCGACTCCTGCCCGGGGTACCAAAATATTATGAGTAAAGATGACAATAGCACAACTGACAATAAACCCGACTTCGAGGGTCAACGTAGCGATGAGGAATTATTATTCGTCTTTCGCCGTCATGTTATTGCTATGCGCAAAGGTTTTTATTTATTATTAATTCCACTTGTCATCACTTCAATCCCACCGCTCATTTGGCAAACTAACCTGGAGCTGTTCTTGCTACCAGTGGCCGGACTGGCGATTGGATTGTTGTTATTTTTATATCATTTTATATTGTGGTATTTTACAGTATATATTGTGACCGATCAGCGCATTAGGCAGGTCACTCAACGTGGGCTTTTTGGCAAAGACGTTATTGAGCTACGGCTGTCCAAGATTCAAAACATAAGCTATAATATACCAGGGTTTACGGGTGAAGTTTTTAAATTCGGTACCATTGTTATTCAGACATTTGTGGGTGATTTGGTGATTCATCAAGTCGAGCATCCGGATGAAACCTATAACAAACTTCAAGACGCTGTTAATAACGCCGTTAAGCACCAAGGAGATTATGAAGAAGTTACTAGCTAAAGTTCGCCGCAAGACCAATCAACCACCGTCGCGTATTACTAACGAGACCGTGGCCGAGCATCGAGAAAAGATTTTAGCAGGTGGTCGTAGGTTTAAGTATCCCGTTCAATATGCCCGTCACCGACTGGTGATTAATGCTATTATTATCAGTCTTGCGGCTGTCGTAGTCCTGTCGGTTATTGGCTGGTGGCGTCTTTACTTAGCCCAGGATACGGGAACCTTTATGTACCGCGTTACAAAGGTCCTGCCTCTGCCTGTGGCGTCGGTCGATGGCTATCCGGTGCTTTATAGTGACTATTTGATGAAGTATCGCAGCGATGCTTATTACCTAGAGACCAAGGAGCAAGTTAGCCCCAATACGCCAGATGGCAAAAAGCAGCTCGACTATAGCAAACAAAAGGCTATGCAAGACGCCATCGCCGATGCTTACGCCAAGAAATTAGCTGGGCAGTTGAACATTACGGTTTCAAGCACGGAGCTGGAAGCGTTTCTGAAGTCGCAACGCCAATCGAGTGATGGCGAGGTGTCGCAGCAGACGTACGATGCTGTTATTCTGGATTATTATAACTGGAGTCCTGACGAGTACCGCTCTATTACCAGTGATAAATTGCTGCGTCGGAAGGTTGCCTACGCTGTCGATAAAGACGCATCTGCTTTAGTGAAGGCAATTACACCTCAAGTTCAGGCGCCAGGCAGTAATTTTCAATCTATTGTCGCAGGTAGCGCGGCTATTGGTGGTAGCAAGGCGACCTACGGTGCGTCTGGTTGGGTGCCAAAGAACAATACCGATGGTGGGTTGGCCAGCGCGGCTAGTAAGTTGGGGCGTGGTCAAGTGTCGGGAGTGATAGAATCGACGACCGGTGACGGCTATTACTTTGTCAGGTTGTTGGATATTAACGATTCACAGGTTAGTTATGAATATATTAAAGTGCCACTGAGTACCTTCGACAAAGACCTAGCATCTCTTAAAACTGCCGGCAAAATTAAAGAATATATCTCGGTACCGAGCGTATCTAGCGCCAGTAGCGCGAGCACCCAATAACTATAGGAGATAAACTTATGTTCAATTTACCAAACTTGCCATACGATTATGACGCCCTGGGCAAATATATTAGTAAGGACATCATGTTCTTGCATCACAGTAAACATCACCAGACGTACGTCGACAAGCTAAATGCTGCAGTTGATAGTGCCCCTGAACTCAAAGCTCTAAGCCTTGAGGAATTGATAACTGGGCTTGATACTATACCAGTACCTGTTCAAACGGCCGTTAGGAATCATGGCGGTGGTCACTATAATCACAGCTTATTTTGGCAGTGGATGTCGCCCGAAGGCGGCGGTGAGCCGAGGGGTGAACTGGCCGCAAAGATTATCGCCGAGTATGGCAGTTTTCAAAGTTTTGTTGATGAGTTCACGACCAAGTCGCTAGCTGTTTTTGGTAGTGGTTGGGTTTGGCTACAACCTGACATGCAGATTATCTCTACGGCCAATCAGGATACGCCAATTATGCAGGGCTTGGAAGCGCCGCTACTCGGGCTAGACGTCTGGGAACATGCTTATTATCTAGATTACAAAAACAAACGCGATGACTACGTGGCAGCTTGGTGGAATGTAGTTAACTGGGACTTTGTCGCCAGTCGCTTAGACAAATAGGATTTCTATAATCTGTCATTATCAACTACACTGGTTGCAATGATAGATTTACAAACATATGGTTACAACAATCAGATAGCTGCGGCCGTGGCTGGACTTGGCCTGACAGGATGCGTGCCTGGACGTGTCGTGGCTGATTACGGCAGTTACTTGAGAGTGGCTGTGCCGGAGGGGTATGATTGTGAAATATCTGGCAGCTTAATGCACCGCAGCGAGAAATATCAGTTACCAAAAGTTGGCGACTGGGTGGTAATCCAGCCGAGCGACTTGAATAAAGCAGTTGTTCAAGTTGTCTTGCCACGGACTAGCGAGATTAATCGTAAAACCGCCGGTAATAGCAATGATCGACAAGTGTTAGCGACTAATATTGATATCGCATTTGTTGTTCAGGCATTAGACCTAGACTTTAACCTGATGCGGCTGGAACGTTATAGCTACCAGCTGCGTCAGAGCCATATTGAGCCGGTTTTTATATTTAATAAAGCCGACAAGTCAGTAGATTTGGATGCAAAATTACATCAGATTGAGGCGCTGGGCGTACCGTATATTATAACGTCAGCTATTAAGCATGAGGGGATTGATAAGATTAAAGCCTTGATTCACGACTCCAAGACGGCGGTGTTACTAGGTTCATCGGGAGTTGGCAAGTCGACCCTTACTAACGCACTTTTGGGTGCGTACCATCAAAAGACAGCTGCGATCCGTGAATCTGACTCAACGGGCCGACATACGACTAGCCATCGCGAACTTTTTTTATTGCCAGGCGGCGGCATGATTATTGATACTCCAGGAATTCGTGAATTACAGCTTTGGGGCGAAGCAGAATATTTAGACCAAAGCTTTCAGGATATTGAGACCTTGGCTCTAGGTTGTGCATTTAATAATTGCAGCCATGTCAAAGAAGCACATTGCGCAGTGCTAGCGGCCGTGGCGAGCGGTAATCTAGCTAGTACGCGTTTGGATAGCTATCATAAGTTTAAAAATGAACTGCAAACTCAGGCGTTTGCAGCCGCGTCGCTCTCGGCTAAACACAAGAAACAACGTGCCAGGCGTATGCGCAAAGTTATAGAGATGGACGAGCGCCTGGATGACTATAGCGATTTATCATAATTCATATCTATCAGATGAGGTTAGTTTAGAATTAAAAAACCACCATGAAGGCGGTATTAATAAATGCTTGGCGGGCTCGGCCGGATTATCGGCTAAAGCCTCCTCTGTTTGTTTGCAAAAATATGTAAACACATTTTTGCTTCACGGCACTACGCGACCCGGTGCCCTCTGGGCTACCGGTTCGAATCCGGTCCAAGTCTCGGGCACGAAAAAACGCCATCAGATGATAGCGTTTTTTCGTGGCGGGCTCGGCCGGATTTGAACCGGTGATCTCCTCCGTGACAGGGAGGCGTGATAACCCCTTCACTACGAGCCCGTATGTAGGGTGAACTTAGAGTATGATAGCAGTTTTTAGCTTTCCGTGCAACAGGGGAGGGGGCGTTTATTTTCATGAATGAGGATGCTATAATAATCACTGATGCGTGCCGCTGTAGCTCAGCTGGTAGAGCGGCGCTTTCGTAAAGCGTAGGTCTCCGGTTCAAATCCGGACAGCGGCTCCATAAAATAGTTATGAAAAAAATTATACAAGAATCACTCTCGCAGCTCTTAAACAATCGGTATCTTTTGGTACTAAACGGATCATTATTGCTGCTGGCGCTGAGTTTTATAATATACGTTGGCCTGAGTGTTCATCCGAGTGACCTGCAACTCGTGTCGCATTATTCGGCTTTTGGTATTACGCATTTTTACCGTGACCAATGGTATTATTTGCTGACATTCGGAGTTTTTGGTTTATTCGTGGCCGTGATGCATGTCGCCCTGGCGGTTAAGCTGCTGATTGTCAAAGGGCCGGCCTTGGCAATCCTATTCACGTGGTTCAGTCTGGCAATTATTGTTTTTGCTTGGATGACGACCTATGCGGTCTTAAACGTCTGGTCACCGCAGTAGATTATGACTGATCTAGAAATACCACTCGGTAAAAGAACTCGGCAATATCGCTTTTTTGAGATGGTACCGGCTTTGCTAAGTTATGGTGCAGTCGCACTATTATTTATTTTATCTTTGACTAGCCCGCTCCTGGCTGCTATTTATTTAATGATTGTCATCATCACCCTCATTGTTAAGGCTGTTGGTATTGCGTACCATACTATTCGTGGCAATAATAACTTAGTCCAAGCCCAGAGGGTTGATTGGCGGCAACGTCTGCTCGATCTGGAGGACCCCGCAGCGTCACTCGAAAAGCGTCATGAGACTAACCTGCATTCTTTCGGCGCCTATGCGCATATCGATAATCTACACCTCATGTCGTCGCATTTAAGTGACTTTCCAAAACCATCGCAGATTTATAACGCCGTCATCGTGGCGACCTACAATGAAGGTTACGACGTACTGGAGCCAACTATCAAGTCGCTTTTGAATACCACTTATGATAAATCGAAGCTGATATTAGCGATTGCCTACGAAGAGCGCGGGGGTGAAGCTATCAAGCAAACAGTTGCTAGACTCCATCGCAAGTATGGTGAGAAGTTTTATGCCTTTTTATTGATTGAGCATCCCAAGGATATCAAGGATGAAGTGATTGGTAAGGGTGGTAATATCACGCACGCCGGCCGCTATCTGCGCGATTGGCTGCCCGGGCAGGGGATTGAGTATCAAGATGTTATTATTACGACACTAGATAGTGATAACCGGCCTCATCCGACATACTTTGACTACGTCGCCTATGAATATATCGTGCACGAAGACCGCAAGCATTTATCTTATCAGCCGATATCGCTATTTTTGAATAACATATGGGATGCGCCGGCGCCGATGCGCGTTGTTGCGACCGGTAACTCGTTTTGGAATATTATTAGTTCGATGCGACCGCATACTTTGCGTAATTTTGCCTCACATTCTCAGCCAATGGATGCCTTAGTAGAGATGGATTTTTGGAGTACGCGCACGATCGTCGAGGACGGTCATCAGTATTGGCGTAGCTACTTCTATTTCAATGGTGACTACGCCGTCCAGCCTATCTATGTTCCAATTTACCAAGATGCTGTTTTATCGGGAACGTATGTCAAGACGCTTAAGGCGCAATTCGTTCAACTCAAACGTTGGGCATATGGGGCTTCAGACGTCCCGTATGTCGCGACTCGAATATTTACCCATAATCGCAAGGTGCCACTTATGGGAGCTCTTGGAAGGCTTGTCAGGCTGCTTGATGGACATGTAACGCTAGCGAGCGTGTCGATATTGGTTGCTTTTGGTGGCTGGGTACCACTGCTAATCAATAGTCAGGCTTTTCGTGACCCCATAGCCCACCAGCTACCAGATGTGATTAGTAGCATCCAACAGGTTGCTATGATTGGTCTATTTATAACTGTATTTCTGTCACTCAAGATGTTGCCACCCCGTCCAGCGCGCTATAAACGACACCGCACTATCTTGATGGTCGCGCAATGGTTCTTGATGCCGATAACGGCTATTGCCTATAGTTCGCTGTCGGCCTTTTATTCGCAGACGCGGCTGCTACTCGGTCGCTACCTTGATAAGTTTGATGTAACGGATAAGGCGACACACCAGTCTGTTACGAAGGCGAAGCAACAGTCCAAGGACTTGAAGCGCTCGCTACGCGCCAGATAACCGGTTATTAACAACCTATTGATCCTGCCATAAAGATACGCCGCCCCATGAAGGGCGGCGTATTAGCTAATTATTGAGCAGACAGGTTATTAGGCGTCTTTGTAGGTGCGGAGACGGACGTCTCGCTTAACTTCCTGCAGCGTCTTGTCGTATTCAAAGCCCAGGCTAAAACGCTCTAGTTGAGAGATTTGTGACAAGGGTTGCAGCTGTTGTTTATTGACCATACATCAATGTTAGCATAAACACTATAGATTGTCAATAGTAGGCGTGGTGACCCGGTATTCATCTCGTGATATATACCACCACGTTTCAGATGCAATACCCACGTGGAAAACTATTGTAATGTGTGGGAAACAAAAAACTCACCACTGTTAATGATGAGTTAAATGACAATTTGGTGGGTCCTAGAGGATTCGAACCTCTCACCTCCACAACGTCAATGTGGCGCTCTAGCCAAATGAGCTAAGGACCCAAGCTTATATAAGGATAGCAAAATAGGGGTGGTGGTGCAAGAATATGATATTATAATATCTGAACGACGACATAAACTAACCACTTATCGAGTTCCGTGTATGAAAGGCGCACGATAAAAGCCGTTCGACAAGTGTCCGCTCGCACAGCGGAAAGTCCGGTGGAACCACTCGTACCCTCAAAGGCGAGTCCGAGACATGCGATATTTAGATTTAAGCCATTTTGATGAGTCTTAAATATAACCATCGCATGTTTTTTATTTTATAACAAAGGAGTTAGAGCACGATGAACGACGATCAATTACATGCAATGCGACACAGTCTAGCGCATATCACAGCAGCAGCTGTCCAGCGATTATGGCCAGAGGCTAAATTTGGTGTTGGTCCGGTTGTCGACAATGGTTTCTATTACGATATTGACCTGGGCGAACTAAGGATATCAGAGGCCAACTTTCCAAAAATCGAAAAAGAGATGCGCGGCATTATTAATTATGGCGATAACTTCGAACGCTTCGAAATGCCAATCAATCAGGCTATTGACTGGGCGCGCGAGAACAATCAGCCTTACAAGGAAGAGCTGTTGAATGATTTGAAGCGTACCGGTACGACAGTGGCTAAGGACTTGGACGTTCATGAACTTGGGTTAGCAACGGATGGTGAAGCGGCTGTTGAGAGCGTGTCATTTTATAAAAACGGTAATTTCGTTGACTTGTGCCGCGGTCCGCACGTTGCTAATACGAAAGATGTCGGTGCATTTAAGCTGCTACGCGTGGCTGGCGCCTATTGGCGTGGTAATGAAAAAAATCCTCAGATGCAGCGCCTGTACGGTGTGGCTTTTGCGACACAGGAAGAATTGGACCAGCACCTAGAGCGACTCGAGCAGGCCAAACTGCGCGATCATCGTCGTCTCGGCAAGGAGCTAGACATCTATACCGTTTCGCCACTGGTCGGGGCTGGCCTGCCGCTCTTTACTCCGAGGGGCACGATCTTGCGTGATATCTTTGCGCAGTATTCTAATCAGCTGCGCCAGTCGTATGGCTTTCAGAAAGTTTGGACGCCGCATATTACAAAAACTGACTTATACGAGACATCTGGACACTGGGCTAAATTCGGTGATGAGCTGTTCTTGGTCACTAGTCAAGAAACCGACGACAAAATGGCCTTGAAACCAATGAACTGTCCGCATCATACGCAGATTTATGCTAGTCATCCGCGCAGTTATCGTGACTTGCCGGTTCGATTTCTGGAGACAACAACCGATTATCGGGATGAGAAAACTGGCGAGCTGGGTGGTTTGAACCGTGTTCGCTCACTGACCCAGGATGATAGTCATGTTTTTTGTCGCAGTGATCAGATCGGCCCTGAAATCAATAACTTGCTAGCGAGCGCTCGTGAACTATACGGATCAATTAAGATGCCGCTTAGAGTTAGGCTATCATATCGTGACGGTAGTGACGGCTACTTGGGTGATATGGCGCTGTGGGAATCAGCGCAGGCGCAGTTAAAGGCGGCGGTCATTACAAATGAGATTGAATATTTTGAACAGGACGGGGAAGCGGCTTTCTATGGTCCCAAAATTGATTTCATGGCGACTGACGCAATCGGTAGGGAACACCAGGTTGCGACTATTCAATTAGACTTTGTGCAGCCTGGTCGATTTGGTTTGCAATATACAGATAATGAAGGTAACACCCAGACGCCAGTCATGATCCACTGTGCACTGCTAGGTTCAATTGAACGCTTCCTGAGCGTCCTGATCGAACATACTGCCGGATGGTTTCCGTTTTGGTCAGCGCCAGAGCAAATTAGAGTCCTGACGATTAACGACACCGTTTTAGATTACGTTAGCGATATAGGCGCGGTACTCGGAGGTGTAGTTCTCATGAAGCCGGTCAAATATAACGAAATTCGCTATACGATTGATGATCGCAATGAATCGCTCGGCAAGAAGATTCGTGAAGCTACTAATTTAAAAATACCAATTCAGATTATTGTTGGACCTCAGGACCGCGATGCGCGTGAGGTTAGTATTCGCAGTCAAGACGGCGAGGAGAAGGTCGCGCTGGATAACTTGGCGGCATATCTGCCAAACTGTAGGACTAGGGCTGATGATAGACCACCTATATACGGATAACTTTAAGGCCAAGGTCTACGTGGTTGTATCAAATATTCCATATGGTAGGTTAATGACGTATGGTGATATTGCTGGATATTGCGGTATTGCACATGCCGCGCGCATAGTTGGCGGACTGGCTCATTTTGGACCGTCAGACCTACTGTGGCACCGTGTCGTTAATCGGTTTGGTGGCTTATCATCCGGTTTTCCTGGTGGCAGGGAGGTGCAAGCCCAATTATTAAGTCAAGAAGGTGTTAGCTGTACTGCTTATATTGTTGATAATTTCAAGGATCTACGATGGCAATCTCAGCGATAGACAGCCGGCTGCCACTTATCGTTCTTGTTGGCCCAACAGCCAGCGGCAAGACATCACTAGCCGTTGAGCTTGCCTCGCAATATGATGGTGAAATTATTTGTGCTGATTCACGGACTATCTATAGGCATATGGATATAGGTACCGCCAAGCCAAGTGGGGCCGATCAGGCACGTGTGCCGCACTGGGGGCTGGACCTGGTTGATCCAGGGGAGCGGTTTTCGGCGGCCGATTTTAAACGTTACGCTACGGATAAAATTGCTGAGATTCGCGCACGCGGTCATGTGCCATTTCTGGTCGGAGGTACCGGTTTATACGTTGACGGTGTCTTGTTTGACTATGGGTTTGGTGCGGATGTTGATTCGGAGCAGCGACTACTTTTAAACAATATGACGCTTCTTGAATTACATCAGTATTGTATAAAAAACAACGTAATACTACCAGAAAACAAGAAAAACAAGCGATATGTCATTCGTGCAATCGAAACACGAATGAGCGTCCCGTATCGTCGATTAACACCTATCGATAATAGTATTATAGTTGGAATTACAACAGACAAAATAACGTTGCGTATACGTATTGCACAACGTATTGAACAACTACTTGAGAATGGAGTAGTCGACGAGGCAATAATGTTGGGCAAAAAATATGGATGGGATAGCGAAGCTTTAAAGTCTAATATCTATCCGTTGATACGTGCGTACATGCTTAATACAATAAGTCTAGACGATCTCAAAAAAGATGCGGCAACGCGTGACTGGCGCCTGGCCAAACGGCAGTTAACTTGGATGCGTCGCAACAATTTTATTCAATGGTTAACGACGGATGATGCGCGAGATTATTTATCGTCTCAGCTCGCTATCTATAAATAATCGTGATATTATAGAACACGAAAGTTACCCGGAGAAAAATGAATGATTGACGCATTATTTGGTTCAAAAACAAGAGTGAAGTTGCTTCATTTGTTTTTGAATAATCCTGGTCAATCTTTTTATGTTCGTGAAATTACGCGCAAAATCGATGAACAAATAAATTCGGTACGTCGCGAACTATCTAATATGTTAGAAGTTGGCGTTATTACGAGCGACAGTGCCGACAACAAACTTTATTATCAAGTTAATCAACGTTATGACTTTTATATACCGCTTAGGGCTATCTTTGGTGACAAAATTAGCGAAGTTCAGGCAGCTAGCGATCGTAGTAATGATGCTACCGATGAGTACAGTATGGCGATTAGGGCTATACCGGGTCTGCGCTTGGCTCTTCTGGCAGGTGTGCTGGTTCGTGGTTCTAGTAGTGCTGTTGATGTCTTGTTGGTCGGTAATCTGTCGTCGCTCAAGGTTAGGTCGGCTGTTAAGATTATAGAAAGAGGCGAGGGTCGAGATATTAATTACACCGTGTTATCATATGATGAGTTCTATTATCGACTAAGTGTTCGAGATAGATTTATTACAGAAATTCTAAACGGCAAATATACAGTGTTGGTTGATAAAGACAACGCCTTAAGTCAGCAATAGAGGAGAAGAAAATGTTTGAAATTGAATATAAGGGCGGTAATACTGTAGTCATATCGACAAAAAAGGCGGTTATCGTAGCCGACCCCAAATTGTCGGTTGTTGGGTTGAAGGACGTAGTGATTAAGGACGCGGTCGAAATTGCGACCGAGGCAAGGTTCGCGCTGGGCAGCCAGGACGCCAAGCTTTTAATCGAGGGTCCGGGTGAATACGGTGTCGCTGACTTTGATATTCATGGAATCGCTACTCAGCGTCATCTCGACACCGCTGATCAGGAACTAACATCGACGATGTATCGGATTGAAGTCGGAGAAGTTCGGATTGGGCTAATCGGTAATATATATGAGAATCTAAGTGAAGATCAGCTAGAGGCGCTGGGCATCTTGGATATCTTAATCCTGCCAGTCGGCGGCAACGGTTACACGCTCGATGCTACGGGCGCGGCAAATCTAGTTAGAAAAATCGACCCCAAGGTCGTTATACCGATTCATTATGCTGAGGCAGGCCTTGCATACGAGGTCGCTCAGGATCCATTGGAGATTTTTGTTAAAGAGTTGGGCACCGCAGTCGAGTCGGTCCCGAAGTATAAGATTAAGAGCGCGGCTGCTATGCCACCAGTGCTGACTATAGTCGAGGTGACTCGTAGTTAGACTGGCCCAAATTAGCCTACTAAAACACCCCCATTATAGGGGGTGTTTTAGTAGGCTAATTTGGCAATTTAGGCTAGGATGCCCTTTTTCTTAAGAGTACGGATAGCTTGTGTGCTAAGAATCATCGTAATCTTTTGTCCATCAACTTCAAAAGTCTTCTTTTGAAGATTTGGTTTAAATACGCGCTTTGTGCGACGCAAAGAGAAGCTCACATTGTGGCCAAATTGTTTGCCTTTTCCGGTTAGTTCACATCGTGCTGCCATTTGATTACTTCCACTTATTTTTAACAATCTGTGTCAGTATAGCGTTTTTTGACATCTTCGTCAAGGGTAGATGGGTTTGGGCGTAATTCCAAGGGGGACTGTTATAATAGTGTATATGGGTTTTGATATTACATACATCGTGATTATTATTGGAGTTATTCTGTTGTCGATGACTTTGCACGAGGCGATGCATGCTTTCGTTGGTTATTGGCTGGGTGACGATACGGCTAAAGCCCAGGGCCGATTGACGCTTAATCCGATCAAGCACATTGATCCATTCTTGACTATTATTCTGCCTGTTATGTTGGCCTTGGCCGGTGCGCCGATTTTTGGCGGGGCAAAACCCGTACCCTTTAACCCGAATAATGTACGCTGGAACGAGTGGGGCGCGGCACTAGTTGCCATAGCTGGTCCGCTGACTAATTTAGTGCTAGCGTTTTTAAGTTTTGGCCTATGGGTCTTGATTGGTACACCAGTAGAGGGTACCTGGTATCAAGTAATTCACACGGCTATTTTGGTTAACCTGGGCTTCTTTATATTTAATAGTATACCAATTACCCCTCTCGATGGCTCAAGGGTGCTATATGCCCTGGCGCCCGAGTTTGTCAGGCGCGGCATGGAGGCGATGGAGCGTTATGGAATTATCGTTATTTTTGCGCTCGTACTACTGGCGGGACCGTCATTGAGTGTTTTTATGGTGGCTGTTATAAACTTTTTCCTAGGTATCTTTGGCGGCATCTTCCACCTTTAGAGTGGTATAATAGAAGAGTCCCGGGATGAGCCTAGGCGTAAATGATTTTCCTGAATATCATGTAGATAGGGAACTCTAATGATTCATTTCCTTGGAAGTGTTTTGCGAGTACCCACCTTGCTTTACGGCGGGAATATCTAGCGTCGACAGCATATTCCCGGGACTTTTTATGATTGACATTATTCTTGTCTAGTCGACCTTATCGTCAAACGAATTCTTAGATGCTACACTATGAAGTAGTAGTGAATCAAACACAGAAAGTACCAATAGCAATAATATGAAACAGAGGATAGTTGTACAGGCTGTCGTGCGTAGCGGTGATAGGGTGCTGTTATTAAGGCGCTCTCAGGGTAGACCAGGCATTATTGGTAAGTATGAGCTGCCGGGCGGCACTATAGAAGACGGCGAGCAGCCAGATGACGCTATGCGACGTCACTTGATTAATAATACCGGGCTAGTAGCTGGTGATATCAAACTGGGTGATGTGCTATCTATAAATAACCGTGAGGATGGTGATATTCAGCACGTTCTCGTTGTTTATAATATCGATGGGGTTGCGACGGACAAGCCGATTAAACTGGGCAGTAGTTACGATACTTATGATTGGCTGTCGATTGACAAAATTTCGCAAAATAATTTGAGAGATAGCGCCCAGGCCATACTGGGGGTGTATGGTCAGTTGGCGGGTGACAATCTTGAAGTTGCGTATAGAGGTAATGATGTTAAAAAGGCTACAAACCCTCTGAGCGTTGTTATCTACTCTGACGGTGGTTCAAGGGGTAATCCGGGGCCGTCAGCATCAGCATTCATAATTATGAATCATGATCGCCAGGTATTGGACCAGGGCGGTGCTTATTTGGGTATTACGACTAATAATCAGGCTGAATACCACGGCGTACGCTTAGGATTAGAGCGCGCTCTTGAATTGGGCTATAAGGAGGTTGAATATAGAATTGATAGTATGCTGGTCGTCAACCAAATGAAGGGCGTCTATTCGATTAAAAATCGGGAGCTATGGCCGATTAACGAGCGTATTCGTGAGCTCGTCACTCAATTTGACTCTGTGAAGTTTAATCATATACCGCGCGAGCTTAATCATGTTGCTGACGCGCTGGTTAACAAGTTACTCGACGAACATAAAAATGATCAGCCATAGTTTGATATACTATATTGAGGCAGTGTATTAGATGATCGCTTGTGCCTTTGGGTATAGGAGGAAAGTCCGGGCAGCATAGAGTAACGGCAGTCGCTAACGGCGACCGGAGGTGACTCTAGGGAAAGTGCCACAGAAACGAAACTACCCAATTTATTGGGCAAAGATGAAACGAGTGAGGTAAGAGCTCACAGCATTCCATGGTGACATGGCGTGGAGGTAAACCCTGCCGGCTGCAAGGAGATCTGCATTAAGGGCTACTCGTCCGCAGGTCGATATCCGCTCGATTAGGTAGGCAACTACTTGGCTAGATAGATGATCATCCCAGACAGAACCCGGCTTATCGGTACGCTGCCCATTAAAATAATCGCCTTCATCAGATGGCGATTATTTTAATTGTAGTAGTAAAGACCCGATTCGGTACTTAGATTTTTGCCGTTTTGACTATTTCGGCGAAAGCTTTTGGCTCGCTCACGGCAAGTTCGGACAGAACTTTACGGTCAAGTTCAATATTAGCGGCTTTTAGGCCGGCAATTAACTTACCGTATGTTGTACCAAGTTCGCGGGCGGCCGCGTTAATCCTCGTAATCCACAGACCACGTAGATCCCGCTTGCGATTGCGGCGATCGCGGTATGAATATTGCAAAGCGCGGATAACGGCTTGCTTGGCAAGACGGTATGAGCGGGTGCGGTTGTGCTGCATGCCCTTAGCTAGTTTTAAGATTTTTTTGTGTTTAGCTCGTGCGGTGACGCCTCTTTTTACTCGCATAATTAAATTCCTAACACGCGTCTAACGTTTTTAGCCATTGCACCCGTAACAAATGCAGTGGTGTTGATATTGCGCTTGCGGCTTTTGCTTTTCTTGGAAAGCAAGTGGCCGCCAAATGCGCGGCGGCGGGTCAACTTACCTGTACTGGTAACTTTGATCCGCTTAGCAGTTCCTTTGTGGGTCTTTAACTTTGGCATTATTTACTCCTTACTACTATGCTCAGATTGCGACCAGCCATCTGAGGCTTTTGCTCTAAAATTGCGTCTGCCTCTAGGAGGTTAACGATCTTATCAATCATGACGTAGCCCAGGTCCTGGTGCGCCATTTCTCGTCCGCGAAAGACGACAAGAATTTTCACCTTGTGTCCGTCGCTCAAGAATTCGCGAATCTTACGTAGCTTAATCTCTAGGTCATTGGCGCCTATTTTTAGGCCAAGGCGCATCTGCTTTAGTTCGGCAGTTTTAGCGTTCTTACGATTCTTTTGTAGCTCTTTCATCTTCTGGTATTGGTATTTACCCCAGTCAACAACTTTTACTACGGGCGGATCGGCATTGGGTGAGATCTCAACTAGGTCAACTCCTGCTTCTTCGGCAACTTTAAGCGCCTCGGCTCGGCTAAGGATTCCTAGTTGGTCACCGTTAGCTCCGATTACGCGCAATTGTTCTGCACGAATTGCTTCATTGATACGAATTGATGTACTGATTGTTATCTCCTTTTTTGAGAGTGCAACTTTTGAGCGTTTACTCGTTAGCTATTCTACCAGATGTGACCCCATAGTTCAAGCTTATTTAGGTGCGGTATTGCAGAGCTTCGCTGATGTGGGCAAGTGATATATTGTCTTCGCCTGCTAAATCGGCGATTGTGCGGGCGACTTTGATAACTTTTAGGTAGCTGCGTGCGCTTAGCGCCAGGCGTTCAGCGGCTTGCGATAATATTTTTTGCGCGTCTGGTTGGATTGGAGCGTGTTTCGTAATATCACGATTGGTCATTGATGAGTTGTATCTAGAACAACGGCTGTATCTATATAACTGGGCCTTTAGGGCTTTATTAATGACACTTTTTGCTTCAATATGTTGTGAATTATCTAACGGTTTATTATTAAGTAGCATCTCATTAGGGACGCGCGCGACGTGTACTACTAAATCTATGCGATCAAGCAGGGGACCAGATAGTCGTTTTTGATAAGCTAGGATTTGCGTACTGGAACAGGTGCATTCTTTGGATGAATCACCGTAATATCCGCAGGGGCACGGGTTCATAGTAGCCACCAGCATGAAATCAGCTGGATAGGTAGCGCGGCCGTCTGCACGGCTAACTGAAATAGATTTGTCTTCCAGGGGTTGCCTGAGGGCTTCGAGCGTCGCCCGCGGATACTCTGGCAGCTCGTCTAGAAATAGGACGCCCAGGTGGGCTAGGCTTATCTCGCCAGGTTTCGGGCGTGTACCACCACCGACTATCGCAACGCGACTGGCGGTGTGGTGAGGGGCTCTAAAGGCACGTTTGGTGATGATTTCCTCGCTGGCCTCACCGGCGAGACTGTGTAATTTGGTTGTCGCGACTTGTTCGTCTCGACTGAGGTCGGGCAGTAAGTTCACGAGAGTTTTGGCAAGCATTGTCTTGCCGGCCCCCGGTGAGCCAGTTAGTAGAATATTGTGGTGACCGGCTGCGGCGATGATTAATGCTCGTTTGGCCTGTTCCTGGCCATGAACATCGTCAATCAGGGGCGGTTGCAATAATTGACTAGGCGCAGCCACGGACTCGGTGCGCTCATATGGTGTCAGGGTAAGCTCTTTTTTCAGATGTAGGAATATATCTTTTAATGATGCGACTGGAATGATTTCGATATCGTCTATCAGGCTTGCTTGTTGGGCGTTGGCTAATGGTAGATAGACCCGCTTGTATTTGTGCTGCTTGGCGGTTTCGGTGATGCTTATAGCGCCTCTGACGGGCCGTAAACTACCGTCTAGGGCCAGCTCACCAGCATAAACGGCTCGATCGAGCTCTTGCTGATGTATTTGGCCACTGACGCACAATATTGCTAGGGCAATCGGAAGGTCATAATGAGCCCCGTCCTTCGGTAGTTCGGCTGGGGCGAGGTTGATTGTGATACGTTTTTTGGGGAATTCCAGTAGGGAATTGGTAATCGCGCTCCGTACCCTCTCCTTGGCCTCGTCGATTGCCTTGTTACCGAGTCCGACAATCTGAAAGGACGGCAGGCCGTTGGCTGTGTCGCTCTCGACCTCAATCAAAGAGCCATTAAATCCGATTGGTGCAACTGTCATGACACGAGCAACCATAAGTAATATTAGTTAATCACGACTATTAAATTCGTGCAAATTATGCTATAATCAATCTGTTACGTTGGGGCTGACTTTAGCTTTTGACGGAAGGATTTTAACAGATTATTTTGCAAGTCGACCGTGGGCGTAACCCACATACTTTAATTGCAACAGCATTTAAAACAGCAAAAGCTAAGGTAGTTGCGTTTGTTAACTCATTCCAACCTCTTGCTCTTGCGCCAATCGCAGCCTAATACGCTCGATCATCACCTTCTACAGGCGACATAGATAGTTGGTGGTGTTATAAATATGTCGATTATTGATTTGATGGGCAGCAACATCAAGTCAAAACATCTTATTGCGCGACAGCGATAGCATTTTTATGTTTAGCTTTTAGTTATTGACCGTCGTTAAGCACCAAGCCAGACTAAACTTGTAGACAAATAATCAGTTACCTTTCGGACCCGGGGGCAGTGCCCGGCAGCTCCACCAAAATGATATAAAACTACCCACTCATTAGTGGGTAGTTTTGCTACCAAGACACTACATATAGACTGGCGTGTCTAATAAAAAAACAACCGCCTGCGAGGAACGGTTGTTTTTATGTGGAGTTTTTTGATAGCTGTTTATTTTTGGCTTCTGTATAAGTTTTTTATTCAGAAGCTACCCCTATAATATGACGCCATGCCGCTTGTGTCAATGATATTTATGAATATTCTTTAGTAAAAAATACTACGCACCAAAAGCGATAGATTTGTCCCTGTTAGCTGTTGCATGTATGGATAAAATAACGCGGTAGTTGGTTTCGCTAGTATGCGGCGTGGAGTAGGCAGGCGGATGGGTGATAGGGCATTGAGAATTACGGGCTGATTGCGCGCCGTGGGCAAAAGCGGCTAGCGATTAGCTGTTGTCGCTTTCAGGTATGCAGGATAACCAGGATGGGGCAGTAGTATTGTCTGTACGGAGGCTTCCGCTATGGCGTTTGTTATGTCGGTATAAATCGATGTGTGATTTGGGCTTGGCGCGTTACTTATTAATAGTTATGCTAGCAAGTCAAAAAACCCAGTAGTATCGATACAGCCAAAAATATGCCAAAACTTATAGTCAATCAGAATATCTAATTTGGTCGCAGTTAGTGTGCACATGGTCTGAGCGCGTCGGCCATGTACGCTACGCCTGGAGTTGCGTCGAAACCGACAGACCATACCATAATAAACATAGACGCAGCCGCTTTATACACGATAAAATGTAAAAATAACATCGTTGTTATTTAAAGAACGATACCGATATCTAATCTGTTATATATAATTTCAAAATAAATATATGCATTAGATACAACAGATATTGCGTATATATACTATTGACCGATGGACACGCTTATGCTACTGTAAGAACAAGCTTTTACAAACACAAAAATAAAAAGCCAAACATTACCTTAACAATTTGCCGTAACGTTAATTAACGTCTTGATTGACGGATACTCGGTAACGACACGTAGCCAAAATGACTTGCACATGCAGGACACGCACCTTTAGCTGCTTGCTGGCGTTACCGATGTTCCGCCAAACTGGCGTAACGCCTTGCATCTAGTACCGATGTATTTTATACATCGTGGAAAGGTGTAAATGTACAGACATATGCTCCTTGTATAGGAGCGGTCAGTACAACAGCCTGCAGCGGCAGGTCGCTCGTGGTTCACACGCTCAAATTTATATTAGTAGCGTTTGCTGTAACTCGAGCATAAAGATCTGTCGCTCGGGCTTGTTTCAATATAGTGATTGTTTAATGTATAGTAATCATAAGAATGTTGGAAAAAGTAGTATTATCTATCACTGTTGCAAGCCTCTGCTTGCTCATCGTATTAATCAACACCGTCACACCCACTAGTATCGGGCCATTTGGCGTGTTAGCTGTCTTCGCATTTGCGTATTTGTCATTACTGGGAGTAATGACTTTTTTTGTTTTCTCGAGTAGCCGCATCGTTGCGCACCTGTCAGCGGCTTTTACAGTCAAAAAGCCTATCCAAGCCTTATCGTTCAAGCAATCCTATTATTATTCGACAATTATTGCCGCTGCGCCAATTATGCTGATTGGCTTGCAATCAGTTGGTTCGGTTGGATTCTACGATTTATTATTGGTGACCGTATTCGTGGTGATTGGCTGCATTTATATTGCAAAAAGAAGTCATTAATTTAACTTACATAAGCTTAATATCATTATGCTATAATTACAGATATGGAACCAGAGACCTCGAGACCAGTGATTGGACCAGAGCAAGCTCCCATTCAACGTGGGCAGAATACTGAATTTTCGCCTAATCCGGTAGTTCCCGAAATTGGCATTGAATCTGGTGTCGAACGCCGCGAGAGGGCGGCCGAGGCGGCTGCCAGTATTGCCGATAGTAGTAGTGGGCTGCCGACGGTGTTGCCATCGCTTATTGACGACGCCGCTATAGTTGTGGATAATACTACATTGCAGAATAATGACACGACGCCGCTGACTGCCAATGATGACGATCTAATCGAAAAAGAATGGGTAGATCGAGCTAAAAAGATTGTTACTGACACCAAAGAAGACCCGTATCGCCGGGAAGAGGCAGTGAGTAAGCTGCAAAAAGAGTATCAAGAAAAACGCTATGGAAGAGAGTTGGGCGAGGCGTAGTATGCAGCACCTGGCGGAAATTTGACCCATGCTAACCTTTATCATGACTACTGTAATTATAATTATTTTGATAGGCGCTGTCTTGGCCTTTGTCTTCTCGCAATATAAAAAGACCTTACGTGAGGCCAAGAACTACGAACGTGGACTCAAGATGGTGCCTTTATATATCCACATTCCGCCATCGAGTGACGATTTAGAAGGCGGCGGTCGCGATGAGCGCGATGTCACCGAAGAAGTATTGTCGCAGGCACAGGTTATGTACAATATTCTGGCCAGCACAGCTACTAAGGGCTTCAAGAGTAAGGTATATGGCCAGCGGCATGTCTCGCTCGAGATCGTGGCGCATGAAGGTCTGGTGCATTACTATGCGATTGTGCCGACAGTACTGCTAGATGTCATGCGTCAGGCGGTGGCTGCGGCCTATCCATCGGCCCGACTTGAGGAGGTTGAAGAAAGAAATATCTTTAACCAGGCCGGTAAATTGAGTGGTACGATTGGTGGTGAATTCACTCTCAAAAAAGACTTTGTCTATCCAATTGCAACCTATCAGGAGTCCAAGCGTGATGCGGCGCGTGCTTTATTGAATGCTCTTTCGGCAGCCAGTCGTGAAGATGGTGTGGCCGTACAGCTATTACTGCGACCGGCGGCTGATGGTTGGACAAAGAGTTCTGTGGATGCGGCTAATCGTATCAAGAAGGACAAGGGGGTTAAGAAAACTAGCCTAATTGATTTGCGCGGCTTAATGGAAGCGCTCTGGAAACCGCCAGAGACTAGTGATGTCAAGCCAGAAGATAGGCAACTAACATCGCTCGAGCAATCATTGGTGGAAGCAATCGAAGAAAAAACCCGGTACCCCGGCTATGAGACATTAGTGAGGGTTGTTGTGTCATCTAACACGGCTGCTAAATCACAGGCTTTATTGAAAAACGTCGTTGCGGCGTTTTCGCTTTTTGACTCGACGACTAATAACGGTTATAAATTTACAGTAGCTAAGGATATCGAAGAATTGGTGACAGCGTATATCTTCCGATTCTTTCCGCAGACTGTTAATCAGAATATTCTTAACAGTGTTGAGCTGGCGACATTATTTCACCTACCGGACCAAAACAGTATTCCGACATCGCAAGTGCAGCGACAGATGGCTAAACAGGTTGATGGGCCGACACAGGTCATGGACGAAGGTTTCTTGCTGGGCTATAACGAGTTTCGTGGTGTTAAAAAGCAGATTAGACTCAGCACGAACGATCGTCGTCGTCATACCTACATGATTGGACAGACCGGTACTGGTAAATCGAAACTGCTCGAGAATTTAGCTTTTCAAGACATGATGGATGGCAAAGGCTTTGCCTTTATTGATCCGCATGGTGATTCGGTCGAAGAATTACTAGGTATGATTCCCAAAGAGCGAGTCGAGGATGTGATTTATTTCAGCCCTGGTGATATGGATATGCCGGTAGGGCTGAACTTATTTGAGTTTGAGAGCCAGGATCAGCAAGATTTCTTGATTCAAGAGTCGATTGCGATGCTGTATAAACTGTATGACCCAGGACATACTGGTATTGTTGGTCCGCGCTTTGAATCTTGGTTCCGTAACGCAGCCCTAACGGTGATGAGTGACCCGGCTGGATCATCATTCCTGGATGTGCAGCAGGTTTTTATCGATCAGGCGTTTGCTGACGAAAAGTTAAAACATGTCACAAACAGAACAGTTTTAGATTTCTGGAATAAAGAAATGGCACAAACCAGTGACTCGGCCAAGGGCGAAATGCTAGGCTGGTTTGCTAGTAAATTTGGGGCTTTTCTGGGTAACGATATGATGCGTAATATTATCGGCCAGACCAAGAGCGGTTTTGATTTACGCGAGATCATGGATAACAAGAAGATTTTGCTAGTCAATCTATCAAAGGGTAGAACCGGTGAGTTGAACTCGCAGTTACTTGGTATGGTCTTCGTCATGAAGTTCCAGGCGGCGGCCATGGGGCGCGCGAATATGCCCGAGAGCGAGCGTGTCGACTTCGCACTTTATGTGGATGAGTTTCAGAACTTTGCGACCGATAGTTTTGAGTCTATCTTGTCTGAGGCCCGAAAGTACCGTCTGAATTTGGTGCTAGCTAACCAGTTTATGACTCAGCTAACAGATAAAATTAGAGAAGCGATTATTGGTAATATTGGCACGGTTATTAGTGGACGTATCGGTATTACTGATGCCGAGCTGCTGCAAAAGAAGTTTGCACCGACCTTTGACGCCGAAGATTTAACGAAGCTACCTAATTTCCAGACGATTACATCTGTCATGATTAACAACGTGCCTTCGGCGGCTTTTAGTATGTCACTTTTACCGCCGATGGGGACATCCAACCCTCAGTTGCGTGATGCCTTGAAAAAGCTGTCATCGGCAAAGTACGGTCGTCCAAGAGCGCAGGTTGAGAAAGAAATCTTTGGTCGCCTAGGGGCGGGTGACGTAGCGCGCAAGGCTAAGCTCGATGCCCTGAAACAGGCCCAGCAAGATCGTCTGAGGCCCCCTAGTCCAACCGGTGCAAGCAATGGGTCGTCATTCCTTGATGAATGGCTAGCTAAACGGCAGCAGATATCAAGCGCCAAGCCGTCTCAGGGCACGCCTATGGCCATTGCGCCTACTCAGACTGGTAGTCAGCCTAACAGGCCTGATGTCGCTTTAGCGGCCCCACAGCAGGCCGTTAGCGATACCGTTATCGCAGCTAATTCGCCTAAGCCAGTGGTCGCAGTTGAGGAACCTAACAAATTACACGTACATCAGAAAGACCAGAATGGTGGCCCCGGCGAAGTTTCGATTAAGCTCCGATAGGTTATTTCTTGCCGGTAATGACAATTCGCAGATAGTCGTAGATTAGTCCGAACACCCAGCCGACAGCAAAAGAGGCGATAGTTTCAAAGCCTGATAGTTGGTAGCCGATGTCTTTGGCGACAACATAAACGCCGAGAGTTAAAATAAAGGCGAATACTGCACCAGCTAGAATAGCGTTAGGACGTGCAATAGTTGCGCCTACTAGATCGCTAGTCTTCTCGACGGCCTTATTATGAATAATCTTACTAAAGGCGCGGCTTGAGGGCGATAGCTCGGCTTGGACTTCTTTGATTTGACGCTTGAAACTGGCTTCTTGTTGCTTTTTATTGACTGGACCCCTGCGATGCGGAGCACCTGCGTTGACGTTTTGGCGCTCTTTGCCGCCAGCTTCGACGCTAATAGCCGAATCAAGCGCTTCTAGTTTGGCGCGCTCCGCCATAGCTTCGGCATCTCGCGGGCTAAGTTCGACGTTAGATTCAGGTGATTTCGATAATTTCTCTAATTGCTCCGCGGCCGACTCGGCTGAATCAACGTGTAACTCGGGGCTGTTTGGAATATTTTCTGGACTATTGCTCATATCTATATCACCTTTATATTGTTAAATTGTACCGGTACTTAGATTGCGACGAATAAGTCGAACTTCATGTTTGACCTGGCGCGTTCGGGCGTAGAAGTAGGTTGTGATGCCTAGTACGATACCCGCGAACAATAAATTCTCAGATGGACCAGTTTTGGGTAGCTGGGTGGCAATCTGCTCGACAATCTTTGGTGCATTACAGGCGACGGCAATATTAACAGTGTTACCAAAGACGTTAGTCATGCGACAGTCGAATGAGGTCGGGTCGCTTAGGCCCTGGGCGGTGTCCGGTATCGTGTCCAGGACGCGAATAACAAAACTGCGCGTTTGACTGGCGCCAGGCGCTAACGTGACATCTGGCCACGCGAGTAGCTTGGTCGTTTGATCAAGCGTGCCGCCACCGTTATCAATTAACGTTGAATATTCTAGAACGTCTGATAGCGAATCGTTCATTGTGACAGTTTTGGTCGCGAGACCAGTGTTTTTGATGGATATTGTATAGGCGATGACGTCACTAGCTTTAGCGGTCACGGTCGAGGCATCGACTGAACCTTGCGAAACGTTAACGGCTGTTTTGGTCTGAATGATATTAGCTACACAGGTTTCGTCTTTGATCCATAGATTGGCGTTACCAGGACAAGGCTGGCAGTCCGTGCTGTCGGCGAGCAGATTGGGGTTGAGAGCACATTTAGCCGGGGGTGTTGGCGTAGGGGTGGCAGTTGGCGTGACCTGCGCTGGTGGAGTAGGTGGTGCCGGGGGAGCGGGGGGCGCCGGTACGATATCAGTTACTAGATTACCGCAGACTTGCATTAAGGCAAACCAGCCAACTCTTGTAGAATGTCCAATCCAGCCATAAATCTTGTACCTAGTACCATAATATAGACTGATAGGCCGCGCATAGACTGTTGTTACAACTGATCCACTAGCATTGGTGATTGGTACAGCCTGTTGGCCTTGCGCAGCGCTAAAACGACTGTCGTGGCCCCATGATAATTTATTGCCAGTCGTAAAGCTGCCATATTGTGCACTAGCAATTTCCTCTCGAGTAATACCAGTGTAAGTCATGATGTCTTTAAGATTAGCGGTATTGGCGTCGTACGGTTTTAAAAAGTTATTAATCGATGAATGCAGTCCACCGTATACAAAGTCGTTAGGACTGGCGGCGTTGGCTGACTCTGGTGCCTGGAAAACCGCAAGTGATTGAACCACTAAGGCTAAAACAACAAATATGAGTCCTAATTTGCGAGTAGCCTCCTCTTGGCGTAGGCGCTTGGCATAAAACCCAAGTTGGCCAACTAACGCGGGACTGAAAGAAAGATTTGATACAATTTTTCTAAACATATTTTTGTTTTTTGTTTTTTACCTCTTATGCATAAGATTAGCATAAGAAATATGTTCAATGCAAGTGCTTGAGTGAACACAATTTGTTCGTTATAATGGTACTATTGTAAATAGCTATATTAGTCTGAAACAAGTGAGGGAGCCGCAACGTGGTTAAACAAAAAATAGATAGTTCTTATGATGGGTCTCAAATCCAGGTCCTAGAGGGGCTTGAGCCAGTTCGCAAGCGTCCAGGTATGTACATCGGTAGTACTGGTTATGACGGCCTCCATCATTTGATTAAGGAAATTGCCGACAACTCTATAGACGAAGCTATCGCTGGTTATGCTACCAAGATCGATGTTATCTTGCTAGCAGACGGTGGTGTTAGTGTGGCCGATGATGGTCGTGGTATACCAGTTGATAAGATTGCCAAAACAGGCAAGAGTGCTCTTGAGACGGTTCTTACAGTTCTGCACGCTGGTGGTAAGTTCGGTAATGGTGGCTATAAGGTGTCGTCGGGCTTGCACGGTGTTGGGTCAAGTGTCGTGAACGCCCTGTCAAATAAGCTCATAGCTGAGGTTGGCAAGGACGGTAAGTTATATCGTCAAGAATATGCCAAAGGCGTGCCGCTAGCACCAATTGCAATGGTCGGTAAGTCAACCAAAAATGGGACAACCATTACATTTTACCCAGATGAGACTATTTTTAAAGAGACGGTCGAGTTTGATTATGAATGGGTGGTTAATTATTTGCGCCACCAAGCTTACCTAACTAAGGGCATCTACGTTGACGTGCGTGATCAGCGAACTAATGCGCGCCAGGCGTTCTATTTTGAAGGCGGTATTAAGAGTTATGTGAAGCACCTTAATATTGGTAAGGATGTTGTGGCCGATGATATTTTCTATGTCGAACGACAAATTGAGGATTCGGTTGTCGAAGTAGCCGTTCAATACAATGATACGTTTACGGAAATTGTGAAGCCTTTTGCCAATAATGTCCTGACGCCCGATGGCGGTACGCATTTGGTTGGCTTTCGATCAGCTTTGACTCGCGTTATCAATGATTACGCCCGCAAAAGCGGCTTACTAAAGGAAAAAGAAGATAACCTAAGCGGTGACGATATCCGTGAAGGCCTGACGGCTATTATCTTGGTCAAATTACCCGATCCACAGTTTGAGGGTCAAACCAAGAACAAGCTCGGCAACCCTGAGGTCCGACGTTATGTCGAGCAGGTGATGAATGAATACTTTGCTTATTACCTAGATGAAAATCCAGAAGTTGCGAAGAAAATCGTGGGTAAGGCACTACTTGCGGCCCGTGCTCGTAAAGCGGCTCGTGCGGCGCGCGATAACGTGCTTCGTAAGGGCGCGTTAGATGGCATGGGCCTGCCTGGTAAACTATATGACTGTTCCAGCAAGGACCCATCGGCCTCTGAGATCTATATCGTAGAGGGTGACTCAGCGGCTGGATCAGCGAAAGAAGGACGCGATAGTAAAACGCAAGCTATTTTGCCGCTTCGCGGTAAGGTACTTAACACCGAGCGTGCTCGACTTGATAAAATGTTTGCAAATAAAGAAATTGTTGCCATGATTCAGGCGTTCGGGGTCGGTATTGGTGATACGTTTGATATTAAAGGCCTGCGTTATCACAAGATTGTTATTATGACGGATGCCGATGTTGATGGTAGCCACATTGCAACCCTGTTATTAACTTTCCTGTTCCGCTACATGCGAGATATTATTGAGGCTGGTTATGTCTACCTTGCGAAACCGCCACTGTATAGTATCAACAGGGGCCAAAAGAAAAATTACGTCTATGATGAACCCGACCTGGAACTGGCGCTAAAGGAAATAGTGGCACAAAAACAAGATCGCGGTACGGTAGTTAATGCGGGCGATGATTTGCTGAAGCAGGCTGGTGTTACTATCTCGCGCTTCAAGGGTCTGGGTGAAATGGACGCTGACCAACTATGGGAGACGACTATGAATCCGGATAACCGAGTCTTAATTCAGGTGCGTATCGAAGATGCCGAGCGCTCTGATGCAATCTTTACGAAACTAATGGGTGACGAAGTATCTTTGCGTAAAGCGTTTATTCAAACACGAGCGAAAGATGCTGACCTTAACGATTTGGATATATAGGGGATAAACAGTATGAATGATGACAATAACACAACAACCGCACCAATTAACGAAGACCTTCCGGTTGAAGGTGAATTGATGACGCACGAAGACACCGCTGGTGTTGAAAAACGCACAATTGAAAAAGTTATGGAAGACAGCTTTTTCCGCTATTCGATGAGCGTGATTATCGATCGTGCTCTTCCAGACGTTCGCGACGGCTTAAAGCCAGTCCACCGTCGCATTATGCATTCGATGAATGTTAATGGTAATCGTAGCAACGCAAAGTTCGTTAAAAGCGCGCGTATCGTCGGTGATGTAATGGGTAAGTTCCATCCACACGGTGATTCAGCTATTTACGATGCTATGGTTCGTTTGGCGCAACCTTGGTCATTACGCTACCCACTAGTACAGGGCCAGGGTAACTTTGGCTCAATGGACGGTGATCCGGCAGCTGCCAGTCGATATACAGAGGCTCGTTTACAACGCATTGCTGATGAAATGCTATCTGATATTGAAAAGCAGACGGTTGATTTCCGTGATAATTATGATGGATCTGAGCAAGAGCCAGTAGTCCTACCTGCCAAGCTGCCGAACCTGCTGCTTAACGGCCAGATTGGTATTGCTGTCGGTATGGCGACCAATATTCCGCCTCACAACTTGGGCGAGTTGATTGATGCTTCGGTCGAATTGATTGATAACGAAAATGCGACAATCGATGATCTGCTAAAGCACGTCAAGGGTCCAGACTTCCCGACCGGAGCGACTGTCTATGGTGGTGCGCCGATGAAGCAAGCTTATATGACAGGCCGCGGTAGTGTGACGATCAGAGCGGTCGCAACTATCGAGGAGACTAAAAAAGGCCGTCACCAAATTATTGTCACTGAAATTCCATATGGTGTAAATAAAGCAACATTAGTTGAAAAGATTGCTGAGCTTTACAAGGAAAAGAAGATTAATATTAGTGATTTACGCGATGAGACGTCGCGCGGAAAAGTGCGTATTGTTATTGAGGTCAAGAAAGACGGCTACCCTAAAAAGGTTTTGAACCAACTCTATAAGCTTACCGCCCTACAAAGTAGCTTTAATTACAACATGCTAGCTTTGATTGATGGCATTCAACCGAAGATTCTTGGACTTAAAGAAATGTTGCAAGAGTTTATCAAGCATCGTCAGCAAGTCGTACGACGCCGTACTGAGTTCGAGCTGCGCAAGGCGAAGGAACGTGCTCATATATTAGAAGGTTACAAAATTGCGCTTGATCATATCGATGAGGTTATCCGAATTATTCGCGCCAGCAGAACAAGTGATGAGGCGCAAAAGAATTTAATCAAACAGTTTGATCTGAGTGAAATTCAGGCACAGGCTATTCTGGCAATGCAACTGCGTCGTCTCACTGGTCTTGAGCGTGAAACAATTGAAAATGAACTAAATGAACTCCTCAAGATGATTAAGCGGTTTGAAGAAATCTTGGCAGACGAGAAGGAAGTCTTGGCTATTATTAAGGCAGAACTTTTGGAGATGAAAGAGAAGTACGGCGACGAGCGTCGCTCCAAAATGATTAATAATGAGCTTGGTAAGTTTAGTGATGAGGAGTTAATCCCAGAGGAAGACTCGGTCATTCTACTGACAACTGAGAATTACATTAAAAGAACCTTAGTAAGTGAATATCGTCGACAACACCGTGGCGGTAAGGGTAGGCGTGGCATGACGACCAAAGAAATGGATGTTATTGACCAATTAGTCTCTGCATCGACGCATGATTATCTGTTGTTCTTTACGAATAAGGGTCGTATCTTCCGCTTGAAGGCCTATGAGGTGCCAGCGGCGAGCCTGGCGGCTAAGGGTGTTGCGGCGGTTAATCTGCTGCAATTACAGCCGGAGGAGAGGATTACTTCGATTATTAGGCACGCCAAAGATGCAAGTGATGACGGCTTCCTATTTATGGCGACCACTAAGGGCACGATCAAAAAAACGCCTTTTAAGGATTACGCTAACATTAGAACCAACGGCTTGATTGCTATTAAGCTAGATGATAGTGACGAACTGAGGTGGATTCAGAAGACGAATGGCGATAATGATGTAATTATATCAACATCTGCTGGACAAGCAATCCGCTTTAACGAACAAGATGCTCGACCAATGGGTCGTTCGGCCCGTGGTGTACGTGGCGTACGCCTGCGACCTAATGACCAGGTGGTTGGAATGGACATTGTTGATGATGCTGGACGCAGCCTGTTAGTGATTAGCGAGAATGGTTACGGCAAGGCTACTAAGGTTGCTAACTTCCCGTCGCATAAACGTGGCGGCGTTGGTATCAAAGCGGCAGTCGTAACGGCAAAAACCGGACCAATTATTGCAGTTCAAACGCTTGATCCGAACGCCAGTGAAGTGCTACTTATCTCGAACAAGGGACAGGCAATTAGGGTTGGCTTAAAAGACATTCCAACCCTTGGACGCACGACCCAAGGAGTGCGCATTATGCGTATGAGCGATGGTGACAAGGTGGCGTCGCTTGGTTTAATGCCGGAACAGGCAGCCGTCGACGACGAAGCTGGGGAGGAATAGTCAGATGATGGCTATTTCATCGTATATAGTTGCCATTGTGACTGCTTGGGTTGTGGCCCAGGGACTAAAGTATATAGTCGGTAGCCTCAAAAGTCATAGTTTCAAGAAAAGCTTTAGACAACTGTATCTATCTGGTAATATGCCAAGTGCCCATAGCGCCACAGTAATAGCGCTACTAGTACTAATCGGCTGGAAACAAGGAGTTGGTTCGGCGATTTTTGGTCTTGCTCTCTTGTTCAGTGCGATTGTGATGTATGATGCCGTCATGGTTCGACGTTCATCGGGTGAACAGGGCAAGGCCATTACCGAGATGATTTTAGCCACTAAAAGTAAGGTTGATTTGCCGCGCGTCGCCAAGGGCCACACCCCAATTGAAGTGCTGGCTGGGGCTTTAGTCGGCGCAATTGTTGGCTTTATTGTTATTTTAGCGACAAGTTAGCAAAAAACCCTTGACGACTGAGTGATGTCTAGAGTATGATTGTTTAAGTCTGGTCGCGAAAGCAAAGCGAAGAACAACGTGGAGTTGAACAGATAATTTAGAACTTTGACAATTTAGTTGTGCAAATCATCGTCAGTTTATTATGTTGATGACCTGAGAGATATTTATATATCTCAGGAAGTCAAAATTGTCTCTTAGGAGATGTTGAGTCATTTGTTTTGAAATAGAAACATTTTTATGGAGAGTTTGATCCTGGCTCAGGATGAATGCTGGCGGCGCGCCTAACACATGCAAGTCGAGCGGTAACAGGGGTAATTTATTACCTGCTGACGAGCGGCGGACGGCTGAGTAACGCGTGGGAACATGCCCCAAAGTGAGGAATAACTGCCCGAAAGGGTAGCTAATGCCGCATATGATCTTCGGATTAAAGGATTTATCCGCTTTGGGAGTGGCCCGCGTTCGATTAGGTAGTTGGTGAGGTAAAGGCTCACCAAGCCTACGATCGATAACTGGTCTGAGAGGATGATCAGTCAGACTGGAACTGAGATACGGTCCAGACTCCTACGGGAGGCAGCAGTGAGGAATCTTCCACAATGGGCGAAAGCCTGATGGAGCGACGCCGCGTGCAGGATGAAGGCCTTCGGGTTGTAAACTGCTTTTATAAGTGAAGAATATGACGGTAACTTATGAATAAGCACCGGCTAACTACGTGCCAGCAGCCGCGGTCATACGTAGGGTGCAAGCATTATCCGGAGTGACTGGGCGTAAAGAGTTGCGTAGGTGGTTTATTAAGTGAATGGTGAAATTTGGCGGCTCAACCGTACAAACTATTATTCAAACTGATAAACTCGAGAATGGTAGAGGTAACTGGAATTTCTAGTGTAGGAGTGAAATCCGTAGATATTAGAAGGAACACCAATGGCGTAGGCAGGTTACTGGACCATTTCTGACACTGAGGCACGAAAGCGTGGGGAGCGAACCGGATTAGATACCCGGGTAGTCCACGCCGTAAACTATGGATACTAGCTGTTGGAGGTATCGACCCCTTCAGTAGCGAAGCTAACGCGTTAAGTATCCCGCCTGTGGAGTACGGTCGCAAGACTAAAACATAAAGGAATTGACGGGGACCCGCACAAGCGGTGGAGCGTGTTCTTTAATTCGATGATAAACGAAGAACCTTACCAGGGTTTGACATCCCTTGAATTACTCCGAAAGGAGTGAGTGCTTTATTGAGCAAGGTGACAGGTGATGCATGGCCGTCGTCAGCTCGTGTCGTGAGATGTTTGGTTAAGTCCATCAACGAGCGCAACCCTTGTGATTAGTTGTATTTTTCTAATCAGACTGCCCCGGTAACGGGGAGGAAGGAGGGGATGATGTCAGGTCAGTATTTCCCTTACACCCTGGGCTAGAAACGCGCTACAATGGCCGGTACAATGCGGAGCGAAGTCGCGAGATGGAGCAAATCGCATCAAAGCCGGTCCCAGTTCGGATAGTAGGCTGAAACTCGCCTGCTTGAAGTCGGAATCGCTAGTAATCGCAGATCAGCATGCTGCGGTGAATACGTTCCCGGGTCTTGTACACACCGCCCGTCAAACCATGAAAGTCACCAACACCCGAAGTCCGATTCGTCGGCCTAAGGTGGGGGGGATGATTGGGGTTAAGTCGTAACAAGGTATCCGTACCGGAAGGTGCGGATGGATTACCTCCTTTCTAGGGAGAGTTATGCCAGCAATACGAGTAATCTATTGCTGAAGCTAGGTCGGTCTTTTTGTTGTGTTGAGCTTACATAACAATATATGTCCTTCGGGACAAAGACTAAGTTCGAAAAAATCTCGACGTAGACTTGACGATGATTGCACAACTAAATTGTTAAAATAGAGGATCCTCTAGCGAAAGCTGGGGGATTTTTTTATTTGAGTGGGCTTAGACTATAAACCCTTGCGATAAGAGGCCAATTGATATAGAATGGTTTAAGTTCACGGTTGATATGGAGCAATAGATCAGTTGCCAAAGCGCTTGCGCCGAACAATTGATAATAAGTAAACTCTAGCCTCACTGGTATAGAGTAGCGCCATAGATTAGGTGAACTAGTACATGTCTTGATATGGGGCAATAGCTCAGTTGGCTAGAGCACCTGCTTTGCAAGCAGGGGGTCCAGGGTTCGAGTCCCTGTTGCTCCACCAAGAACTAATAAGACAAACCTACGGTTTTTCTCACGCGCGGTAGGACGGAGTAAATCCGTCCGGACCGGCTGCACTTTTCTCATATGGGGTGAACCAGGCGAAAGTCTGGATCACTCCACCAAGAATTGATTTACAATTAAAGCATTTTCTAAATTGTGGGCGACTAGCTCAGCTGGCAGCCGCGCGTCACTGCAAACGCCTGCCGAAATAATTGAGGAAATTTAACAATTTATTATTTTTTAATTTGTGGGCGACTAGCTCAGCTGGTTAGAGCGCGTCACTGATAATGACGAGGTCGGAGGTTCAAGTCCCTCGTCGCCCACCAGATTAAAAAATAATATAGCTCGTTTTATCAGGCTTTAGCCTGAGATAATGACGAGGTCGGAGGTTCAAGTCCCTCGTCGCCCACCATTTAGAAGATGCTTTTTTGTTTGGGTTTATATCTAATTGGGCTATCATATATATTATGGATGAAGATTATTTCGTGCAGGCAGCTCAGGTTGCAGCGCAGGCTACTTGTCATCGGGCGCACTGTGGATCGGTAATTGTTTCAACTGACGGTAAAGTAATTGGTCGCGGATTTAATGCTCCGCCGCTAGGTGATGAGTCGCAGCGTACGTGCGATGTTGAATATCACAGCGATAAGAAGCCAAAATCTGATAAGACATGTTGCGTTCATGCCGAATGGAACGCAATACTAAATGCGCTGCGTGACTACCCCGATAAAGTTGTCGGTTCGACGTTGTATTTTATGCGGATAAATGAGCTTGGTGAATTTACGGAAGCTGGGGATCCATACTGTACAGTTTGTAGCCGTTTAGCTCTGCAAAGCGGTATAAAATATTTTGGGTTATGGAACGGAGGTCCTCAAATGTTTGATACGGCGTCTTATAACCTAAAATCATATAACTTTTTCGCATAAAAACCCTTGCAAAAAGCCATTTTGGCGAGTATAGTAATTAGGAGTTAAGCGAATGTTCATTATGAACCTCTGGCGATACGCAGTAAAAAGTGCATCGTAAGAGGTTCTCTTTATTGCAAAAAATACATCAGTAACCACTGTTCGTCTGCGAGGCTAAGTGGTACAATCGGAAGGCTTGAGTTCAGATCATGTACATCGTAATCGATGTGTGTAAATGTGACCTCAAGGTGTGAGACACAAGAATTTTAACAATTTGGATGTAAGAAAAAATTTTTTAAAGATTGACGGCAGTAATTGATAACAATGGTTGTTAGCAATTACTAGTTAAGTCAATGCATAAAAAGGTACTCAAGAGCACACAATGAATGCCTAGACGTATAATACCGATGAAGGACGTGGAAGACTGCGAAAAGTCTCGGGGAGCTGTCAACAAGCTTTGATCCGGGAATATCCGAATGGGGAAACCCAATACGAGTCATGTCGTATTATCTGCTTCTGAATATATAGGAAGTTTGACGGGAACCGACTGAACTGAAACATCTTAGTAGGTCGAGGAATAGAAAATAAATAATGATTTCCGGAGTAGTGGCGAGCGAAACGGAATCAGCCCAAACCTTTTACATTTTTGCCTGGTAATTTATTACTGGGTAAATAAGTTTTCAGACGAATATGTATAAGGGGTTGTGAGATTACACAAGACCAGGTCAGAGAACTGAAATTTATTTCAGGCATCTGACTTGCGATCACGAACTGAAAATAGTGAGTAAGGTAAGAAAACGGTGTAGTTAGTGGAATAGTTTGAATGACTAACCAGAGAGCGTGAAAGTCGCGTATGCGAAAACTACATTGACCTTATCTGTGTTTTCTCGAGTAGGGCGGGGCACGAGAAACCCTGTTTGAATCCGGCAGGACCACCTGCCAAGGCTAAATATATTATACGATCGATAGTGAACTAGTACCGCGAGGGAAAGGTGAAAAGAACCCCGGGAGGGGAGTGAAATAGATCCTGAAATTGTGTGCTTACAAGGAGTCGGAGCCTCGCAAGGGGTGACGGCGTGCTTTTTGTAGAACGATCCAGCGAGTTAATTTCCAGTGCAAGGTTAAGTCAAGTGACGGAGCCACAGTGAAAGCGAGCCTGAATAGGGCGATTTAGTACTGGGAATTAGACCCGAAACCGGGTGACCTAACCATGGGCAGGTTGAAGCTACTGTAATAGGTAGTGAAGGACCGAACCGTCGTACGCAGCAAAGTGCTCGGATGACCTGTGGTTAGAGGTGAAATGCCAATCGAACTCGGAGATAGCTGGTTCTCCTCGAAATAGCTTTAGGGCTAGCGTCAATTAATTAGCAAGCGGGGGTAGAGCTCTGTAAAGGACTGGGGTCCGCAAGGATACCCACCCTTAACAAACTACGAATACCGCTTGTGGTACATTGGCAGTTAGAACGTCGGGGCTAAGCTCGGCGCTCGAAAGGGAAACAGCCCAGACCATCGTCTAAGGTCCCTAAATATACACTCAGTGGGAAACAAGGTGAGATTTCTTAAACAGCTAGGATGTTGGCTTAGAAGCAGCCATTCATTTAAAGAGTGCGTAACAGCTCACTAGTCAAGAGATCTTGCGTGGAAAATGTAACGGGGCTTAAGTGTATTACCGAAGACATGGATGTGACGTAATTTATTACGCACGTGGTAGAGGAGCGTTCCTATCTGCGGTGAAGCTCAACTGGAAAGTTGGGTGGAGCGTTAGGAAGTGAGAATGCTGGAATGAGTAACCATAAGACATGTGAGAATCATGTCGGCCGTAAGAGCAAGGTTTCCTGAGCCATGGTAATCATCTCAGGGTTAGTCGGGCCTAAGCCGAGGCGCATAGCGTAGGCGATGGACATCAGGTTAATATTCCTGAACCGGTTATAATTTGTACACTGTTCACGGTGGAGTAGTCGAAGCGAATTCATGGTATGTATTCGTCCAACCTGGCGGGAACGCTAAGGGAGTGAAAGTTGTTCTTCGGAACGATGATTTCGGTGAGGACACTGGCTAGAAAAGCAGATGTACGCGTGATTATAGCCGCCCGTACCGCAAACCAACACAGGTGCTCGAGTCGAGTAGACTCAGGCTTACGAGAGAACCTTCGCTAAGGAACTCGGCAATACAGCGACCGTAACTTCGGGATAAGGTCTGCCCCCACATCTAACGATGTGAGCCGTGTTCAACTAACTTGGTGAAAGGTGGTTAGAATGAATAATTGAGTATGCATAGTAGTAATACTGTGTATCAAAAACCTTTTTTTAAATCACAATTTTTTACTGAGATAGACAAATCATGATTGATTTTAATGATTCTTGAGCACGACCTCTCATATCTTTGGATGTGGGGGCCGCAGCAAAAGAGCCCACGGAACTGTTTACCAAAAACACAGGTCTCTGCTAATTCGAAAGAAGATGTATAGGGGCTGACTCCTGCCCGGTGCCGGAAGGTTAAGGGGAGCGCTTTACGGTGCGAACTGAAGCCCCGGTGAACGGCGGCGGTAACTATAACCGTCCTAAGGTAGCGAAATTCCTTGTCAGGTAAGTTCTGACCCGCACGAATGGAGTAATCATGTGGGCACTGTCTCAGCGAAGGACTCGGTGAAAGTGCATTGGCGGTAAAGATGCCGTCTGTCCGTACCAGGACGAGAAGACCCCATGGAGCTTTACTACAGTTTTACATTGTTCCAGGTTACAACATGTGTAGCATAGGTGGGAGCCTTTGAAGCAGATACGCCAGTATTTGTGGAGGCGCCAAGTGAAATACCACCCTTGTTGTGACTTTGATCTTACCATTACCATTATCTGGTAGTGGGACCGTGTATGATGGGTAGTTTAACTGGGGCGGTTGCCTCCTAAAGAGTAGCGGAGGCGTTCAAAGGTTGGCTAACTTCGGATGGAAATCGAAGTGATAGTGTATGCGCACAAGCCAGCTTGACTGTGAGGGGTACATCCCAAGCAGAGACGAAAGTCGGAGCAAGTGAACCGCTTTACGTACATTTATGTACATGAACGTGGGATCGAAAGCGAAAACGGATAAAAGTTACCCTGGGGATAACAGGCTTATAGCGCCCAATAGTTCACATAGACGGCGCTGTTTGGCACCTCGATGTCGGCTCATCACATCCTGGAGGGGGAGCACCTTCCAAGGGTTCGGCTGTTCGCCGATTAAAGTGGTACGCGAGCTGGGTTCAGAACGTCGTGAGACAGTTCGGTTTATATCCGGTA
>JAJYBZ010000019.1 GCA_021778755.1 bacterium | reverse complement strand
TATTTATAGCATAAACCGCCCACGATATCCCTAATGTATAATTTTTTTAGTCAGCCCTAGAGTAAGGTTGAACTTACCTAGCAATAAGTTCATGTCTTCTCGAATCAACCCATTCAACCAAAAAATGGCCGGGCGAGACTAAACCACCCGGCCACACACTAACTATTCGTCATCTGCCGCCCAAAAGAGCCGACAAAAGACTGGTTAAAGCGATCGGATACTAACGGCACAGACCAGGCAAAAATAGCCTGATATCGGGCCACTGTTTATTATCCCGGGACACACGGAACCCAATGTTCGTGTTCGTATTGCTCGGCGCATTGTTCAAATTCAACGTCAACACTCCCGCGTTGCCGCCATTGTTCCAATTGCCTCCGCGGATGAAGCCACGCACAGCTCCTTATAACCACCTAACCATAACCAGTATACCGCCTTGTATCATGTTAGTAGTTATAATAACTACGTGACCGTTCTTAAAACCACCCTGGCCGAGATTACTTCCCTCGATACTCTCCTTATCGCTCATAGGCGAGCTATGAAAGGTAAGCGTCAGAGCCACCAAGCCACTGGCTTTAACTACGACCTGATGAGTCATCTGTTAATACTTCAATCTGAGCTGCGCGCCGGTACCTACCGGCCCAGTGCCTACCGCCGAAAAATTATTACCGAGCCAAAAGTCCGCCTAATTGAAGCCCCGGCTTACCGTGACCGTATTGTCCACCACGCCCTCCATCACCACCTCAGCCCGTTTTACGAGCACTCTTTCATTACCGATTCGTATGCCTGTCGGCCAGGCCGCGGCATTCATCACGCGGCTGGCCGCGTCCAACATTTCCTGCGTAGCGGCGGGCCAGATCTCTACGTCTGCCAACTCGACGTTTCTAAATATTATGCCTCAATTAACCACGACCGCCTGCTTGAGCTGCTACAGACCAAAATCGATGACCAGGCCTTGATTGACCTCTTGCAGGTCATCATTGCCTCAACCGATAGTGGCCACGAACACGACCGTCTGTTTGCGCCCGACTCTTTCTATTTCACCAAAGGTCGTCGTGGTATCCCGATAGGCAATCTCACCTCGCAGTTATTTGCCAATATCTACCTAGACCGGGTGGATGCCTATGCCAAGCAGACGCTCAAGATTCGCCACTATGTCCGCTACATGGATGACATCCTCTTTTTCCATACCGACAAGGCTCAGCTCCACGCCTGGCAGCAGGCCATGGTCGATTTTCTTTATCAAGATTTATATCTCACTATCAATCCTCGTAAAGTTCGAATTTATCCCGCCAAATTCGGTGTCTCGTTCGTCGGCTATGTCATCTATCCCTGGTACTTGCGCCTACGTGGCAGTAGTGTCCGACGTTTCAAGAAACGCTACCACCGGCAGCTCAAGGCCGTTTCGGCCGAACGCCTGCAGCCCACTGTCATGCGCGAGTCGTTCAATTCTTGGAAGGCGCACGCCGCTCATGCCCGCACCAAACAGCTGGTCTTAAAACTAGAGGCTGAGCAGAGCGACTATCTGTTTGTTCGCGCCGTCCGGGGCTACTATCACAGATATCTAGCCAAGACCCAACCAGCCATTCAGCTCTCGCTATTTGACAATTCCGATGATAAAGATAACTAATGAAGTTTAAAGATTTTCTAGTGGAACGCCGGTCTTTTCGGAGACTTTTCGAGCCCAGGCGAGTAGCTTTTCGAACTGACTATCGCGCGCCGTTTGTTCAGTCTCGTAGCGATCAATCCGTCCGATCAAGGTATCGAGAGTAACGAGTAGCCGGTCGTGCGAGGCTTTAAGGTCGATAATTTCGCTATCGATTTTGTCGAAACGCTCGTTCATCTGAAAAGTAAGTAAATTAAACCGTTCGTCTATTTTGTCGAATCGCGCGTCAATCGTATTGAATCGCTCATCGGTCTGTTGAACAAAGCCCTTAAGAACCTCTAGAATATCGTCAATGTCTTTGCGAGTTGCTGGCGTATCGTTCATACTTCTATTTTAGCATAAAGCGAACGACTGCGTTACGTCGTAAAGTAAAAGTATTCCATATACTTAACGAAAAACAGTCGCCTGTTCAGTTGTTGCTTTTCGACAGTTCAGGTGGTGCAGACACGTAGCGTTTCGCCCAGCCGCCACGCATTTTACCGACTTCATCAATCTCACCTACAATAAAACCCAGCGACGTGCCTTTTAAAAATTTCACTTCGTAAGCCACGCGCAACAAACTGCGGAGTACCTCCAGTTCGACGTTCAAAACGTCAAGCTTGCGCAAAGTCGCTTCACTACTTCTGGCATTATTGGCCTCGATGATCGCCCGCAGACAACAAAGGGCGCTGTTTTCAATCTGTTGACCCAAAATAAAGCGCTGAGATTTAGGAAAAGTGTTCACTTTTTCAAACAGCCACAGCGTGACTGACAGCATTTTAGTGTGGATTATAAATTCTTTTTTCATAATTTCAGGGGAAAGATTAAAGGGATAAGACGACCTTCGGCCGTCCTAAGAATCAAGAGACCAAGAGCCAAGAACTAAGGTCTGTATCACCGGGACACACGGAACCCAATGTACGCGTTCGTACTGCCCGGCGCACCGAACAAACCCAACGCCAACACCCCCGCGCCGCCGCCATCGGACCAATCGCCTCCGCGGATGAAGCCACGCACAGCCGTCTCGCCACTGTAGCTATACAGCTGACCTATACCGTTACTGGAAGTCCAGGCACCAGCGCCTGGTAAGTTAGTGGCTGCTGGTGACGGGTTATACGACAGACTGCCCGCAGCGGTGACATTAGGCCATTGCTTCCAAGTATAACCAGCCTCGCCGGTTATACCTGGCTGTCCGGTTGTCGAGGTACCCGATGTCCACTCCCAAACGTTGCCCGCTAAGTCCCAAATGACTTCGCCATTAGTTAAGGTCAGCGTACGGCGTTGGTTGCCGCCAGTGTTGGTTTCGCCACTATATCCGTTACTGTCGTTACTATCGGCGGCTAGGGCATTAGCTGGGGCATTGTCGTTATGTCCGGAATATATATAACCAGAACCAACTGCTCCACCACTCCAGTTGCTCGCTACGCTCAGCACATTTTGAGCGATGGTTAGGTATTCAGGCTCGGTAATCAGGTGACAGCCCGTGCAGCCCGCGACGTTAGGCGCGTAGGCAATGGCGTTAGTTTGCGATATATTGACCCAAGGCGCACTACCGGCCTGCGAGATTGGAACCGTGGAACTGGACTGGCTAGCGGCGTACTTCATAGTACAGAAGTCGTTCGTACCATAAGTCGCGCTACCCGGCACAACGATGAAGCCGGTCGGACAGGTGGTGCCGTTGGCCAGAACGCCCGAACAAGTCCCGGCGGTTGGCGTACCGTCGTTAGTGATACGGTAGTTAATACCGTTATTCATAGCGGTCAGACAAAAGGTCTGGTTGGAAGTCGAGCTGTTGTTTACCTGGAAGGCCGTGTAGGTTGTGCTGCCACTAGCCTTGAGACAGATACTGTTTGCTGCTGGGCTAGCACTACAGTCATTGGTGGTTGGATAGGCGCTGTTGTCTATCTGGTAGAGCTTAAGTTTCTTTGAAGCGTTATCTAGGTCGGACTGTAAGGTAGCTGCTATAGCTTTACCTTGAATACCATTGTAGGCAACAATGGTTAGTGTTGCCAGGATAGCGATAACCACGATGACTATGAGGAGTTCGACGATAGTAAAGCCCCGTTGTAGCTTTAGTTGTTGATGGCGTCTACGGGCAATACGCCTAGAGAGAGAGAGAGAGAGAGAGAGAGAGAGCTTTTGCTTGTTTCATGAATGATTGTTTTATATACATAAATAGCCTTCCGGACAGTCAATGACTAACTGAGAAAATTATAACATGAGCAGTATGGTGAAGCAATGAAAAAATACAACGAGTGTAACTGAGTAAGTTTACAGATACAAATCTTTTTTCATTACACGGGTGATGAGCTTCCATGTATCAATATTTAACCCCGTAGTTAATTAAGTTCCGTTCTTTATATATAAACTCTCAGCGTACATCCAATAGCTAACCGCATATCAATTAAAAAGAGCCTGATTGCTCAGACTCCCCCCAAAGGTCTCCACCACAGGACCTGCTTTATTTATAGCACAAAAATATCTATTTTTTATACGTTACTTAACGCGACTCAGTCGCGTCCAAGCTTGAACCTAGCTAATACCTAACTTGTACTTTGGACGGCGTTTCTCTTTCGTGATACCGAGAATAGTATTTATTGACGGCTTTCGATAATAAAATAACTTCGTGTTAGCTTTATGAATCATTCTCGTTGGGATAATAACTCGACACCTTGCTAAACCTAGTCGCCAAGAGATGTAAACGAGACTAGCTGAGTAGGAAGTCCGAAGATGTTGTCCGCGAGCTATAATGCTCGTCCTATGATGCGTTTTGCGATGAAGAACACGACGATAAAATGAAATATTGTTAAGACCGGAATCCATAAAATATTTGTGTATTCCCATATCCAGCCGCTCAGCCACAGGGTAAGTATAACTGCTACCAAAATGTAATAGACGAGCCAAAACACCCGTATCATACCTTCAAAATACGAGAACTGATTGTTCACATAATTTGCCCAAGCGATGATCAGAAACATTATTACAATTGCTAACGCAAAAGTAAAGAATACCGTACTCATGACGAGACCCTTATCGCTATTTCCTAACCATGAATCGCTGAGATTTTGAATGAACCATATAAAGCAGCCGAATACGAGGCTACCATAGATAGCAACGTTAAGGTATGGTCTTTTCGGCCACTGACGGCGATACGACTGTTGTCGTCGCTTGTCATCTTGTTTTCTTTGCTCGTAGGTTTTTGGTTTAGGGTAGAGGCGAACAAGATAAGACCGATCTGGGTCATGACGACTGACTGACTTCGAGTCAGAGGAATCTGTCGTGACAAAATGAGAAATTTTCGGTTTACTAGCCATATACGTATTATTCGTCCCGCATATCCCGAATCGGATTACGTCGAATATTACGGAGCAATGGTGGCAACACCGCGACGAGACTAATAATCAGAATAGCGGCAATCACAAGCCCAAGCAGACTCACATCAATCCCAATAAAAGTAAACGGCTGAAGCTGGTAAAAAACGCCATAAGCCACTTTCGCATAATTGGTTACCTGAGAGCCGTAGAGTACTTCAATTACCGTTGCACCGACGGCGCCAATCAGTAGAGCGATGAACGCGATCCATAGGGCAACCATGAGGCTGTAAAATAGATAGACACCGATAATGTCACCACGCTTTGCGCCGAGCGCTCGGAACACGGCAGTCTCACGGCGACTGTCGGTAATGACGCGCGCCATAGTAATCCAGATAATCACGATGGCGAGAACAAGCGCAATCGGCAGAGCGATTCTTGCAATCGAAGCAATAAAATGACTGAAACTATTGATGAGTAGGTAATTTGAACCATATAAATTGCTTGTCCAAGGCTTGCCGCAGCTGTCGGTGGCTCCCTGATAGCAAGTATCTGCATTAATAAATGCTTGCGCCTGCTCGGGACTTGAAAAGGCAATCACCGTATCAGCGATACCAGCGTCAGCAAAGGCTCGGTCGTTGCTGTTTACGTAGGTTTGCAATACATCTTTATACTGGGCACCGCTCGGTAATTGATTGTAAAGTTGATTCGGAATGAATGCGATGCTGAGGAAATTCGGGCTAAGCAACCCATTCACGAATGATGGGATGTCGGTATAATTAGAGATGACGTATTGGCCGATTGGCATTACACCGACTATCTGGAACGTGAGCAGCTGATGAGAAAGCGATTGGTACGTTCCGTTTGCTTTTTGATAGGCTTCCGTGTTGGTATCCGCTTTCTTTTCGGCTGCTGTCCTAGTATCTTCTTTGACGATAATATCTCCACATGTGCTGTCTGGTAGATTGTACGTTAAGGCTGGTGGTGTATAAGGATGGTCTTTTGTGGCCGTGCCGGCATCCACGGTTTGTTGCATTATTTGCTGGATAAGGTTTAGCTCGCCTTGGCTGCGGTAGCATACCTGATAGGTTTGGCCGTTTATTTGATTCTGGAAGTTTTTCATCCAGGTAATTTGGCCAGCGGCGTCACTCGGTTCTTTTTTAATCCCTAGTTTATCGCCAAATAATTTAACCGCTTCCTGCACAGTGACGACAGCGGGAATGGCGGTGCTATTTTGTCGCTTGGCATTTTTCGGCAGCAAGTACCTCTGGATAAGAGACTGGTCGGTAAAATTATAGGCGGAGCTTTGGATAGCGCTTGCGGCCGGATTGGATGAGTCGTAGGCTGGCGACTGACCGTACTTCGCAATGTCCTCCTTACCCCCTTCAATATACTGAGCATTCAGATAGTTTAGTTGTGCGGCGGAATTTTGATAATACTCGGTCGCTCCATAGGTGCCGGCCGCCTGCTTTAATTCGCTCAGTGTATTGTTGGCAGTTTTTAGCCACGCGGTTTTGAGCTGTTTGACATAGAGAGACCACACTGGCGAATCGGTGTTAATAACTTGCTGGAGCTGGCCATTACTTGTTTTAATCCCGAATGAACTCGGCATGATAATTTGTGCAATAGTACTGGCATCAAATCGCACACCGTATTGTGCGGCTAACGCTTTTTGCTGCGAAAGATACGCATCCTGCAACGCAAGAAGCTTCGCTTTCGTGGCATCATCCGGTACGGTATTCCTACCAATAAAACCCGACACATCCATTGGAATCACTGAGTCAACCTGCACAAGATAGCGATTACCAAGTGATGATTTCAGGTAGCTCTCCGCACTGTTTGAAGCTCCCGTTACTACCACGATACCTGCGATGATGACCCCAAACAGGAGCGCCGCCACCGCAATCGTGGTAATGAGGAGTATTCGTTTTGTGCGAAGCTTAGTGCGAGCCAGTGTCAGCGCATCAAAAAAACCAATCATGCCACAATCGCTCCGTCGCTCAGTTTAATTTCCCTGTCGGCACCGGCGGCAATTTCGGAGTTATGCGTCACGATAACGACGGTTGCGCCAAACTCGTCTCGAATCTTATGGAACAAACTGATAATTTCTTTGCTGTTCGCAGCGTCGAGGTTTCCGGTCGGCTCGTCGGCCAGTAATATCTTGGGGTTATTCAGAAGTGCACGGGCAATTGCAGCACGTTGCATTTGCCCACCGGATAATTCTTTTGGGTAATGGTTCGCCCTATCAGTAAGATACACCTGTTGCAAGAGAGTTTCGACTTTTTCGCGACGCTCTTTGAGTTTCGTATGGGCAAACATCGCTGGAAGTTCAATATTCTTGCTAAGCTTTAAAAACGGCTGAAGATAGAAAAATTGGAACACGAAGCCGATGGTTTTGTTGCGGAAGGTAGACAACTTACTGTCTCGAAGCTTGTTGACATTTATTCCATCGACAATGACCTTCCCCGATGTTGGCTTATCGAGACATCCAATAATTTGCAGAAGTGTACTCTTGCCACTACCGCTTGCGCCAGTAATGGCCACAAACTCACCTTTGCTTATTGAGAGCGTTACATCACGAAGCGCGTCAACGGTCTGTTTGCCGAGCTTGTAACGCATCGATACACCTTGTATAGAAATTATTTCTTCACCTACTGGCCGAGGTGGTCGATTATCTAGTACAACGGTATTTGTATGCCGTTGCTGCTCATACCTAACAAGGGCAGCATGAGCTGCTGGAGTATCTCCGCTAAAAAAGGAGAGGAATTCTTCAATTTTGTCATCTGGGATATTTGTCATGCTCACTATTTCCGCTCAGAATTGAACGTTCTTATGGCTAGTATAGCAGGTTAAGCATAAGGCTTATGCACCGTGGCTTAAAAATATCTAAAATTAATTCTACAATTCAAAACGTCCGGAGAAACTCTTCGGACGTTCCTAGTAGAGAGGACTCGCAATGAGTCTCAAGAAGAAGCTTGCGTCTGGCCTTGCGGTGAGCGCGATCGCCCTGGGTGGTCTGCTCGCAGTGCCCGCCGCTGCATACGCCACGGGGAACCCCGGTGCGCTCGATCGGGGCGACCTGACACTGCAGTGTCAGAGCCAGTACGGGGCGAGCGGCTGGGCTGCCCAGCTGACGGGCAGTGGTGCCTACGGCTGGAAGTGCGTCTACGTCTCCAACTACTCCGACCAGCGGAACATCGACATCAACGCCTACTGCATGAACAACTGGGGCGTCTGGGCGGCAACACACAACCCGAGTGACCCGAACTCCTGGTATTGCCAGGGCTACTAGGGACAACCCCTCGGCCCTCTTCGTGAGGGTCGAGGGTCACTCCATGAAATAATGACAAATGTAATAGTTCTCTCAAGTTAAGGGGTGGCTATTTCCAAGCCGGAACCGGAAAGTTCATCATCAAAGGCTTCCTGAATTCAGCCGTAATCTTCATATTAACTCTCTGGCCATAATCGTGATGATTGTTAATACCTCACGACATAATTTTAGTTCCGCTCTTTACTTATGTGTTGGTAGTGTATAGTGTACATCCCGAACTCATAGTTCAAGGTAGTATTTGGTTACTAATCTCCATAGCTTAATGATAATAGACTTCCTTCCTCTGTCTTCTCATTATACGGGTGAACGAACCGCGTCAAGGTCGTTCGTCCCACTGGTAAACGTCAAGGGGCGCTCCAGCTTGACCCTGTTCGTTTCATCCCGAGCCCTCTTAGACAGAGAGGCAAAAAGCCCTCTCGCAAAGCAAAGGAGGGTTTCATGGAAACTCAAGTTACTGACATAGCAAAGCTAAACGACAGATTCCGAGGGATGTGTCTTAACGTGTTCTATACAAGTGGTATACGTGATGGGATTATGGATCTTATCGAACTTTCCCGAAGAATAGAAAGCTTTAGTAGTTTTACTGAAGATAATGATCCGCACGGAGAGCATGATTTTGGCTCGCTCATCTTTGAGGGACAGAAAGTATTCTGGAAAATAGATTATTACGATAAGCAACTTAAGTATTGGTGTGATCCGCTCAGTCCGGATTGTAACCGAACCTTAACGGTGATGTTAGCCGAGGAGTACTAACTCCTCGTTTTTAATTCTGGGCGTGACTTAAAACCGCCCATCAAAATTAATCCTAAAGGAGTTGTTATGAACTTAAATGAATTAGATCAAGAAACACGTGAGCAGATTGAATATAACCGAGGACTATGGGCTGCAATAGCTAAAGATCACGCCTGGTATACTGAACCATTTTACGTACAGGTGTGGATTAATAAATACGGTAATGTATCCGATAGTGTAGCGTTTCGCGGTATGACAGGAGATATTATCCTGCCAGCTGATGCCGACGAAGAGGATTAGCCCTCCGTCCTGAGTATGACGATAAAAGGCTCTGATAATAACAATTAGACGATTAAGCACACAACCTCAATACTTGATGGTCTATTAAGTCATCTACTTTTTTATTTGATCCGTTCTACTGTCACTGAGTAGAAATACGATCAAGTACGGTCATAGTGTAAGCAAACACGGCTGCTAAAACGAATGTTACAAAGACAGTCAGTACACTATACAAAACCGTCAGTTTAAAACTCGTTAACTTACGGTGTAGTACTGGCTGGGCGCCAATCGCGGCGATACCGAGTGCAACGACAAGTAAGTATGGGTCAGGTACGGCGGAATGTCCTATTCTAAGAGCGATAAAAGCTAAGATTAACAGAGTAGCGGCAGATGTCACTCGAGACATAATATGTTTCTCGCAAACAAATACTGCACCCACAAGCATAAATGCGCTGAGGGTAGATAGCGTTAGCAATATTGAGCTGTTAGACCATATTATCGGTTTTATAAGTCGAAAAAGTGATTCGTGTAACGCTAGTCCCACGATAAAAATAGTCAAATAAATTAAGGTGCGCCCTGTGAATGAAGTGAGTGTTTTGTTAATATTTTTCATTTAGTTATTGTATCACACTTGCTTTATGCTGAAATTTAGCTTATTGTACATACTAATGCGTAAAAGCTACGCATTAGTATCGACTCATTGGAGACGAAGTTGAAAACAAAAACGAGGTCCTCTGTCCTGAGCGTCTTGATGGTCGTGGCAATCACGATACTGGGCGTAGCAGTACCCGCATCCACGGCATCCGCTGCGTCTTCGTGCTATGGATCATCCTGTGAGGGGCGCGATCCGGCACAGACGAGCTGCGTGAACGATGCGTACACGATTCTCAGTCGGGATGCCGTGACCAGTTCTGGCGACTGGGGCAACCTGGAGCTGCGGTACTCGCCAAGCTGCCATTCGAACTGGACTCGTTTTACGGCCTGGTACGGAATTCGCGCTTTCTTCGGCAGCCTTACCGGAGGTTTGGTGGGTGGAGATCCCTGGATTTGGCGACTGGGTGTAGCCAATAGCCTTCGCGGGCCAATCGGAGCATCCGGAACATTTGGCGCTGGATACACGAACTGGACAGCTATGGTTACAGCAGATGGCACAACGTGCTCATCTGTCGGTGTGTATTCCACAGCTCCGAGCTCATCGGGACAGGGCGGCCGCGAATCGCTGGGAACATACAACGCCCCGTGTATTTCGTAACATCTCTGATGAGCGAGCGCCTGCCGGGAAGTGAAGACTTCCCGGCAGGCGATTGTCAAAATGTAGCTCCAAAGTATTTATTCTGATTTAGCGTATTCTACCAGCTCAATTCGACAATCTATTGGAAGATTGATCACTACGATTTTGCTTTGGAGTTGTAGGCCGATCCGCTCAGTAGTGAATGTCACCGAACCTTAACAGTGATGTTAGCCGAGGAGTACTAACTCCTCGTTTTTAATTCTGGGCGTGACTTAAAACCACCCATCATAATTAATCTTAAAGAAATTGTTATGAAATGACAGGAGATATTATCCTGCCAGCTGACGACGAGGAGGATTAGTCCCCCGTCCTGAGCATGACGTAAAAAGGCTCAAATATCAGTAAGTACTACTAACTCGTCATCACCAAGGGCAGTCCATATCAAGGCTTCACTGTCCATATTCTCTATAGCCTTTTGGGTTGTGGTAAAAATCTCTGGTTCGTTGTCTGGTTCTAGGTGGCTCAGTGCACCCTTCACCATACGGCGTACCATTCGTTCAGCTCGTGATGTTTCAGCGATAAATAGAAGTATTGGTGGTTCAGTATTAGTTACCTTCCAGCCACCTTTATCGAAGAAATCGATATAGGCGGACACTCTCTGGAAGAGGGGCTTACGCTCCCCTGTGTCAGTTATCACGTCAAGGAAGAATCGCTTGATTTCACCCTCGACAGAGAGTGATAAAAACGCATCAGGCTGAGGCTCAGGAAAATAGGAAAACCGATTCATATCACGGCGAAGATAGGCTTTTAATTCTTGGTAGCGGTGCTTAAGGCGCAGGATATGTGAAAAAACCTGTAAGCAGTGGGAGATGGTGGCTGGGGCGAGGGCTTTATCGCGGTAGCTCGCCTTAATAGTCGTATCGGAGATGTACGAATGGTCTTCAAGAGACTGAAGAAATCTGATACCTTTTGGTGTTAAAAAGTAAGCGACTGGCTTACCCTGTATTTTGGCACTCCCGTCATATTTTGTTGCTACTAGTCCATGTTTTATGAGTACTATTAATTTTTTATGTAACGTAACCGCACTAATACCTAACGCATTTGCTATTAATACACGACTACCAAACCTATATTTATACAATACTTCTAGTATGTCTATTTGACCTAATTTTATTACTGACCGACCATCAACCATATCACCACACTTCTCTCTCATTCATTTCTATATATTTATATATAAGAAAGAGGGCAAAAGAGCAATAGATAACAGAGGTATATAAGGGTAGATATATAATATTACGAAATATCATATATTTTAATAAGAAAATGGGTAAAAAGTATTGCTAATTACTTTAATTAGTATTACTATTTATATAGAGGTTGTCCGTTAACAATTCGGCTAGAACAGAAAGCTTTGGTATCAACTAGTGATAGTAGTTATAGGAAGTTTGTTGTAAAATATGGATAATGTCCAGAAAGATAGTCAGTATGCAGATAAGAATAACCGACGACGTACGGAAGCGTGCTAAAGTGGTTGCGAAAAAGCATGGAATCACGCTTAGCGAACTCGTGTTGACCCTACTCGCAAACACTGGTGACAAAGAATTAAAAGGTCTTGTTGATAGAGAACTGAAAGAACGACCTAAGCCTGGTCGTCCTTGGGAAAAATAGTCTAGTCGAATTGTTAGCGTGACAACCTCATAACGGAGGGTATATGTCACGATCAAAGGGTAGTAAAAACAAGCAGATAGCCACACCAGAGGCTATGCTTCTTACTCCCGAACAACGGATTGAACTCCTCGTGAGTTTACTGGTTGAGATTGTATGTGAGGAAGAGCTATGCAATCAGAATTCATGAAACGTAACGCTGTCATTGCTATACGTGTCTCATCAGATAAGCAACTCCATGAGGGAGACTCACCGGAAGCTCAACGCGAACAGCTTGAGCTGTTAGCCGACAGTCTCAATGCAAGAGTCAAAAAGACTTTCATATTTGCCGAGTCTGGATCAAAGATTATCCAGCCAATGCAAGAGGCTATTGATTACTGTGCTGACAAACGTAATGATGTTCAACTGTTTCTTATCAAATCAATTGACCGCTTTACTCGTGGCGGTGCAGATTTCTATGGGCCGCTGAAGCACCAACTTGATGCCATTGGGGTAAATCTCATCGATAAGTACGGCATTATTAGCCAGCAACGAGTCAACACGCTTGAACACTTGGGGGTTGAATATTCATGGAGTAATTACTCACCAAGCAAAAAAACCGAGTATCTTGAAGCAGAACGAGCCAAAGACGAACTACGAGATATCCTTAGCCGTATGATCGGTGCGGAAGTTCGCTATACACGTCTTGGCTATTGGATGCGCCAAGCACCGTTTGGCTTTACTAGCGAGAAGATTGAAACTCGTAATGGTAAGCGCGTTATTCTTAAGCCCCACCCTATCGAAGCACCGTTACTTATTCGCATATTCGATTTACGTGCAGCCGGAATTATGCACGACAAAGACATCATTAGTGAACTTAACCTGATGGGCTTTAAGACACGTGAGCACTACATACGCGACAAACACGATCGATCCAAGATTATTGGCAAGCGGGGTGGTAATCTCCTTGATAAAGACGCGATGGATTTACTACTACGCAACCCAATCTACGCGGGTGTTAACAACGAGAAATGGACACAAGGTAAGCCAATACGAACCGCTTTTGATGGTCTAGTGAGTATCGACACATTCAACCGCGCCAATCAAGGAAAAGTGGTAATTACAGAACTTGGCAACGATATCAGAATTGAAACCGAAATCGCTCCACCACATCAAGTCAACAAAGGTATCAAGAACCCTGAGTTTCCTTATCGAAAATTCATTGGTTGCTCAAAATGTGGCAGTCCATTGTATGGTAGCTCCTCAAGAGGCTACAACGGCACCCTCTACCCTGCTTACCATTGCAATAAGGGTCACTACTTCCGCGTATCAAAAATGGAGCTTGAGGCGACAGTGGTTGAGTTTGTGAAACGTATCTCACTTAGTCAAGAGCAGATCGACTTTATGACAAATACCGTCATGTCTGAATGGGAACACCGTCAAGACCGCATAGCGGCTGATATCACACAGTTTGACCGACAAATCAAAGAACTTGAGTTAGAGACCGAGGTAACGATTAGAAAGCTAAAGTTCCTTGAGTCTGAAACAGCTATTAAATATATGGAGACAGATCTTATGAATATTGAGCAGAAAATTCGTGAACTACAAATTGAAAAAGAGAAGAAATTAACCGAAGAACCGACTAATATGGGCAAGATTGTCGATAGGGTTAAATACTTTCTCGAAAACCTTGATAAATTGCTAATAAAACAGATTGATCCAGTTAAAAAAGCTCAGTTCTTTAGTGTCTTTTTTGACCGTATACCGAAGTATGAGGAAATAAAATCTCGAACTGAAAATACTTCTAAAATAACAGAGGTCAGCAAACTTTTTGGGCTTGCTGACCTCTCATTTCCTATTTTGGTGGCTCCTCCCAGACTTGAACTGGGGACACAAGGCTCTTCAAGCCTCTGCTCTACCAACTGAGCTAAAGAGCC
>JAJYBZ010000018.1 GCA_021778755.1 bacterium | reverse complement strand
TAACTGACTCTGTAATAAGGTCTTTTTCTCGCAGTAGCTCGTTTCCCTCAAGATTTGGTGCTAACTCAAGGAGATTAAGCCCGATGGGATATTCAAGATCATCAGGGTTAAAGTAGACAACGTCTTTCAAGCGTTCTTTTGGGATATGGCGCAAGATTGTTTCGGCCATGTCGCCATGGGGATCAATAACGGCAAGGCCTTTGCCACTTTTCATGTCCTGTTCGATCATATATTGCAGTATTGTGGTTTTTCCGTTTCCCGTACCACCGATAATATATAGATGCCGTTCACGTTCTTTTTCGCTAAGTCCAATTGTTGTTTCAATGCCGTGGTGTTGGTTATTTCCAATCACAACATCATATTCTTTGCCTTGTTTTAGTGACAGTGGTGCGGGAAGTGTCCGACTAAGTGACGTAACGAGGTTATCTGTTTTACTGACACGGCTAAGCGGGAAGTGGTAGAGGCTGGCAACTTCGGACGCTGCTAGGATGTTGCCACTCCACATAAACATACTTGGGAGTCGATTTCTAAATAAGTAGCGACGATAGTGATTAAGGAGTGGCACGCGTGCTTTCATATGGAGCGCCTGATAGGTTTCGACATCATAGGATGCCAGTGATGAACCGATTGCCGTGAGCCGCTCTTTAGCCGTGCCCCAATTCTGCATGTTTACGAGGGCACGAATGTTTACCTGAAATAGCGGCTGATTAAGTTTGCGGTGAATAGTCTCCATAATCTCAAGTTCAAAGGTGGTGAGTGTTCGCTGTGGTCGATCACGTGCGTCTGTCTTCGGTTGACCCGCACCGTAGTTATAGCTCTGGCTGGTCGTACCGTTGTACATTTCAGTAGCTGTGTCAGTAATACCAAGCAGGATGCTACTCAACGCGTTACTTACTTTGGGCAAGATTGGATTCTTTGTACCACCACTGAGTCTGGTGAGCAAGTCTTCGTTATTGAGAATACGACGCGCTAAGACCTTCGCATCGCGTGACTTAATCGGCGTAAGGATGATTTGGAAGCCCATTAGCTCATCTGGTGTAAGTTTCGTCATTGTACCAGTCAGATAAGAAACAGGGTCACGTTGATCGAGGGAACCCACAAAGGCCAGTGGAAAAGCGTAGTGTCCTGCTTGTTTGAACTCGACGACCCGAACTTTACGCGGCAAAAAGTCAGCCGCTTCCATCACTTTTACATCTGGTAGATAAGAAGTAATGGCTTGTTGGAGTCCATGCGCCAGTCGCTTTTCGACCTGAATCATGTAGCGGACACCGCCTTGCTTAGTAGAGACAACTTCAAAGGCAAGTATTACCTGACGATGAAGTATTTTATCCTTTAGTGAACGAGTACGATGATAGCCGTGGACAACTGCGAATAACTGCTCTGTTGCGATTGGTGTGCGAGTACCCGAAGCGGGAGGGGTCAGTTCTAGAAATACCATGTCACGACGCTTGAGATAGTGCCAGTTAAATACACGAACAACGAGTGTTAAAAGTAGCCAGAGGATGACGAGTGCCACTAGGATCGCGGTGGCCCATAGAACATACGGTAGATATTTCAGGTAGGAAGTAAGATCAATGTTCATGTGACGGTCACCTTATCGCGGATGAAGCTATAAAGAATCGCTTGTACGGCTGGGAGTGTTCGACTATCAACCATATCGTTGTTCGGTGCGTTCATCTCTGAAATTGTCCAGCTACCAGTAACAGGATCAACTGCGGTAACGTACGCCACATGCCCAAGATCCCCGGCAGTCGTTGCCATTACCGCACCTACAGAGGGTATATGGTCAACGACGTAACCATCCGCGAGTGCTCGTGTTGCCCAAGTGTTCGCATTACCCCAGGTTGTTGGAATCGGGTCGCCAGCTTGCTGCCGCATAGCAAATGCCCAGTAGGTACAGTTGCCCCAGGCGTAGGTGTCATTAGGAATTGGCGGCCCCGTGTAGAGGCCTGTCGAATCAACCGAGGTACTGGTATTGAGTAACCCTAATGTTCCTTTGCCAAGCACAGAGACTAACACCATAACGGGCAGCGCAGTAAGCACCACCAACGTCGAAAAGACGATCAGAAAGTGCTTTCTGGTGAAGTTAAAGGTAGCAAAGGCGACGACAGGGTTCACTGGTGATAGACCTCCGCTGGATTGGTGGTAATAAGCGGGTGTTCCTTTTTACTGGCCACGACGCGAACTGCCACATGGTTTTGATCGGCAATCAGAAGCGCGTCACCGCGTTCGCAGGTCAGCAGAAAGTTTTGCTCATACTCACTAAGATTAAACTCCGAGACGACACCCTTAATTGTCGTCGTATCTTGGCGCATCAGGATACGTAGCGCTGACTGTGACGCAATCGCCCGACCATAATCAGAGTGGAGGAAGTCGTTGGCTTGCTGGGAGATAATCGAAACACCCAAGTAGTATTTACGAGCGCGACGAACGAGTCCGGCCACAAACCTCGCACTCTCTTCATGTTGCAGTAACATCCAACCCTCATCAATAATCAGCAGACGCTTTTCAGGACTGGCTTTGACTTGATTCTGAACGAAGTTACTAATAATAAGCATCATAATCTGGCGCAGGTTTTCAGGCATATCTTTGATATCGAAAATAACGAGACGGTTATTCAGTTCGATGTTTGTCTGAGAGTTGAAGACACCGGCCAACGACCCTGAGATATATTTCTCAAGTCGTTCGCAGAGTTGTAATTGACCGAGCTTATGGAGTTCGGCGTAGAGATCTTGAAGTAACGGTTGTTCTGTGGCTGATTTTTTATAAATCTTGAGCGTTGCTTTATCGACGGCTGCTTTTTCGCGTTGGTCGAGTCCCTCCGCCATGAGGCTAATCACTTCCGTGAGATCTTGAATGTGCTCAGATAGGTCACCTTTCGTGCGATAGGTCGTCGCAATGTCGAAAGGGTTAATCTTTTCTTTGGATTTTACCGACAGCTTTACATACGTGCCACCGACCGACTCTGTTAGTAATTTATATTCTCGTTCTGGATCGATGACGATAACTTTCGTGCCTTGCATGAGTTGACGCAGGATTTCGACCTTAGTAGCATAACTTTTACCTGAGCCAGACTGAGCAAAGACAATGCTATTGGCATTATGGAGCGAAAAACGATCAAGAATCACCAGTGAGTTATTCGATTTATTAACGCCGTATAAGATACCCGCCTCTTGAACGAGTTCACTCGACATAAACGGAAAACTGAGTGCCGCCGAGCTACTATCGAGGTTTCGTTTCTGACTTAGCTGATCTTCAGCACGTGGCAGAATAGATTGCAAGGCTTCAAGTTGTTGGTAGCGAGCCACTTTACTATAAAACAAGCGTGCCGAAAGCGTTGTTTCGAGCATCTTAGTGATGCGATCAAGTTCTGCTAGCGTATCCGCTCGAAGGCTGACATAGACACTCATCTGAAATAGTTTTTCTTGGCCGCGTTGAATCTTATCACGCAGTTCCATCGCACTATCGAGTGGATCGGTAATCTCTGAGCCAACAATCTTACCAGCGCGCATCATGGCACGTTTGGTACTTTCAAGTTCGGTGATTTTGCGGTGCAGTTTCGGTAAAGCTTGCAGGGCACTGACTTCGTGGATGTGATAGCTAATGTCGGCGTTGTGGTTGAAGTTAATCAGGTTATCGAGCCATCCACTTGAGGCTACGAACGGATAGCCTGAAATGTAGAGGGTGCGAATATACACACCATCAATGCAAAGGTAATCAATATTTTCTTCTAGGCCTGCGTAACTGAGCACATCGAGGGTGTCTTGTTCACCAAAACGGAAAGCCAGTTCACGTTGTCTACTCGCGTGTTTGTCTTTACGGGATAATTTGACTGGTTTGGCCAGTTTAGTAATAGTTTTACTCATCTTCATCTCCTTTATTGTCTTTTTGGGTAAATGAACTATGCACGAGCTGAAGAGCCTGCGCGGTTAATGGCTGAGTCTTTGCCTGTTTCGGACTGTAGAAGCTATAGAACAAATCAAGCAGTGCCAGACTCGAGAGTTGCTTTGTACTTATGCCGAGACGACCCAGGCCTTTTGCTACAATATCGACAATCAAGTTGACCTGTTCTTTCACAAGATCAAGGTCAGATTTATTTGGTGCAGTGTACGGCACGATGACATAGAAATGGCGCGTGAGGATCTTATTGGTGCTAATAAGGCTTTTAATGAACTCACCGTAATGTTCGAGTTGTTGTTTGTAGACAGGAACTGTTTCCTGGGTTACTTGATCGCTTAAATCTTCAAGATATTTGTCCATATCAATCTCACGGGTACGAATTAAGATTTGAAGCGGCACACCGACTGAATTGAGAAAACTTTCGTAGATATCGATGATAGCGTCCTGTTCATCTTCACTACGAAGTTCAAAGTTTACCGGCGTGACTTCGAGTACCGCGCGGTAGCGATTATTCGTCAGTAGCAAGATATTGTCCTGCACTCCCTTAATATCGATCTGGGTGCGGGAATTACTTTTACTCTTCGATTTCTGTAATGCGAACATATAGACCTCCTCTCTTATTAGTTGCAAAGCGTAGATTGGCAGCAGGGTTTTCAATCAGACTCATAATGCGGGCAGCGTCGGTCGTGCTGATATGTGGTAACGTCTGGACTTTTGCTTTCTTTCTGGCCGCTACTTTTGGCATACTGTCTTTAATAGGTGCATAGACTTCTCTAAAAACCGAGCTACGTTTGTCGTACAGGTAATACGCCGGACGAAGGTTATAGCGGAGAATCATAACAAGCCAGAGCAACAGAATCCTTCCTTTAATGCGAATCGCAAGAATACAACTAATCACGGTAATGATGCCGATGACGATGTATTTATAAAGCGCGCTGGCCATAACTGGTGGAAGCCCGGCAAACAGAGCACTACCACCAAAGATCGGCACTGCCAGTAGAATCATTTGGCTCATGCCTAGATTACCAGTGACTCGGTCTTCAACAGTGGTAATCTGAGCCGGAACTACAGTTACTTTCATGATTTTCCTCCTTTATCTCGACTTATTGGTCGACTGACTTTTGCTTGAGCAGACAAATCTGGCTTTATTTTCGGCGCAATGGTCGTCGTACCAGTTGTTGCTCGACGGGCGCTACTCGCTGCATTCGCATTCGCTGGTACTCTAGTAACACTCACGGTCGGTGTTGGTTTTGGCTTTCCGCCCGATGAACTGCCAGCCCCAGTCATGGAGGTTGCGGCCATAGCTTGCCCCGCGTTACTACCATAGCGGGGCGACCAAGTAGATGGACTCGATGGACTAGTGATTGCTTTCATAGCATTCGATGAACCCGCTACGATACGCTGGCGAGCATTGTTCACTGTTGAAACCGCGTTAATAAACTGTCCACCGAGCTGCCTAGCGGTGCGTGGTCCGAGACTGACATAGCTAAGTTGATTCATGACTCCTTGAGTTTTTAAGAGTGCCAGAATGGTAGCAATACCCGTCAGCATCGCCATGATCGTATTTGATACGTGCGTTGGACTACTGGCAATCATACCGGAAAACAACGATGCGGCCAGTTGCAAGATAGCGACGTGGACAAACAGCACAAAGATGGTCGTGGCGTAGACTTTCGCAGCGGTTTCCGAGAAGTCTCGAAAGCCTGGCACGATCCAGAGCACCATGATGAGTGGTGAAAGCACTGCACCAATAAAGAGCGTCACGAGACGAGTGATGTAATAGATCAGTAAGATAACCGTAAAGATCAGAAAGACTACCATGATGATAAGCGCCGCCAGGCTGTCACCGCTCACTTGCTTGAGGACATCGGTGAGGGCGTTCCAGACTGTTTGATTGCCACCCGCGATATTAAGAGCGGTAATCATAGCATTCGAGATGCCGATCACGCCGTCAATCAGAAAGATCGAGATATTCATGAATAGAAATGCTAAGGCGAGCTTCGGAAGTAAGTGTTTTATATCGAGTTCTTGAAGACTAAAGGTTGCTGCGCTCATCACATGGAAGCCAAGCAGAGCAACAACGAGAATAAAAAGACCATCAGTAATCCCCACGACAGCTAACCAAAGATTAAAGACCGCACCGTTATCTGACATGAGTGGTGTCGAAGTCGTAAAGAACGAGAGTGCCGAGATGAACGGCGCACCAACCGCTTGAACAATATAGTTGAAGAAACCTGTAATTGCACTCAATATAATGTCGATCAGGCTATTGTTGGCAGCAGCTGGGGTAATGTCTTGAAGTTGTGGCAGTGTAGCGTTCAGGGCTGCGTTAGTTCCGTGATACGAGCTGGCAAGAATAGTAGTGAGGGTCGCTGCACCAAGTACTAAGATGAGTCCAATGAAAGCATTCTTAATAACGCGCTTGGCGTGATCCAGATTATCCGGCTTGCCACGACTGGTCATATAGGTAATGCCGCCATTTACCAGAAAGAAGACACAGGCCAGTGAGGCGATACCGCTAAGCAGTTGCACCACTGGAATGACGTATTGATACATAGACTGAGCCGCGGTAAGTGAGGCCATGAGAGGCAACGAAGAAAACACCAGAAATACTCCTTCTTGTTACAAATGCTTTTTAGATGTTTTGTTACTAACTGCTTCCGAATGCGTTGGTGGCGAGCGTCACAACAATGTTGCTGATGATAAACGCACCGATGGTGATCGCCAGGCCCATACCTGAGAACATCAGGGTACGCTTGGCACGATCGAGATGCTCTGGATTACCAGAACTCGTGATATAGGTGAAACCACCCACCACGAAGTAGCCAGTCGCAACCAGACCAGCTAGTCCGGCAATGACCGTGATGATTGACTTAATAAAGTCCTCTACATTAGTCACACCTGGTGTTACAGCAAAAGCCGTAGTGGTGAGGATAAAGGGCAATCCCGCCGCGACAATTGAAGCCACAGCGCGGAGTTGTTTCTTGTCTCTCATAGAACCTCCTTGAATGAGTGTTAGTAAATTAGTACTTACTCATTGCCACCATAAGCAGTATCCCTGACATGAAAACGGGTCGCACTATAACTAGTTACGACTCGTGACCCTCATGTCTACATACACTATTACCTGTATAGTGGTGTTTAACAAGAACCGACTTTTTTGTGCCTAAGGTACTTTTTGGTGCTTTAGTATCCTTGAGGAAACCAGGTTCTTAGCAAGCACAAATATAACGTTAATGTTAAAACACGTTTTAGCGAGATGTTAAATCAACAGTTAACATTATCGATTCATTAACAGATACGATACAACAACTTATGTTAAAAGTTGTTGACTTTATGAGTAAGGTCTCTTACAATATAAACATGGATAAAATTATAACGATTAGTCCGAGCTTTAACTCACGATTGACACGAACTGTGTTCGATCTTGAGCGCCTTCGCTACAGTGAGGTTGAGGGCTCAACACCACCATGGTTGTTTTTCGATTTGAAAGATATCATACATATACTTGAAAGTCTGACATCGGCGCGTATTGAAGGTAACCGAACGACCTTAGTTAGCGCAGTGAACGATGTTATTGAAGGTAGCAGAGAAACAAGGAATGAGTCACTCAAAGAATTACGTAACATTCGAGAGGGCATTACCTTTATAGAAGAGAATGTTAATTCGACAGACCCGATCACCCTTGGAATGATTCGTGAATTTCATAAACTAACCGTTAAGGGCCTAAGGGACGATGGCAGCAAAAGTCCTGGCCAGTTTCGCGCCGAAGAGGTAACTATTGGACAAAGCTCACATATACCACCAAATCATGTCGAAGTTCCAGCGCTGATGCAAGAACTGATCGATTATATCAATGAAGACCAAGGTCGGCAGTACGACATCATCAAGATAGCCATAGCCCATCACCGTTTTACGTCAATCCACCCATTCGATAATGGTAACGGTAGAACGGCACGTCTCTTGACGTATGCCATGCTCGTAAAGGCACGCTTTATTGATGACGGTATTCGCTTACTTAATCCGTCATCTATTTTCTGCATGGATCGTCATGAGTATTACCGTTTACTCGAACTCGCCGACAAAGGTGGTGAAAAGAATATCGAAACGTGGTGCACCTATGTCGCCAACGGTATCTTAGATGAAGTCTCGAGAGTCAGTAAGTTACTCGATAAAGACTTCACTGTGTCCACTATCTTAACCCCTGTCATTAAAAAAGCCTATTCTGATAAGAATATTAATGATAGAGAATTCGAGATTCTCAAGATAGCCATGGAAAAGGACATCATCCAAGCAAAGGACGTACGGCACCTCTTTGGGACAACAGCATCCGCTGCTGTTCAGACGTCACGTGTTCTTACCAGCATGAAGACGCGGAGACTACTCATGTCCTTGCCTAAAAGCCCCAATAAATACGTTATACGATTCTCGAATAACTACCTACTTGGTGGTGTACTTGAACAAATGGATATAAACAACCTGATTCCCGCCACTCCTAGTGTCATTGAGTAATTGACAACTTGTCTGGCGGGAAGTGTAAGTCTTTTGCCTGGATGACCAGCTCATTATTCTCTGCCCAGTCACTTACCTTTTGAGTCATAGCGAATACCTCCAAACCAAGTGGAGTTAAGCGATATTCTACCTTTGGTGGAATAGTTGGGTGTATTTTACGTTTTACCAAACCGTCTCTTTCAAGGTGGCGAAGAGTTGAGGTTAAGACTTTTTGACTGACTTTTGGTAGATGCTGATGTAGCTCATAGTAACGTTTCGTGCGATTTTTAAGGGCATAAACCACCGGCAGCGTCCATTTGCTGGCAAGGATTGTGGCTATAAAGTTCAAAGAACTTAAGTCATCATTCACGGTGTTAGTGCCCTCTCCCAAGTAGATCGTTCAAACGCTTTAGGGGTCTGACATACGCTTAAGACTGAATTCTACCTGATAAAAAAGACGCTCCACCCCCGGAGCGTCCCTTTATTATTCACATGAGACCCTTCACGAGGAAGAGTAGCACGAGTCACCCCTGTACGTCAAGGGTTAATATTACTATAAGTCAGGGCTAGTGGATGCGTTTAAGGAAATAAACAATTTCCAAGTAATCTATTGGCCTATTTATTGTTTGGAATAACAAACAAATTCTTGGTAATATTTGCCTTGCCAAAACTACCGCTCCAACCTTCCCTGTCCTTAACATATACCCAGCTAAGTTTTTTCCCAATTTTCCTACCCAGTTCAGTTGCTATATATACCTGCTGTGCATGGTCAATTACTCATCTTGCTAGCTACTAACACAATCTGCTACAATCCAAAGGACTCCTCTTATTCGGATGAGTCTTCACTTCTACTGAGGTGGTGCGATGTGATGGCTCTCAGGAAACCTCGTTTCCTAGTGACAGTACTGTTCTCGACGCTACTCGCAACCGCGTTCATCGTCTCGAGTCCGGCCAAGGCGAGCGCCGTGACCTGTTACGGCGACTATTGCTCGGGTGTGGATCCGCAGTCCAGCGGATGTGCGGCGGATGCATATACGGCGACGGTGTACAACACGAGTATCGCGTCGCTCCAAACCCGATACTCGCCGACCTGCAAAACCAACTGGGCGCGCGTTGTCATCTACCCGACAGGGATCGGCTGTGTTTATCCGGGAACCCTGAGTGCCATTCAGGACACCGGCTACACACAGACGACATATACCTCGCTGGTGTGCAACACGTACTCGGAAACCACGTTCTGGTCACCGATGATCTATTCGCCCGTCAGGAAAGTGCGCAGTATGTTCTGGAGTGATGGGTCGTTCACGAGCCCCATCTACACACCCTGGGCATGAAGCTTGCCCGTCCACCCTGTGATATTATAGGGTGGACGGGCAAGTGTAAACATGAAAGGATCTTATGGTATTTGATTCAATAGCATCAAGAATTATTACAAAGGTAATTGAGTTCGGCCCGATAGTACTGTCACTCTTAACGGCAGTTATCTTGATTTTCACGCTCGCCTCCAATAAAGATTTGACAAAGCAAACCAAGGGGCTGATTATTACGTCTATCGTGTTGAGTCTTATTGTTGCTATAACTGCATTCTCTCGCTTGTTTATGTTAACAATCGCCTAGTACTACACAAGGCCCAGGGCGAAACAACCGACATAGCCAACTGGCTTGAAAAGTATCTGCGCTGGCAATTGGAAGACGAGATTGACGAACCATGTCTTTGGCAGGACTTGATAAATTGCGCCTTTGACCGCATTAGCTGAGTCGAGGTAATCGAAAAAAACTCTACTAGTTCGAGTAGTTCCGAGTAGGACTTGAAACTGCTCAACAACCTTGTAATTAATATTCTGGAACTGGATTAACTCGACAGTCGAAGTTACCTTTTATGTCAGTCTGGTAGTAAGCGTCAGAATCAACACTCTTTAGCCAATCCCATGTGCTTGTCGACACTCCACAATATTGGTAATATGTTCCTTTTAAATCAATAACCATATATTTTTGGCTACTGTCATACCAAGCACCACGAACAGTCGAACCGGATTTATTCAGCGGATCAAAATTACTTGAGTGTATGTTTACTGGACCATTAGTTCTGTATTTTACGTATACAGGACCATTAGCTACAGAAAGGAAAACCCATACCACAACAGCAACTACCACGACAGCCATGATTGATACTATTGCCACTGATCGGTTAGTCACTTTTGGTCTCTCAGTCATACGAATATTTTAACATCTCTCACATATTTTAGAGAGATTATCTACTCTAGGAGGCTGATCAATTAAAAAGAGCCCGCTCTCACAGACCATCCCAAAAGCTTCCACCACAAAAGCCTACTTTATTTATAGCATAAGGGTCTCTATTTTTTGTTAAATAAACCTAGGAAGGTTGGAACCTTACCTTTTGCGGTGTTCCGAATCACCCGAGCTGCTGGCGAATAGAGACCAAGTCTATATTTTGCACGCTGCTTAATGCGACTTGGCCGTGTCCACGCTTGAACCTGACTAATTCCTACTGCACGTTTGATACGGCGCTTCTCGCGCGTAATACCTAAGATTGTATTAAGAGATGGCTTACGGTAACGAAATAGTTTCATGATCTTACTATATACTACCTACGTTTTCAAATATAATAATTACTCTACGTGTAGTTGTGAAGGATTACTCAACAATTTTTCTAGATATGTAGTTATCCACCCGTGCTTTTAAATATCGACATTTCTAAAGAAAACCCCAAGTAAATCATAGGTAGTATAATTAATTTAGGAGTAAACATAATCCATGGCATTACCAAAATACAAAGAAATAAAAGCCATCGTAGAGAAAACGATTTCTACGAGATTTAATAATGTTATGCGATTTGAGATGAGGCCTTTTAATGAATCTCCAAGTATAGTTCAGCACGAAGGAAAAACACTGATTCATAATACCCTAGACAATCAACGTACGCAGAAAATTATGAAGTATAAAAAGGCACAAGTTGACTATAGGCTAGAGTACGCAAAGATTATTAATATGACACCAGAAGAAGTGGTTGCGATAATTGACGAAAAGGCAAAAGATATGGGCGGACAAATGGCGAAGTATCAGTTTCAAGTGCTTAACGAGACTATCAAAGAAACAGGAAATAGCGTTAATGCAGGAAATAAAAAACTATCACCTGAGCTATTATTGGAATCTATGAGTAAGATTAGTATTTCTTTTGATAAAAATGGAAATCCAAAAATGCCTACAATCGTAATCGGACAAAGGATGGCAGATGAATGGAAGCGTGTTATAGCAGAGGCTGAGTCTGATCCAACGCATAAAGAAAAGTTTGACGCGATCATGAAACAGAAAAAGGAGGAGTACGATGCAGAACAAGCTGGTCGAAAATTGGTTGACTAGTAGCAAAGAGCTTAGCTTTACCGCCCCCTTTGCGCAGCTACTACTCTCTGAAGGCTATACTGTCGTTCAATCAAAGGGCGGCGTTGTTGAACAAGGAAAAGATATTATTGCTCTTGATTCCACGGGAACAGTATATTGTTTTCAACTAAAATGCGGTGATATCGGAAGTAGTGAGTGGCAATCAATCAATGGACAGCTGAACGATTTAACGGGTATAGCGCCTACACATCCCACTCTCCAAAAAATTCCAAAAAGTTGGAAATGTTATCTCGTAACAAATGGTGATATAACCGGACCGGTTCTAAAAACTATTACCGACTACTCGAATACGAATAAAGCTAACAGGAGAATGCCGCTTCAAACTATATCGAAAGACGAATTGTTGCTTAGATTTGCTACTGCTTTCGGTAGTTTTTTCCCCATAGAACCCAACGACATCCGTATATTTTTTGAACTGTTTTGTGAAGATGGCGATAATGTGCTGAAACGACAAGAGTTCAAACAGTATCTTGAGGGCTTCTTATCCCATTTCGATACAATTAAATCAAAACAGAAAAAGCTTGAAGCTATTCAGGCAACATTAATTTTAGCTAGTTATCTTTTGACAAATAAATACCAAAAAGAAAACTACTTAGCAATTATTGACGCTTGGGTCTTAACATTATTGACGATTCTATACTATGCAAATAAATGGTCTATAGATGAAAATAAATACCTCACTTCAGAGAATCTTATACTTGATGAGCTGGACGCCCTAATAGCACTAATGTTGGACGACATAGCTTCAAACACGAACAGCTTAATAGACACAACTTATGGTGTATTTTCCGAGCCGATTATAACTTTCAGACTAAGATGTGCCGATTTATTGGGTTATATATCCGCCGCTATTAATTACTCGGTATTGTCAAAGCGAGAGCTACCGGAATCGTCTAACGGCTTAATCGAGAAAATTACACTAATGATTCAAAAGAAGCTTATTATCAGCGAAGTTGGAATTCCTGTCTTCATCAATAGTGTACTTGCCTCTTCACTGAACGGTAATGCACAAACAGCAGTTTATGAATTAACCGCATTAGTTGACAGTATACTGGTTACCCATGCTGACGATGGTCCCGGCCTTCTCAGCCCTTACTACACTACGGAACGAGCCGTGTCGCATATGTTTAATTCCGTAGATACAATTGAAGAAAGCTTTCACAATAGAAGCTATATGCTCTGGACGGCCGTCTTAATGCTCGTTAAGTATAATCAACGGGATTACTTAAATGACAACTGGGTAGCCTTGTCTGAGATCTCTATGGAGGAAATTGTTGCCCACGATCAGAATGATCTGCTTCTCTGGCGCACAGATAATTCTGACATGACCGATACTTTTCCTAATGCCGGGCAATCCTGGAGTGAGCTTCAAAAAATTGCAAATAGATCCTACGATAGCGATATATCAGAAATTTTATTAACCCGTAAGTATCTAATCCCCTTTATGATACTCGCAATGCCCCATAGACTCACCCCAAGATTAATATTGTCACTAGTAAATAAATAGAATGTCTTAAAGTCCAGTCATCAGAAGACATCCAGGGTGCGTGCCGATTTAGTTACCTCGATGTTATAATAGGATCATGAATGAGGTCATAATGCAACTAATCCCAGTCTTTATTCACGGCGAAAGTGAAGCGAAGAACATGCTCGGTAATGCCTTCCTACATGCTATACCCGGGGTCTATGCATCTGGTTTCGCAATGATCGTAAGTGGCGACTCATCGTATTTAGTCACCGGTTTACTTATGATAAGCGGACTTACTATTATTATAGTTCGCGGATTATGGAAGATATTGGCAAGTACACTTGCTCATGACGTCTTTTCGTATATTATCAAGGTCTTATCAGATGTTATCGGCTCGTTCTCGCGACGAATATCACGTTAATTTAGGAATTGAGGTCTATAGCATGATGAATAATAGAAAAGAGATACTATGAAAATTGGTGATCCCGAGTTCATTCGATTTAAAGAATCTTTAATGGAGCAGGGTGCTAGATACGAGACTGACGAGGAATACTTAGAAGCCTTTCATAACCTAGTTGGCTATTTTGATGTTTTAATCGAGATGGACCAGGAGCAGAAAAAGCGCAATGATGTCGAAAAAGACATTAAAGAGTAATTCTAAAATCGTAAACTTTTAATTTCAAAAAGAGCCTGACGAATCAGGCTCCTCCCAAAGGTCTCCACCACAAGACCTACTATATTTATAGCATAAACCGCCCACGATATCCCTAATGTATAATTTTTTTAGTCAGCCCTAGAGTAAGGTTGAACTTACCTAGCAATAAGTTCATGTCTTCTCGAATCAACCCATTCAACCAAAAAATG
>JAJYBZ010000042.1 GCA_021778755.1 bacterium | reverse complement strand
GTCCGTCCGGTGCGGGGAACTGCGATTGCATGACCGCGCCAGCGGGACAAGTAACGTTCCAATTAATAGGCTGAATTGTTACCGTCAACGGTCCCGCTCCAAGACTGTTATCGATAAAAATTCCCTGTGGCTGGAACGGGAATTCGTCGATTGAAAATTGACGCCAATCGATAGCGTATGGTGCGGCTGAAAACGTCCCTGTAATCGGCACCGCATGAGTGCCGCCCGACGACGGTACGAGGTAATTAATTGCGTTTTGAACGCTGCTTGAGATTGTCACGATTTATAGTTTCCTGTGAGTGATATTGGCCGCGCATGATTCACCATGTTCAAGCCTGAGCGATATAAATTTGATGCGCCTAATAAAAGCGGCGATTGGAGGGTTGCATACACATACCCTTGCGCGCCGGGATTGCCCCAGCGTACACCACAAAAATATTTTTTTGTAACTGCTATCTGCGACGGATAACCAAACGACGGGGCGGCTATGTCGAAAAAATACAACAATCCGTTATAGCTGGTCGGCACTACGTTAGACCCGCTTTGGAACACACCATACAAGCCCGGAATCGCCGCATCAATGACTTCAGGACCGTTCGGGACCAACCCAGTTTGAAACGCTTGAGCGGATGAAGTAGTAACTAAAGCGCCGTTAGACATCGAGCAATTTGTGATAAACCCCGCATTGATATGCGTCGCAAACGATTGGCATATACCCGTCGCATAAACGTATCCAACTTGCATTCCGTTACTACACAAATTCTGAGAGTAAAAGCCTCCGCCTTTAATCGTTTTGTCTAGCGGATCGAAACCTGTAACACTGTTATAAGTTCCTACAAATCCCTGTCCAATCAAAGAAAAATATCCGTTTCGAGTAATCGAATACGCCGACGCAAATACGGGTCCGCCGTTCTGCCCTGATGGATCGTAGTATCCACCTAATAGAATGTTCTGCGATCCGTCGTAAAACGTTTTCGTCAAGGTTGGATAACACGGATTCGACAACAAATTAGACGCAAACGGAACCACAATCGGCGCGCCGTTGTTAAGTTTCAAATTCTGTACGCGAGCCATAAAAGAAATTGTGTTACCGTATTCATCCTGTAGTGTCACCAAAAAATTGCCGCCGCCTAACGGCACAGTGGCACTCACACTCATCGGAAGCCCATTTACACGCCAGCGCGGAGTAGAATAGTACGTCCAGTTTCCCGAAAACATATTGCCGCTGGGAACTGTCGGCGCGGTAACATCTAAAACGTAAATTTCGCCCGCACCGTTGCGTCCTTGAAAAAGCGCAATAGAGTTATCATCAACGACAAAAATTTGTAAACTATTCGCAGCGCCAGCGCCCGGAAACGCGCCTACAGTCGAAAAATTGACCGGAATAATTTGAGTCATACAAACCCCGCCGACTTCGCCACGGCGCGCATCGTCGCCGCATACAGAATTGATCCATTATATCGGTACGCAAAACTATCTAACTTAGATTCGCTTGCGAGCAAAGAGGCGAGCGATACATTGATTCCCGAACGTGTTAGGAACTTGCCGAAGTATTCAAACTGTGCGGCTTCATCGTTAAGAAACGTCGCAACGTCCGCGTTATATCCGCACTCGTACAGGTTCATTCCCATCAATTGATAAAGCCCGAAACTGAAAGCGGCGAGCGCAATTGCGGTCGCGCGCGTGCAAAAATTGTATGCGGCAATCGAGTCAGTAATCGGTCGCGGTGCTGCAATCAGGTTTGCATAGATACGCGGCTCGAATCTTATGGCGTGCGGATTCCCTGATGACTCAATCGTGCGGATGACTTGAGCGAGGTTCGCGTCTGGGTTTGTTTGTAGGTTTGTCATTGCTTCCCTTATAAAAAAGCCCGCTAGTTTTTTCCTAGCGGGCAAACCCTACGGGATAGAAAGCTAGGCGTTACTAGCCTATCACTTCTTGACGCCTACCGTAAAAAGTTTCATCGGCTGATCCCGACCTTCGATTTTCTTCAAGCCTTGGAAAATCACGCACACTCGCGCGCCTTTCTTTTGATCGAACAAAGCGGAAAGCGATGCGGATTCGTACACGGCGCGCGTGCCTGAACTCGTTTCAATGTCGCATACCCGCTGCTCTTTCGGGACCTTTTTCCCGTCGATTTTTTCGAAGTATTTTGTACTCGTAACACTTCGAAAACCTGCAATCGTTCCTTCGAGTACGGGATCGGTCTTATAATCCCATGATGTACCCGCATTGATTGCAGTATACCCGCGCGGAAGTTCGACCATGCTTCGCGACTTACCTACGCTTTTTGTTCGCGCCATGTTTGCTTACCTTTGCATTCGTTGCGTTAAAAAACTCGTTCGCCAATCGATAGAAGAAAAACTTTTTCGTAATTCCGGTTTCCTTACAGTGTGTGTTGATTTGATCGTTTACCTGTGGGTCCAGGTCGATATAAACGCGCGTGAATCCACGCGGTTGATTTGATTCAACCATGATTCAAACCTCGAACTTATTGGCATCTTCCGTCGTCGCTGGCGATGCGAAAGAGGATTCGAGCCGAACGAATCGGTCTTTGAGTGCGTCGAGAATCTTCGCGGTTTGTTCGTCCGTGTAGGTATAGCTGCGACGGTTCGCGAGGCGCGCGATCATATCGATTGACGCGAGTGTGCGGCTAACCCGCTTGTTCGCAAGCTTGCGGAAGTTTTCAATCTTGCGCTTCGACTTTTCGATGCGCGCCTCGGCGGGGGAAAGTGCCGTCGGTTTCTTCGGGGTCGCCATTGTGGGTTGCTCTTTGACGTTGCGCGCGGATTGCGCGTGTTGAAAGCCTAGCGCGTTGCGAGTGCGGATGCTAGCGGTTTGTGCGTTGTGCGGAGCGTGTTGCGCGTGACTTGTCAAGTGTGTTTGTGTGTTGTGTGTTGCGCGTCGGGAGTGTGTGCGGTTGGGGTTGACACGCGCTAATGTTTGTGAGTGTGTTTGTGTGTTGTGTGTGTGTTGTTTGATGCCGTCCGGCTGGGCGGGG
>JAJYBZ010000017.1 GCA_021778755.1 bacterium | reverse complement strand
ACAGCTTCGGCATAGGTACCGCCTAGGGCTGCGGTTTGCGTGCGGTAGCCCTGCTGATTCCACATCACTTGCAGGCCAGTTGCGCCAATCAAAACACCCATCGTCACGACCCAAAGCGTAATCGAACGCCTAACGTCACGCATATTATTCCAGCGCTTAACGATAAACTTGCGCGTATGCCGCACAGTGACATCTTCAGCCCGCTTAACGCGCTTATTGATATTCTTGCGGTTGATATGAGTCTTTTTTAGTTGACGCCACCGATTCGGGTTTTCGTCTTCCATGAAGAGTTCGCCTTAACCTTACTTAATCGCGGGCAGCAGTAGCCCAACTAAGATAGACAGAACGAAAACAACAGCCAGAATAACCGTAACTTCAAATAAATTCTTGTCTAATCCACGACGCGTGGTGTATAGTTCGCCCGAACTACCGAATCCAGCACCCAGTGAAGCGCCACGCTGCTGCAATAAAATCGTAATAATCATCAGAACCGATGACGCAATGGTAATTGTCTGCAAGATAAAATTTATGTTCATAATGATTCCTTTAAGCCCCCTTTACTTGTCGAAGCTCTAATACAGTACTTACTATATAGTTTATCAGACTCATTAGTATTCCGGACAGAATTGACTCAACAAATGTCATTGATATACCAGGAGCAATCAGTAATGACAGATATACCATCAGGCCGTTCACGACCAAGATAAATAGCCCCAAAGTTAGTAAAATTGCTGGCAGCGACAAGATGACAGCGATTGGTCGCAGCACGCTGTTAATGATCGAGAATATCAGACCAGCCATCAAGAATTCCCAAGCCGTCGACGTAAAATTAGTGACATCATAACCAGCCCCAAAAATCCGCACCGCCATCCATAAACCGAGCGAATTTAAGACCCAACGAAATAAGAACACGAGGAATTTTCTCTTCATATACTGCATCTAATTATATCATAAGTCGGTCGAGAGCGACTGACTAAGATTAGTATGTCCTTTGTCTGTAATTAATATATTATCTTCAATTCTCATGCCAATACCCTCTTCTGGAATATAGATTCCCGGCTCGACCGTCAGCACCATACCCGGCACAAATTCCGCTGCCCTGCCCAGGCTGTCATGCACATCAACGCCCAGGCCGTGGCCAATCGCGTGCGGGAAGTAGCGTCGATACGTTGTGTCGTCATCCTTCGACGTCATTAACTCCAGGTCAATCAACGCGTCTTTCATAATATTATCGACAGCCGAGTAATAGTCCATTACCGCCAGACCGGGTTCTAGTAATTTAATAATCTGCCGATGCGCGGCCTGCAAACTGGCATGAACCTGACGCTGCCGAACGGTCGGATCACCAATGGCGTATGACCGGCTAATATCCGCCGCATAGCCATCAACGCGCGCGCCAATATCTAGTAATAGAATCGATTTAGGCTTCAATTTGTCATTGTTGGCATTATAATGCAGCGTGCAAGCATTGAGCCCACCGGCTACAATCGGGTCATAGGCATGTCCAGCCGCACCGTGCTTTCTGAATATATAGGTAAACTCCGCCTCGACTTCATACTCATATTTGAACGACGACAGCTTACTTTTAACTTCATTAAACCCTGCCGCTGTTAACTTAATGGCCTTTTTAATGGCGGCGATTTCCTCTGGCTGTTTGATTGCGCGTAGCTTAGCTAGCTCTAATCGACAATCCTGCACTTCGTTAAAAATAGTTTCCAAACTACGCCAAAGCTTCTTTGGTGCTGGATTAACCGCAAAGTCATAATATTCATTGCCCGGTGCATCGCCCAGGCTATAGACCACGCTGTGTTTTTTGGACAACTCTCGCAACATTTTCATAGCTTCATCGTGACTAATCACTCCGTCAACGCCGCTAATAGTTTGAGCCGATTCAACCGACAGACTGCCATCAAAGATTTGATGCACTTCTGACACGCTCGGTGATACTAACCAGCTCTTGTTGCGCTGGCCATCAATTATCAACCACCAATCTGGCGCTTCGATACCGGTCAGCCACCAAAAGTTAGCCTCTTGCTCAAGCATAAACGAGGCATCATTCCCGCGCTGCATTGCCGAATAACTCGCTATAACAATCAAGCCGCCACTCGCAGCCCCTGAAGCATTCTGACGATTAGATATAAAAAAAGATTTATTCAATGCCTACTGCGCCCCTTGGCTATACAGTGCACTTACTTCACTAGCTGATAGTGCCCGATTGTATATACGTACGTCATCAATTGCACCATTAAAATATCTAGCCGCAAAGCCCTGCCCGATTATAAAATCAGTCGTAGTTGATGGGGCTATGTTTGTGCCACACGATACTCTTGATACTGTCTGCTCCGCTCCGTTTATATAGATGCGGCAATATTGCGAGTCTTTCACAGCTACAACATGCTGCCATGACCCAGCTGTTAAATTAAATGTACCGGTAGTAAACCAACCAGAGCCGGTACCATATCCCCATGCATACTGATTGACGGTAGTTGAGTTTTGCTCCATATATACACCGAAGTAATTGGCGTGGTTGCCCCATATATTAGCATACTGAACCTGGCTTGAGCTTGGTTTTATCCAGGCAGAAATTGTCATTGAAGATGTTACTGATGGGAGTTTTGTATTAGAATCTATGTAGTTGCTCGAACCGTTAAAGCTATACGCTCCGTTGCTCTGCCCATTCTGACCAGCTATAGAGATTGCGCCATTGATTGACCCATTGTTGCCGTTACTCGTTGCATCATTAGCGCTACCGTTGAGCGGGTACCACGCAACCAAGCCACTTAAGAGAGATGAAGTAATAGTTATTGATGATGACCAGCCGCTACTGCCGGCATTGTTCAGTGCCTGCACTCTACAATATATAGTTGAAGGCGTCAATCCACTTAATGTAACGGCCGTTGAAGATTGAGTAGCCTGCTGAAGTCCATTAACAAAACCTAGATCATATGCGCACTGTGTATTATAGTTAGCAGCCCCGCTCGCAGCACTCCAGGACAAGGCAACTGAATTAGATATAAATGCGCCAGCAGCCAGATTAGTGGGCACAGCGGGTAGCGGCACATTCACAACGCTCGCACACGTTCCCGCCTGCGGGCCAGCGCTAATATTAGTCGACGACAGATAATAAGTAATCGTAGTATCCTCGGTACTATCGGCCTCGACGCAATAAGTTGTGCCGTCTGTGCTGCCGCCCTTCAGCGTTACGCCCGGGCTAGGAACGATAGACGATGGTACGGTGGATGGATAGACATTATTAAATGTCCGAGCACTATCCATTGCCGCTGCAACACCATTCAAATCATTCTTCACTTTGGCGGAAATCGCTGAATGACGCCAGGCGCCATAACTAATAATCGAGATAGACGCCAATATGCCAATAATTGTAATTACGACTAGTAATTCCACTATCGTGAAGCCTTTGCGGGAACTTATTCTGGCTTTTAGTGTATTCATTATAAGAGCATATCTATCGTAACTCAACGGAACTTATGGTTACTATATCACAAGGGTTACGGCAACTGCAAATAAGTACGAATCATCTGCGCCTTGGCTGGGCCGATTGCCTGTGCGATAGCATCAGGCGAGGCTTCGCGCACCGCCCGTAAACTGCCGAAAGTTTTGATTAGCTTGCGGCGCGTGGTCGGGCCGATGCCAGGTATTTCCTCTAGAATGCTGGCGGTTTGCTTGGCACGCTTGAGGACGGTATGATAACTGACCGCAAAGCGATGCGACTCATCACGAATGCGCTGGAATAGTTTGACGATATCGGAGTAAGTCTGCTGCGCAGAGCTACCGCGCAAGTTCTTGGAGTGTGGCGACAAGTTAGTCTGACCAGCATGAAGGTTCACGGTGTAATACTCACCAACGCGTTCAACCGAAACGCCAGGTGCAGGGTTATCACGATATTGATCGAGTATATTAGTTTGTATGTTAGACCGAGTGGCATGAATAATAATTTCCTCCTCACGCTTGGCGACGCTGACAACCGGCACGACAATACCCCGCTCTTCGATAGCGCGCAACGCCGCGTCTAACTGTCCTTTGCCGCCATCGATTAATATAAAATGCGGCAAGCCCCACGCTTTGATATTCTTGTCACTGAAACGACGATAGAGCGTCTCGTGCATATTGGCGTAATCGTCATTGCGCTCAATCTTGGTTTTGTATTTACGATAATCTGCTCGGCTACTGACGCCGTTCATAAAAACTACCTGACTCGCAACAACATTTGTACCGCTCATGTGCGAAATATCGTAGCCCTCAATCCGGACCGGAATTTTGGGTAAACCAAACAAATCAACCAGACCACTGAGCGCCTTGTCCTTGCTAATATCCAAAAATTCACGATCACCAAACATAATTTTCTGCTGAAGCTCGCGTAGATTATGCAGTTTATTGCGTAGCTGAGCGGCCTCTTCGAAATTATGTAGACCCGCCGCTTGGCGCATTTCTTTTTCGATCTCGCGTGTAATTGTCTGGCGCCCGCCTTCGATATAGCGAATAAGCTTTCTAAGTGACGCCTTATATTCGTCACCAGTTACACCAAGTGCCGGGCTCAAACCGATATGGACGTCCAGATCAGCCCGGTCGGATTGCTGACGCGGCTTGGTAAAATATGGAAATACTTTACGTAAATAACGTAGCGCTTTCTTGACGGCAAATCCGTTATAGTACGGACCGTAGTATTCCGCCCCGTCGTCGGCTGGATTGCGCGTAAAACTAACATGCGGCCACTGGCTTTTCATGTCAATCCGCACAAACATCTGTGACTTATCGTCACGCAGCAAAATGTTATATCTAGGCATGTAGCGTTTGACCATTTCACTCTCTAGAAACAGCGCATCAATCTCGCTTTCGGTCTCAATCCAGTCCGTATCATAGATTTCGGCTACTAGCGCCCGGGTTTTGACATCCATGTCGCGCGTCGATTGAAAGTATTGTCGTACTCGATTTCGCAGAACCGCAGCCTTACCGACATAAATAATTTCACCGGTTTTGTCCTTGTGAAAATAAACTCCAGATGAAATCGGAAGAGTTTTTAGTTTTGCTTCAAGCGCGGTAGTCATAAGTCTATTATAACGTGCCGTGGACTGCTTGTTGAACAGCTTCGGCGGTCGCCTTGATCATCCGGCCTTTTACTTCGTGGCCGGACAGTACCGCCGATACCCGAATATTCTCCCTAGCCTTCGTCAGTTCATCAATATTTCTGACAACTACAATCGGATCAAGTGTCCCGCGTATGATCTGAATTGGTAATTTCAGTTTTTTGACATCATCGAATGATGTCTGGTTAATAATCGCCGCCTCCAGGGCGCTCATATAGGAGTCGATTGTGTCCTTGGTAACGCTAAAAACATTATTGATAAGTTTGTAACGCATCGCAACCGATGCCACCTGCAGAAACTGCTCTGGATGGTTGCTGGCTGTTTTATAAATATTCCTAAGAACTATATCGCCCCGCGGCAAAAACTTCTTTTCGTCATCGTGTAGATTATAAAACGGTGGACTGCACAGGATTAATGAGCGCACAAGCAGCGGATAGCGCCTGGCAATCTCGACAGCAACTAGCGCCCCCAAGGAATGGCCGACAATAATCACCGGTCCCCGCAGGCGTAGCGCAAAGAAGGTTGCTAGCACCGAACGAGCCTGCGTCTTGACGCCATAAACTTCCCACGACGGATGCGGCGATTGGCCAAAGCCCAACAGGTCAATTGTCACCGCTCGAATGTCTGGCGACAGGTGTTTGATGACCTCATCCCAGACGCTACCGCTATTGCCAATACCATGGATAAACAGAACCGTCGCAACGGGCTTCCTGGCGCTTTTAATCACCCGCGCGTTTAACGTATATGGTACCCTTAGCCAGCGATGAGTAATTGTGTCGAACATCTATCATCGATTCTAGTTCAAAAGCCGCTGCAATGCCAACCGACGACGAAAACCCGTCTAGGCTGTAGCACCGAGTTTGGCCTGCTGACGACAATTAGCGGTGTGGAATAGCAGGTCGGGGTTCTGCTTACAATTCAAACAAATCAAAACCAAATCGTTACAGTTCGACCAGGCGCAGTTTTCATAGTTATTAGTTGGTCCTTGGCAGTGCGAACAGACGCCAATCGTCTGGGTATGATCACTAAAGTCAATTGTCATGCGATTATCAAAGACCCGCAAGCTACCTTCCCATAAACCATCATCGCCATAAGCCTCGCCGTACTTCACGATACCGCCATCAATTTGATAAACTTCCTTAAATCCGCGACTAGTCATTAGAGCACTTAGAATTTCACAACGAATCCCGCCCGTACAATATGTCACGACCGGTTTATCCTTGAGATCGTCATATTTACCACTCTCGAGTTCCTCGATAAAGTCACGGCTGGTGTGGGTGTTGGGTACAATCGCACCCTTAAATCGTCCAATAGCCGCTTCGTGAGCATTACGACCGTCGAAAAACGCCACATCGCCACCACGCTCCGCCACCAATTGGTTAACTTCCGCGGGTTTTAAATGCTTGCCGCCGCCAACTACGCCGTTTACATCTACCTGTAGTTCGTCACCAGCCTTAAAGGCCACGATTTCGTCGCGCGCCTTGACGCTCATACGCGGGAAATCCTCGCGTCCCCCATCGCTCCATTTGAAAACAATATCTTTAAAACCAGTAAATTCTTTGGTTGATTTAATATATCGCTTCAAAGAGTCCAGTTCACCGCCAACCGTCCCATTGAGACCGTGCTTAGAAACCAGGATCCGACCTCGCAAATTCAATCCATCACATAAAGTTTTTTGCCATAATTTTACAGCCACAGGATCGGCAATTGGCGTAAATTTGTAATACAGTAAAATCTTTTGCATCAGATTATATTATACTATATAATTTAATCACTATGATCCCGCGGGATCCTCTAATCGCAAACGATCGGACGTGCCAATCCAATAGCGAAGACATATCAAAACTGGCCATAATACTGCATACTAACTATTAAAGGAGTTGTAGTCTGAACACGAATCAACAAACTGTCAAATTGTACTGGGAGCATATCCGCAACTACAAAACAAGCTTTATGATTATGCTGGTTGGTATTCCAGCGGCAGCACTATTTATTGACACTGCGCTACCTTACTTTTTGTCGCAAGCAGTCGGGACATTAACTACGGGCAACGTCCATGCTCTCTGGAACTTTATTGCACTTGCCTCTGGCGCAGCTGTCGTGGGGGTAATATTAAACCTTATCGGTTTCCAAAGTGCCATCCACCATGAAAGCTTAGTTCGTCGTGATCTAGCAAACAGTACAGTTGCAAAACTGCTTGCTAAAGATCAAGACTTTTTTTCTAATCAAAAAATTGGTGCCCTAACAGGTAAATTCATCGACTTCTTGAACGCACATGTAGGACTGCAGGATTTACTGATTATTAGAACACTAACTTTTATCTTGAGTGTCGGCAGTGGAGTGGCTATCATTTTTACACATACTCCCATGCTGGGATTTATTATTTTAGGCTTAATCGTAATTTTAGTCGTTCAAGTCAGGGTATCGATGAAGTTGCGCGCTACCTATCGAACTGAACGTAAAAAACTGGTTGGTGAAGTTAACGGCGCAGCCGCTGATGCCATCGCTAATTCACTAACAGTCAAAACATTTGCCAACGAGCAATACGAGCTTTCGGCCCTCGCCAAAATCACCGAGAAATACCGCGATGTTTATCGAAAAGATTTCCGCAGAATGAGCGTTGAGGGCTCACTACGTATCTTTGTGATGTCATCGGTGCAAATTATTGCGGTCGCGCTATTAGCAATATTATTAATCAACAAAAAAGTTGAACTCGGAATTGCCATATTTACGATTGCCTACCTACAGCGTATCGCCAGTCAGCTATTTTCGCTTGGCGACCTAATCAATGGCTATGACCGCCTGTTTATTCAAGCAGCGCCTATGACAGAAATTCTTGAACATGGACCACTCATCAACGATCAGCCAAATGCAAAAGACCTTGTCGTAAGAAAGGGCGAGATCTCGCTTGAAAACGTTGACTATACATATCGCGACAGCCCAGACGTCAAAGTTCTGGATAACTTTTCTCTGCAGATTCCAATGGGACAAAAGGTTGGTGTTGTTGGGGTATCGGGTGCTGGTAAAACCACGTTAACCAAACTGTTACTGCGGTTTGATGATATCACGAGTGGCACGATTCGAATTGATGGATTTGACATACGCACAATTACGCAAACAAGCTTACGTAAAAGTATAGCTTATGTCCCACAAGACCCGGCTTTATTCCACCGCTCACTACGTGAAAATATAGCTTACGGTGACCTGACAGCTAGCGAACATCAAATCCATCAAGCCGCCCAACAGGCTAACGCGTTGGCCTTTATCGAAAAATTACCGCACGGCTTCGACACGATAGTTGGCGAACGTGGCGTCAAACTTAGCGGTGGCCAACGACAGCGGATTGCCATTGCGCGCGCAATCTTAAAAAATGCGCCAATCCTTGTACTCGACGAGGCCACCTCCGCACTTGATAGTCAAAGTGAAAAGTTAATTCAAGATGCCCTTGCAAAGCTTATGAAAAACAGAACAAGTATTGTAGTAGCCCACCGCTTATCAACCATCGCCAAACTTGACCGTATTATAGTGCTGGATAGCGGTAAAATCGTTGAGCAGGGTACCCACAAGGATCTAATTGCCCTTCATGGTACCTATGCCACATTATGGGCTCATCAATCGGGCGGCTTTATCGAAGAATAATAAATATCCGCACAGCTCGTGCGGATATTTATAACCTTAAACTACTATATTAGTTTTCTTCAGCTGATTTTGGTGCTTCAACTTCACCATTATCAGTGGCAACCTCTTCGGCAGCCTCTGGCTCAGCATCACCGCCGGCGGCATCGTTAGCAGCTTGCAGGGCACCTGGCTCGTAAACGTTAGCGATGACTAATTCCATATCTTGTTCGTGATCAGCGAACTCGACACCTTCAGGTAGGGTAATATCACCAATTGTTAACTTGTCCTCATCGGTCGCAAGATCGACAATCGAGATCTCAAGTGATTCTGGCAGATTAGCTGGTAGCGCTCGGATTTCTAGGTGCTCAATCGCCTGCAAGACGACCAGACCAGCGCGTTCAGCGACGCTCTCACCTAGACCGACTAAGACAACTGGTACCTCGGTAACAATCTTTTCGTTCTGCTTGATTGCGTGAAAAGCTACGTGACGTAGGACATGTTTGACTGGATCCATGTCGATAGATTTAATAATAACCAGCCTCTTCTGGCCGTCAATTGTCACATCAATTGGCGAGTGCTTGCCGGCGATGTGAGCAACCTTGGTTGTTTCAACGATTGCTGATTGGGTTGAAATTGGCTCCGCGTCGCTACCATAAACAACGCTCGGAACTTGACCGTCGGCGCGCAACTTGGCAACCTGTTTACCGCTAACTGTTCGTGTGTCTAACTTTAGAGACATATTCTGCATATCATTTACTCCTTATGGTCGATTTGGACTCATTGTTTATATTATAGCATTATTGATGATTTCGCGCCGCGCCGTGCTAAAATGAAAGTAGTTATGATTCCCGGAATTGACCTAATTGATTTTATTAAATATGCCAGTATATTCGGTGTTTTAGCGATTGTTTTCGCCGAAACAGGCCTGATGATTGGCTTTTTCCTACCAGGCGATAGTTTACTATTTACGGCAGGATTCCTGGCCGCATCACATATTATTAATATCAACATCAATGTGATGGTAGGACTGATTTTTTTGGCTGCAGTACTAGGCAACAGTACCGGCTACATATTAGGGCGTCGCATTGGACCGCAAATCTTCAAAAAGCCCGATGCCAGATTTTTTAAGCAGGAATACGTCCAGCGCGCCCATGCCTTTTACGAAACAAACGGTGGCAAAACAATCATTTTGGCACAATTTATCCCAATCATTCGAACTTTTGCGCCCGTTATGGCCGGTGTTGCTAGACTTGAATTCAAAAAGTTCGTAGCATTTAATGTCATCGGCGCTATCGTGTGGACAGCGAGCGTCACCTATGCAGGATATTTCCTGAGTCAGTGGTTCGTCTCAATGGGTCTCAATATCGACAGCATCCTGCTGCCAATCGTGATTGTTATTATCTTACTATCAATTTCACCAGCTATTATTCACCTGATGAAAGATAAAAAGCAGCGTCAAGCCCTGTGGAGCGCCACAAAACTACAATTTAAGATCTTGTTTTCTAAAAAGTAGACATTGTATTTAAAGCATCAACTTCAAATAGCGACCAGTGAAAGACGCTTCTACTTTCGCAATCTCCTCTGGCGTACCGGTCGCAATGACATTACCGCCACCCAAACCACCCTCTGGGCCCATATCGATAACGTGATCAGCTGTTTTGATGACGTCCAAATTATGTTCGATAATCACCATGCTGTTACCGCCCTCAACCAGTTTCTGTAATATACCAAGCAAGCGCTTGACATCGGCACTGTGCAACCCGGTGGTTGGTTCGTCAAGGATATAGAGTGTCTTGCCGGTTGCCCGACGCGACAGCTCACTAGCTAATTTAATACGCTGAGCTTCGCCACCACTAAAGGTCGTGGCGGGCTGACCCAAGTGAATATACCCCAAGCCAACATCGACTAATGTATCTAATTTGCGTGCAATCGTTGGAATGTTTTCAAAGAATTTCGCCGCCTGTTCAACGGTCATCTGCAGTACGTCACTAATTGTGGCGTCTTTATATTTAATTTCGAGCGCCTCGCGGTTGTAACGCTTGCCCTTACAGACATCGCATGTCACGTAAACATCTGGCAAGAAATGCATTTCAATCTTGATCATGCCATCACCTTGACAATTCTCACAGCGTCCACCCTTGACGTTAAAGCTAAAACGCCCAGCCTTATAGCCTCGAATATTTGCCTCGGGCGTACCAGCGAAAAGTTCACGAATCGGCGTAAAGACGCCGGTGTAAGTCGCCGGGTTAGACCGTGGCGTACGACCTATTGCTGATTGATCAATAATAATCGCCTTGTCTAAATGCTTGATGCCTTCAATATTCTCATGCAAACCCGGGATATCATGTGAACGGTGCAGCCGTGCGGATAGTTCTTTCGCCAAAATATCATTAACAAGTGTCGATTTACCAGAACCACTCACGCCACTAACAACCGTCATCACACCAAGCGGGAAAGAGACGTCAATGTTTTTGAGGTTATTCTCGCGGGCTCCGCGCACTACCAACTGACGATCTTTGGTAATTGCGCGACGTTTTTTGGGAGTACTGATTTTATCAATTCCACTCAGGTAGCGACCAGTTAGGCTATCTTGATTCAGGGCAACTTCATCTGGCGTACCGGCTGCGACAACACTACCGCCGGCAATACCAGCACCTGGCCCCATATCAATTAGATAATCGGCATGTCGGATTGTATCCTCGTCGTGTTCAACGACTAGTACAGTGTTACCTAGATCGCGCAGGTGCTTCAAGGTTTTAATCAAGCGATCATTGTCGCGCTGGTGCAAACCAATCGACGGCTCATCGAGCACATATAGCACGCCTTGCAAGCCGGAACCAATCTGGGTTGCCAAACGAATACGCTGTGCTTCACCACCGCTCAAGGTGTTAGCCGCCCGGCCCAGCTCTAAGTAATTCAAACCAACGTCACTCATAAAACCAAGTCGAGCCTTGATTTCTTTCATAATTTGCGTCGCAATAAACTGTTCTTGATCTGATAGTTTCAGATTATTGTCAAACAAATCAAGAGCAGCATCAACTCCTAAGTTACAAATATCCATAATACTCAGCCCATGGACAGTGACTGCTAATACGACAGGCTTCAAACGCGCGCCATGGCAAACATGACATTCCCGCTCGCGCATAAAGCGCTCGATGTCTTTGCGCATAAATTCGCTGTCAGTCTCTTTATGCCGACGCTCCAGATTAGGAATCACACCCTCATAAACCGATTCGTAGGTTCGACCACCACCAAGCTCAACGGTATATTTCTGTGCGCCGGTACCGTAGAGGACTCTGTCTAGATCTGCGGCCGATAGGTCTTTGACTGGTACGTGCAAACTAAAACCATGCGCTTCGGCTACCTCAGCCAAGCGCTTCATATACCAAGCATCGCTATTAACCCGGTTGTATGGGCGAATCGCACCCTCAGATATCGTCAGATTTGGATTAAAGACTAGGCTTGGATCAACTTCCAAGCGGTTGCCAAGGCCCGTACAAACCGGACAAGCACCTTGCGGCGCATTAAAGCTGAATAAGCGCGGTTCCAGTTCGGGAATATCCTCATCGGGGTGATCCAGACAAGCATAGCGCTGGCTGTAAGTTGACGTTTCGGCGCTATCAACATCCAGAATTGATATAATGCCATCGGCAATCTCCAGCGCTTGTTCGGTCGACTGTGTCACACGTCCTAGCATTTCGCTGTTCATAACAACCCGATCAACAACAATCTCGATATCGTGTTTGTATTTTTTATCAAGTGACGGGAACTCATCCAAGTCATACACCACGCCATCAACCCGGGCCCGGGCAAATCCGAGCCGACGATACTGCTCGGGGATATGCGCAAACTCACCTTTTTTACTCTGCACAATCGGTGCCAAAATCATTAGCCGTGCACCCTCGGGCAGTTTCATAATTTCATCAATAATAGTCTCGGACGTACGGCGCGAAACTGGCTCACCACACACTGGACAATGTGGCACACCGATACGAGCATACAACAAACGTAGATAATCATAAATTTCGGTAACGGTCGCAACTGTACTGCGCGGATTGCGGCTCGTCGACTTTTGATCAATGCTAATCGCTGGACTGAGGCCGTCAATCTGGTCAACATCCGGCTTTTCCATCATTCCCAAGAACTGGCGCGCATAGCTCGACAGGCTTTCGACGTAGCGCCTCTGACCTTCGGCATAAATCGTATCAAAAGCCAGCGACGACTTGCCAGATCCCGAAAGTCCCGTGATGACAACTAACTTATCACGCGGTATTTCCACGTTAACATTTTTCAGGTTGTGCTCACGGGCACCAACAACTCTAATTACCTCTGACATAACCCGACTATTGTACTCTAAAAAAGCCTAATTTTCCAGTCTAATAGTCCGCATAATGCTTATCGTTGCAACTTGACTATACTGGTGTTATATTGTTTTAAAAGTATTATTAATTTAATCTGCGAGGTTAATTATGAAAAAGACAATTATCGCCATCTGCTTGATCGGTTCGTTATTAATATTGCTCGACACAATTGATTTCGAGCATAGCTTGGTATTGCTACTATTCGCCGGTGTCGTACCGGGAACCAATATCGTCATTTCGCCAATTAATATGATGGCCGCTACGGCCACAGCCATGACAGTTGTTATCCTACGCTTAACGGCCTGGCCTCATATTAAAGCCGCGTTTACTGATCAGTTGAAATCCAAGCTTGCGGCTCGTCGTATCGTTTAGTTAAACGTCAACATCAGCCGGCAAAACACTCTCGGCCCACAGCTGTAGTTCTTGTAAGACAAACTGTTTATTATCATCTTTGAGGCTGACCGACAAAGTCTTAAGCGACTTTAAGAAACCCGGCAAGCTCGCGTTAATCCTGTCAGACCGCCACTTTTCCCAAGCTAGCGACTCACCCTCGGACAGTGTACTAGGATAGTTGCGGGCTTTGTAATGCAACAGTAATGGCGCTAGCCGATCGTCACTAAAGTTCGGATGAAAGTCGGCCAAATCGCGCACGCTAGCATTTCTAACCGACTCAATCCGTAATTTATCGATATCAGGCACAAAACCATCGTACAACTGAGCCTCTGGATCGGGTGATTTCTTGTACTCTTGTCTGTTTTCAAAAACACCCCGAATATTCTCGGCGAAACCTGGCGCCGACAGTAGGACATTGCGATGCTTAATAATCAACTCTGCGCTTAAATCAATGCGCTTCCAGCCATCAGCCTGCGCTAACACGCCTAGCGGCGCCACGGCAGGCGCACGATTATACTGCAGTTCTTTGACTGGCAACTTAATAAAACCATCAGCCGAACGCTCGTCCCAAGTCGCATACAACTTCTTGGCCAAATCCTGCTGACTCATTTGCAAAAACGGCGCTGGGTCATACCGTAAGTCATAAACCACAACGCTGCCATTCTTACCAGCCGTCAGTGGGAACGCGACAGTTGCTTTATTAAATTCATTATCCAGCCGCCCACTAACATAGACGAATGGTTGTTTGTCGTCCAGATTAACCAGCTGTTTAACCTCGTTTTTGTCGCGCAGCTTCAACAAATAGTCATACAGCTGCGGCTGCTTGTCCTTAATGAGGCCCGTCACACTAATCAAGGCTTCGACATCACTCAAGGCGTCATGTGCCTTGACATGATCAAGCTGATTGACACTGCTCAGTAGTTCAAGCCGATTGGTTGGCTGTCCTTTGTCATCAACTGGCCAATTGATACCATCAGGCCGCAAAGCACGCGTCATGCGCACGACGTCGAGCAGGTCCCAACGTGACCGGCCATCCTTCCAGCTCCATTCGTATGGATCATAGAAGTTACGCCAGAATAAATGACGAATGAACTCATCATCAAAGCGAATATTATTAAACCCAACGACTATCGTATCGGGCGTAAATATCTCTTCATTGAGCATCTTAGCGAATTCCGCCTCACTATATCCGTCGGCTTGTGTCTGTTGCGGTGTGATTCCGGTCACCATAATCGCTTCTGGACTAGGTAACACGTCGTCATTTAGCCTGATAAGGACATTTACAGGCTCACCCACCTGCTGCAGGTTCAGATCAGTCCTGATGCCAGCAAATTGCATCACCCGCGCCTCTTGAGGACTGAGGCCGCTTGTTTCGAGATCATAGAAGAAGAATGTTTTAGGCATTACCTATATTATATATGGTTTTAAGCCTGGGCGTTAATGTTGGCATAAATTACCCCTATGTGTCTAATGTTCAACCTACAATTCAAGCTCAATAACACCCCGGCCCTATCACCGGGACACACGGAACCCAATGCCCGTGCCCGTAGCACCCGGCGCACCGCTCAAAATCAACGCGAGCACCCCCGCGCCGCCGCCAGAGTTCCAATCGCCTCCGCGGAGGAAGCCACGCACAGCCGTCTCGCCACTGTAACTGTAGAGCTGACCTATACCATTACTAGAATTCCAGCTACTAGCACCAGGCAGACCAGTTCCAGCTGGTGAAGCGTTGGGAGATAGCGTACCGACAGCCGTCACGGCTGTCCATTCTTTCCAGAAGTAGCCCGTCTCGCCAGTAATACCGGGTTGTCCTGTGGTTGAAGTGCCCTGGGTCCACTGCCAGACGTTACCAGCTAGGTCCCAGATAACTTCACCGTTTGTTAGGGTTAGG
>JAJYBZ010000016.1:7275-15440 GCA_021778755.1 bacterium | reverse complement strand
ACTTGGTAGAGTTTTATTTGTTTAGAAGCACTGTCTAGATCCGACTGCAGCGTGGCAGCGATGGCTTTACCCTGGATACCATTGTAGGCGACGATGGTTAGGGTGGCGAGGATGCCGATGATGACTATGACTATGAGGAGCTCGACGATGGTGAAACCAGAGTGTTTGTTTTTAGCCCACATAGATGTGAGTAAGTATAGGCGAGACGAGGAAGTAATACAAGTAGAGAGTCGGGGACTACTGCTCTAAGTATGTAAACTCATCGTCCCCAATACGAATAATGCTATCACCTTCGGCGCCTTGACGACGTAATTCGTGATTAATACCAAGTTTTTTCATAATATCACGCAAACGATTCAAGCCCTCGAAGTTATCGAAGTCCGTTCGCCTGGCAAACTTTTCAATCTTTTCGCCAACAACCACGAAGTAAGCCTGACCATTATCATCGGTGGACTTTTCGACAGTCCAGCCTTCGGCAATCTGACTCTTGCCGAGACTAATCGTCTCGTACTCATCATCAGCCTCAACGTCATCCTCTAGAACAGCCTTACGCGCCTCTATAACCTTGTGTCGCAGTGCTCGCAGTACTTCTTTTAAGCCCTTGTGTGCGCTAGACGAAATCGTAAAGACCTCTATATCCTTGCCAGCCACGGCCTTGACCTGATCAATCTGCATTTGGATAATATCGTCGTCTAGTCCATCAATCTTTGTCAACGCAATGACCTCAGGTCGATTGGTTAGCTCGACGTTGTAATTAGCCAGTTCAGTGCGAATCGTCCGATAGGCGGTAGCAATGTCATCAGTATAGACATCGATCAGGTGCAACAGCACAGCTGTGCGTTCGACATGCCGCAAGAAATCATCACCTAGGCCCTTGCCTTCGCTGGCACCTTCAATTAGGCCCGGGATATCAGCTATTAATAAACTACCATCATCAATATCGGCGACACCCAGGTTGGGCGTCAGAGTCGTAAAAGCATAGTCAGCGATCTCTGGTCGAGCGTTACTGACAACGCTCAAGAACGTCGATTTACCAGCGTTCGGAAAGCCAACCAAACCAACGTCAGCTAACAATTTAAGCTCTAGTTCCGCTTCAAAAGTGTCACCGGCCTCACCTTTTTCGGCAATACGCGGTGTTTGACGGACGGAGCTTTTAAAGTGGGCGTTGCCGAAACCGCCATCGCCACCCTTGGCGATAACGACTTCTTGGCCGTTATCTGTCAAATCAGCAATAATCTGACCATCACGACGAACAATCGTGCCCATCGGCACTTTGACGCGTAGTGGTTCGCCGGCTCGACCATGTCGATCGCGCTTAGCGCCGTTTTGGCCATCAGTTGCCTTGAGCTCTGGCTTGTAACGAAAATCAAGGAGCGTGTTGAGATCCTCTGAAGCCACAAATATAACATCACCGCCACGGCCGCCGGCGCCACCATCAGGTCCACCCTTATCGACATAAATTTCATGCCGAAAACTAACGGCTCCGTCGCCGCCCTTGCCTGCTTGAATAAATACTTTAGCGGTGTCGACAAACATATTAGACCTATTATAGCAAAATCGCCCCTTAATTAACAGAGGCGATTTGACATTTGCAATAAATCCTAGTGAATGTAGTTATAAAGAGCCGCTTGACCAGCGCTAATTGTACGGTAAGTCACACGGTCGAAGTTACCACCGTAGTTCATTTCGCTCACAAAAACGTCACCGTTCAGGTCAACCCGTTCGACAATCGCCACATGTCCAGCGTAGCCAGTCCAGCCATCGCCAAAGCTTACAATCTGTAGAACCGCACCGACAGCCGGCGTTTTATCAACCAGGTAGCCGTTCGCCCTAGCAGCTGCCGCCCAAGTAGAACCATTGCCCCAGAAACTACCGACTGGATGTCCCAGCTCGGCGCGCCTTTCGTAGGCATACCAGGTACAGTTACCAAAGGCGTAACGATTACCAACTGAACCTGACGCAAAATATGATCCACTGCCATAGCTATCAGATCGAACCGTAGGTGCAACGTAGCCAGGACGTTCGTTATTAGGTAGCACAGCACCCGGTAGAATAATTTTAATTCCTGCCGTTAGTCCGCCCTCTTCGAGATCGTTATAGAGGACGATGCGAGTTGGGTCGACCTTGTATTTATCGGCGATTGACTGTGTTGTGTCACCCGATTTAACAGTGTATAACACACCGTCTGTCGGTAATATCTGCAAAACTTTACCAACCGTTAACGTATCACCTATTAATCCATTAGCCCATTTAATTGTATCGTTAGAAACACCAAATTTAGCCGCTAAGCTGTCGGTTGTATCGCCTTCCTGCGCAGTATAACTTTTAATCGCTCGACTATCGGCAGTTGGCTGTAAAATTTGCGGTTTAGATATCGATGTATCACTAGATTGCGCCAGTTCACTACTAATCTTGGCCGATACAGCTAGGCTGGCGACGTTAGGCGCAACCGATAAGTTGCTCGTCTCCGCTAAATTAGCGGCGATATTAGTTGCAACCACATTGTCGACTGAGGTCTGCTGAGGTTGCGTAGCGGTCGTCAGAGCAGCTGCATTAGCCACAGTCGCAGACTGTTGTGGCGCACGATAACCGACAGCCACCACTGCAATAATGATTGCAAAAACACTTGCATAAACTGCAATCGTTGATAATTTGGGAGCCCCTTTGGCACGCTTACGGTGTCGGGCAAATACCTGCTGGCGTAAAACAACAGTTGATCCAGAAGTAATGTGCTTCGTGATCTGGTTACGAATTGTCGTTCTCCTGCCGTCTGTATTACTACAAGGGCGTCTACCTTACTTTGTCTTTCTTCTCGCTTAGAACAGGGTACTTTGTCGACCAATCATATAAGTTAATATTATGCTTTGTGTGTTCTTTTCTAGTACCCGTACGACATTTATCGGTAGGCTCATTTATGCTCCAGAGCTTCCCACTCACTGTTACAGTTTTTGACCATAACAACAGTTGGAGGCACAAATGTGCTAACACTTAGTTTAGCAATTATTGCCTTTTGTGTCAATTTATTACATTACTAAAATAATAGTTAAAGCTGGCTGCATTTGACCTGACAGTGGGCTTTAATATTAGCCTCATGCTCCGCGCTAGTGTGTGCGTAATACATAATATTGTCGTCGCCATTTAGGAAATACAGATAATCGCCAGCGGCCGGATGCGCGACGGCCTGGAGCGCTGTTAGGCCGGGGCTCGAGATTGGGCCAGGTGGCAAACCTGGGTAACGCCGCGTATTATATGGGGAATCCAGATTGGGGTCACGTGCGACCCCTGTCTTATCAGCAATATATTGATACGTTACGTCAGATCCGAGTGGCATATTAATCTGCAGACGACTATAGAATACTTGGGCAACTTGCGTTTGGTCGGCTGGATTTGATGCCTCCTTTTGGATAATCGAGGCCAGCGTTATGCCTTGGAATAATGTCAAATTGTGCTGCGTAATACTGTCAATCAGGTTGCTCTTGACCAGATCGGCATAAAACTGCTTGAATGTCGATTGCAAGATATCCGAGACAGTCGCTCCAACGTTAAACCGGTAGGTCTGACCATATATATAGCCCTCCAGGTCCGCCCCGGCTGGCTTGCCGGCGAATAACGGTGAGGTGTATGTTTGAGCAAAGGCATTATCAATGTCCGCCTTACTAAACCCAGCGTTCTCTAAAACTTTGTGGTCGTCAGCCAAGGTCGCCCCTGGTAAAAACGTAATATTAAACGTGTCAACCCTGCCGCTCACCAGGTGGTTCACGATTGTCGGAGTTGACTCGGCTGGTGACAATCGGTAGCTACCAGCCTGCAAGCTGCCTCGCTCACCGGATAGTCGCGTGTAGATGTCAAATGCCAGCGCGTTACGTATAATCGACTTATCGGCCAACAGTTTACCAATTTCACTTGGTGTCATGCCCGACTCGACCTTAATAGCAACTAGCTGCGATGGATCACTACCGACAGGTTTCAGCTGCAGATTATACCAAATGCCCGACCCGGCTAGTATCACGATAAGGCCAGCAATAAGTTGCACGATTGTTCTAGTTGAGCGTCGTTTAGGACGGCTCAAACCTGTTGTTTGACCATTGATTGGCTGGTGTTTCATAATCAGCAACGGGTTATTGACCGCCTCAGGCTTCGTAGAACTAGTCGTTAGATGATCGTTTGACGGTTGCGGTGGTTGTTCGTTAAGCACTATGCGACTCCAAATAATCCTGCAGAATAATCGACGCCGCCTGAGCGTCAATATCAGCTTTCGTATATGGTCGGTTATAGCCAGAGAGCCGCTGTTCCGCCATAACGCTCGTTAATGATTCATCCTGGAATATAATATCGGGCGCAATATCCCGGAGGGTCTTGGCGAAATCTTCGACGTAGCGCGTCTGGGCGGTTGGTTCACCAGATTGATTGCGCGGATAACCAACCACTACCACCTTGGCGTTTTGGTCGATAATAATTTGTCCTAGATTGGCCAGCTCGTTACCGTCAACCTCAACCGTGTCGAATGGCACGGCAATGCGTACGGCACTATCAGCCACGGCGACACCGATACGCTTTTCGCCAACGTCGAGGCAAATTATATTTTGACTACCCATTTTGGAGCTTGAACTCGACCGAAATCTTATTGACGTTTGTCGGCACGGTTCGCACCCAGAAATATGAGAATTTCACATCAACGTTATCAACGCCCGGTATCGCCCCAATACTTGCCTGAACATCACCAAGTATCTTGCCTTTGACTTGGTCTTTAATCTGCGCAGCATCAATCTGTGGACCAATTTGACCGGTACTATTGATATTAACCGTACTAACACCACCGTTATTAACGTAGCCCGATAGCTGAACCTTACTGATACCATCGTCGTAGATACGCTGGTTCTGGTTGCCAGTTAGCTGCTTATTCAGATTAGCCGTTAGATAAAGCTCCAAGTCAGATTTAGCAATACCAATCATCGAGTAAGTCACCGAAGCCGTCAATTGTGCTTTACCGTCTGTTGATTCAGCATTAACTGCCGGTGTCGAAATCGGTGTTGCCATATTCGCCGTAAAGCTATCACTAATCACCGTCTCGCCGCTGGCAAATTGTTTAATCAGTTGTTGCTTGATGCTATCGGTTGACTGCCCGGAAAGTTGCGCCGTAGCTTTTTGAACATCGTCAGCCGTTACGACTGTTGCAATGCGGGTCGTACCACCAGACATCGCGCTACCTTGAGCACTAATGCCGCTGACGTCAGATTGGTACGCTTGAGCCGGCAAGTTATAGACATCACCCGGACTCTGAGCCTGGACTGTCACTGTCGCACTATCCTGGATAATGCCACTCGTACCAACTTGTGTACCCTGCAAAGTTGCCGCTTGCGTACTAAGGAAGACGTGCGTTCCATCTGTAAAGCTGGTACCGACCGGAACACTCATTGGCGCACTCGATACCGAGGTTCGGGTAAGCTTCATCGTACCGGTAGCCTGGACACCCATATCCTTTTGACCAGTTGGCGTAAAGGCAACAGTAACGTCATTTTTAGTTTGCTGAGTCTCGGACTGAATCGTACCCTTAGTGACATCAGACGCCGCGTTACCGCCCAACGTCACCGTCATACTAACAGGCGCCGGTGTCGTGCCGGCTGTAATAATAACAGTTGCGGCTGGCGCGAAGCCAATCGCCCAGACCAAAAAACCAATCAGTATAGCCGCCAGGCCAATGCCTATAAATAACTTCTTGCGAAACGTATTAAAGTTCGGTACTTTGACGCCAGTTTTTGCTTTGGTTGGTTTCTTGACAGCGCCACCTAGCGCAGCAACCGACATTGATTTGTCATCAATATTAATGGCACTAATTTCTTTTTCTGATGGCTCGTTGCGTTCAGTCACAAGGTCGGCCGTCCTGGCGAGTTCACCAACCGATAGCCGCGATCCATCAATAATATCATCATCCTCATCCAGACTAAGGGCTGAGACCTCGGCCATTTCGGGCTTACTCTGCAAATTCTTGGCAACTGGAATACCAGCCACGGACGACAAACCAATCAATGCCTGGTTATTAGTAATCAGGACGAGGCGCTTGTGACTCGTGCTGGCCATGCGGTCTAATAGACGCAAATTAACCGCGCTCTGCAGAATACCGACATGTTTAGGCGGAACAAGCGCAACAATGTTCTCTTTACAAGCCTTGATCTTGCCGATAATTGCCGTGATATCGTCTTCGACATCAATGTAAATAACGTCTTTATTCATAACTATATTCTAAGTATCCGATTCAGTTTTTCTTTAATTGAATCACCGTCTCCACTACCCATTATTGTATCATAGCCAACCCGTAGTAAGCCCATGGCTGTGATGTAGGTATGGTCGAGTGTGCCACCGGTCGTATCAGTCACACCGATAACTTCTGCGGGCTGAATATATTGGACTGTTGGCTTCTTGGTGAATGGCAAATCCTTGTGCCAATCTTCGTGCTTTAAGGCTTCGACCAACTTCGTTAAGCTGGCGCCACCACCACATAACAAGATGCGGTTTGGTAGATGGTCAACTGAGTCGAATTCGCTTAGCGCTAGCTCAACGCCAGCTACCCAAACTTCTAAAGTTTTATCAATCGCAGCATTAACTTCCTTGGCAACAGCTGATTTAATCTGACTATTATCAATGTTAACCTTTAACTTTTCGGCATCTGCATATGATAATTCCATCTCGCTAGCAATCGTACTAGTAAAGCTACGGCCACCAATACCGAACATCTTGGTGCCTTCAACGCCACCGTCATTAACAACTGCGATATCAGTCGTACCACCACCGACGTCGGCAAGGATGGCTGTGAAGTTACTACTGGCGTCATTACCCAGAACACTGCGACTAACAGCAAATGGTTCGGCGGCAACCGCTAATAGCTCAAGCGACAGTTCGTCGGCCACGCGCTCCAAGGCGCCAATATGCACCATCGGCGCAAAAGCTGTATAAATCTGGACAGCCACGTCTTTGCCCTGAAAACCAATCGGGTTGCTAATCTTGTAGCCGTCGATATGAATGCTCACTAGGGCGCTGTTCACTAACTTAACCTCAACATCTTCGTTACCGGTTTCAAGTGCAATTTGCTTTTGAGCCTTGTTTTGCGCGCGTTCTTGGACCTTCTCTATAATAAATTCCATTTCAGCTGTATCGAGTGGTCGATCAGGTTGCGGTCGGCGGTAACGAATCGTGTTAGTTACGCCCTTGACGAGTTCACCAGCGATACCGATCACGACACGCTTGGCCTGCAAGCCAGCCTGCTCCTCAGCTTCACTTAGCGCATCTTCGCAGTTACGAACGACGCCGGCGATATCGGCAATTGCACCAGAGTGCATATCGCTTAGTTCCTGACGCGCCCGACCAACACCGACAATATTCAACTTATCATCGTCAATCTTGGCAATCAGAGCTTTAACAAACTCCGTGCCAATGTCGAGGGCGACAATATAATCGTTTGATATATCGGCTTTGCGGCTTGATCGTAGTTTTTCGAATACCATAGTTAATCACCATTATATACCAAAGGTGCTTATGGTCACAAAGGTTGTATTTTATTAAGTTTTGTGATATAATAGAAAGATGGATAATCCCCGTGAATCAAGGCCTATACACAAACAGCCTAGCCACACAGAGGATCAACCGCCTAAAGGCGCGGAATATTTCGAGCATGAGTTCGAATTCATGGAAAGTTTAAGCAATCTAATCGATATCTTAGAGGGACACGAGACACCCGGTCGCACATCAACGCAGCTTGAGCTACTCGGCGGAATTAATGAATTGCGCAAAATACCAGAGGAAATATCGTGGATTCCAGGGTGCGAAGATCCAAGTGCTATTCATATTACATTAATCAATGAAAACCTCAAAGCTGTCTCTACGACGATAGAAATTTTTGGTAGTTTCGGGGTCATACACCTGTCAAGAAGTACTCGGAGTCAAGCTGACGACATACGAGAAGCGCTAGAGAGTGAGTATCTATCAAGGTGTCTTCAGGCTGAACTGAATAGCCCTGATAACAGTGATGTTCTCATTGATAATGCTGGCAAAATATCAAGCCTACCGCGAGTACCAAACGCACAAATCAATGATTTCTTGTATAGCCTCACGGGGCGTGGTCAAGCTCCCGAGCTGAGCCGCTTAGCAAGCGACGGCACACAAGAGGAATT
>JAJYBZ010000016.1:2060-7175 GCA_021778755.1 bacterium | reverse complement strand
CTGGCAAAATATCAAGCCTACCGCGAGTACCAAACGCACAAATCAATGATTTCTTGTATAGCCTCACGGGGCGTGGTCAAGCTCCCGAGCTGAGCCGCTTAGCAAGCGACGGCACACAAGAGGAATTAGTCATTGGCGAAGATATGGTCGACGCCTTGAGCGACTGTGCCGTCGGAACATTAACGACACATGAATATCAGATTGATGAAGATAAGAGCCTGTATTTTGGTTTTAATCAGCCAATGAGTGGTTCGAAAAAATTATTAACCGTCGACCTGTTCTATAAAGATTGGGATATGAATAGATTGTCTGTTCATGTCGACATGAGCACGGGCCTAGATATCAAATTCAAGCGGCTAGATACTGCCGCAGAAGTAGGCAACTCTAATATTTTTCCAACTCAAAAAGATTATGCGATTGTACGACGAATCATACGAGAAATCGCCAACGAAACGCTAAAAGACTCAACCAATCAAAAATTTATGAGCCTTGAAGAAATACCCCAAAGCGTGCTAGAGAATATAGCCACGCTCGATGACTAAATCAGCACGGCTTTGATGCGCCGAATTCCGGCGCTACTAGATTCTTCTTTGATGATTTTGAATTTCTTACCACCTTCGGCTAGGTGTCCAGTGTGATCAACGTGAGGGCCGCCACAAATTTCAAGTGAGGCAACGTTGTCGCCCTCGCCCATTTGATAGACTTTGACAGTATCGCCATAACGTTCGCCAAATGGCCCGATTGCGCCCATATCAAGCGCTGTCTGAGTTGGGTATTCCGTAAACGTGACTGGCAAATCCTGGGTAATCCAGCCGTTGACCAGGTCTTCGGCTTTTTTGATTTCTTCGTCGGTCATTTTACCGTCGTGATTAAAGTCAAAGCGCAGACGCTCTTCGTTGATGTTGCTGCCATGCTGGCGCAGTTCGGGACCAAATAATTCGCGTAAAGCCGATTGCAATAAGTGCGTAGCAGTGTGATACTTTTTATGAATATCGTCCTGGCCACCCAGACCGCCCTTGAACTCGCCTTTTGTGGCGGTACGCGATCGATTGCGCTGCTCTTCCATCTTGGCGTCGAACTGTTCGCGCCAATCATCAGGTAAATCAATTCCCTGACGAAAGGCTTCTTCGGTCGATAACTCAACTGGGAATCCGTAGGTATCATAAAGAATGAATAGTTTTGCACCAACGTTTTGCAAACGCGGCACAGAATTTTCAGAAACATCCGCAGCCCGAGTTTCGACGGGCGCCGGGGCCCCATTCGAAACCCGGAGCGAAGCCGTATCTGAAAGTTCTTGTGGTGCAGTTGCAAACAATTTGCGAAATTCCTTTAGACCGTTGCGCAGTGTCTGACGGAAAGCTTTTTCTTCTTTAACTAGCACGGCAATAATATTATCGCGGTTATCGGCAACTTCAGGAAAGTCATCGTGATATAAATCGGCGATTACCGGCACAATTTGTTCGAGGAAGTTCTGCTCAATTCCCAAATCAAAAGCAAAACGAATCGCCCGGCGAATCAGACGGCGCATCACGTAGCCCTGCTCTTTGTTATTCGGCACACAGCCATCAACCGCTAAGAACGTAGCGGCGCGCAGATGATCAGCGATGACTCGCATGCTTTCAGTGTGGCTGTCGTATCGCTTACCGCTCAGTTTTTCAAGCTTTTCAATAATTGGCCACATCAGGCTGATTTTGAAAACATCCGGGTCGCCCAGTTTAGCCGCAGCAATGCGCTCTAGCCCAGACCCGTGGTCGATATTTGGCTTTTCCAGTGGCACAAACTCGCCTTCAGAAACTTTTTTGTAAGCCATAAAGACATTGTTGCCAATCTCCATAAAGCGACCGCAATCACAGTTAGGATGACAAAATTCACCAAACGCTGGGTTGTGCGGCGTGCCGAAATCGTAAAACATTTCACTATCAGGTCCACACGGGTCACCAATCGGCGTCGTTTCGGGCGCACCATTACGGCTCCACCAGTTTTTGCTACCATCATAATAAAAGATGCGCTCGCCATCTTTGATGCCACGATTATAACCATCAGCCTCTGACCCAATTTCAGCCTCACCAGCGCTCAAATCAGCTGACTTAAATAAGTTTTTCCAGATATTTGCAGCCTCGGTATCTTTGGGAATATTGTAGCGTTCATCACCGATATAGCAGGTGACGTATAATCGGCTCATATCGAGGCCGACGACTTGGCTCAAGAACTCAAACATCCATTCAATTTGCTGCTTCTTGAAGTAATCGCCCATGCTCCAGTTGCCCAGCATTTCAAAGAAAGTCGTATGACGATTATCACCAATATCCTCAATATCCTGGGCGCGCAGACAGGTTTGAGAATCAGTAATACGCCGCCCGTCAGGGTGAGGCTGACCTAGTAAAAAAGGAATCATCGGCTGCATGCCACTGCCGGTGAATAATGTTGTTGGGTCGTCTCGCAGAACCAATGGGGCGCGTTTAATCGTGGCGTGGCCACGTGCTTCGAAGAATTTCAGATATGCATTACGGATTTGTTGTGCGTTCATCTCTGTTATTGTATCAGTTTATTGCGTTTTTGCCACTACATTGACATATTGTAATTTAGTTATATACTGACGTTACGCCTACCCGTATGCCAAGAGCGAGAGACTGGACAATGATGTCACAAAGACGTGCTACCAAGCGCAAGGTACTCGTACTGACAGTGACGGCGATCGTCGTCCTGACAATGATCAGATTTGCCGATAGCTTCGGATTCGTGCAGCACATGGCACTCCCCACTCTCGTCATCTGGTGCGGTGTTGCGTTCTTCGTCTTCGTCGGCATTCTCGTCACTATCGCTCTGCGCGCGGAGCGATTGATGAGGACCACGGGCGAGACAGTCCGCAACTCACTGCACGGCAACGAGTAGTGCCGCCGCGCAGTCCCAGCTTACCAATCCAGGTAACGCGGGGGCTGCGCGGTTTTTCATTGGCACATAGGTAATTAAATAACGATTCCGCCACCTAAACAGATTTCATGATCATAAATAACGACTGATTGGCCGGGCGTAACAGCCCGTTCGGTATTAGCCAATACCAACCGAGTATTATCGGCTTTATAAATTAGTTCGGCCTCCACTAATTTGGCGCGGTGACGCACACGAATCTGGTATTTGCCGCTCAGGGGTGCATCGTTAATCCAGTGAACATTACTGAGATTAATATCTGTTTTCCAAAGTGAAGCATCGTTTAAATCAGTTGTGACGTAGACTTCGTTCTTGTCCATGTCTTTTCCAACCACGTAGTATGGCAAACCGCCACCAACGTCCAGACCGTGACGTTGTCCTAGCGTATAGAAGATAGCGCCATCATGACGTCCCAACACCTGGCCACTTGATTTATCAATAATATTGCCTGGCTGCTGCTGCACATAGTTATTTAAAAACTCGCGTATGCCAACCTGACCAACAAAACAAATTCCCTGACTGTCCTTTTTAGTGGCTGTATATAATCCACGTTCCTGAGCCATAATGCGCACCTCTGGTTTCGTAAATTCACCCAACGGGAATAGGGTTTTACCAAGCGCCTCACCGGTAACACGATATAAAAAGTAGGTCTGGTCCTTGTTGGAATCGACCGCCTGTTTGAGAATGCCCGTACGGGTGGCGACGAGCGGGGCAGCGCCCGATTCTACAGACGCTAACAGCGGATGAGAATCAGGGGCGGACTCGTCGACAGGACCCGCGTCTCCGCTATATTCAACCCGCGCGTAATGGCCCGTAGCAATCATATCCGCCCCATCTTCCAGCGCAGCGTCTAAGAATAATTTAAACTTTACTTCCTGATTACACATAATATCTGGGTTTGGCGTGCGACCGTTTTTATATTCATCAATCATGTAATCGACAACCTTGTGTTTGTACTCATTTTCGAAGTCAAAAACCTTGAAATCGATACCCAACTGCACGGCGACTCGCTTGGCATCGGCTAAATCATCGGCCCATGGGCACTTCATACCAGGTAAATCCTGGGTCCAGTTTTTCATATACACACCAGTGACATCATAACCCTGTTCGACTAATAACGCTGCGGTAAGTGACGAATCGACACCACCGCTCATACCGACATAGACGCGGGTCATTGGCCGATACCTACGTAAAACATAATAATTCTAAATAGTTCACTAACAGCGAGTGACCAACCACGCGGCCCAGTCCACCACCACATCGACCAATCTCGATCGTTTTGCGCCGAGTGATTTAATATTGTCACGCCAGTCGCAATTTTATGAAACTCCAAACTAGCCCGTCGCTGGTGATAGCCGGAAGTCACTAGAATAATGCTCTTGATATGCAGGTTAGTAAAGATAGCCTGGGTATTCTGGGCATTTTGATGTGTCGTGTTGGAATATTCGTCTAGATAAATTGCCGATCCTGGTACACCCTCTGATATCGCCCGAGTCTTCATAGCGGCAGCATTGCTAGGGCCAGATTTGTCCTGGGCGGCACCAGAAAAAATAAGAATTTGCGACCAACCCTTTTTATACAACTGAATCGCCTCGTCGGTGCGCGCATTCGTATCGCCACCACTCACTGCAACAATTGCATCAACTGGCTGACACGGGCTAATCGCACTAACTGTCTCGTTACAGCTTTTAATATCATCTGGCTGTAAATATAAACTCAAACCTATAATACTGGCTAAAATTAAGATTGGCAGCGTAATTAACATACGAATCATTTGGCCGCCCTGTCATATTCGCGCCTAATTTCTTCAATAATAATTGCAGCCGCTCGATCGGTATTATCATCGTCTGACAAATGACCCAAGGTCAGACGCAAGCTACCGTCGGCAACCTCCGGGGCAAGCCCAATTGCCGTCAGGACATGCGAACGCGTGCCTTTGTTAGCAGCACAGGCACTACCCGTTGCGACCAAGACGTGACGACTCTCGAGCGCAAAGACGATACGCTCCGCATCGAGATTGGGGAATGAAATATGGAGGTGTCCAGCCAGGCGGTGCTTTAAATTTCCAGATACGACCGCGTCAGGAAAAGCCGTTGTCAGTTTATCTTGCAAGGTGTCGCGTAATTGCTGCAAACGTTCTGACTCATATTTACGATGTTCACACGCTAGATCTAGCGCTTTTGCAAA
>JAJYBZ010000016.1:0-1960 GCA_021778755.1 bacterium | reverse complement strand
ATATTCTGCGCCAATAAGTGCTTGGCTGCTTCATATTGGTGACGTACCATGACAGCCGGCGCGTATGGACTAGACGGATTGTAGAACTGCTCGCTAAAATACGGCTGCATCGCGACTAGCACGCGACCGTCCATCGGTGTCGCGGCGGCATGATCAAGATAAATGAGGTCTGTCTTCACCTGTTTATTATATCAGTTAAGCGACCAGATCGTAGTGCGACTGGTCGGGTTTTTGACTGAATTGCTAGTTATTGGCAATCGTAGTTGGCGAGACATGATAGAGCTTGGCGGCAACGTGTTGATAATATCGTTTTGTCAGACTGATAAAACCATCTAATTCATCGCCTGCGACCGGTTCGTACTGTCCACCGTCAATACTCTTGAAAACTCCATCCTCTGCTACGACATAACGTATCGTCCGAGACTGCGTCTGATCAATTGATTCAGCGTGATAGAACCATTCATTCGAATGTGTGGAATGTGGCGACAAAAAGAATTCTTGACGGCTAACCTGTTGTGGTTTTTCAATCAAATTAGCGCCGATTGCGCTCTCTTGATTAGTTAATAATCTAAGCTTTTCATCCCTCAGGCGCGCTTCGTCCGCAGCTGATCTATTATCAAATTGACCAGAGATTAAGATAGCTAGAACGCGCTTAGCTAGATTCATCCTCGTCTCCGTAGCAAGCGCTCAATCTCGGCATCGCGCAGTTCAAAAAGTGAGTCACCTAATGCAATAATTTCTTGACGAACCTGACGCTCTGTAATTTCTTCAGCTAAGCGCACGGCTCGCTGTTCATATGCCGCAGACCCCCGAGTCAAGTCCGTGCCGTCATTCCAAGACTTATACTTATTATCAATATCAAAGGTTGCCTGAACAGGCTCGCTAGTGGCGGGCTGATCGGTCCATTCGTTATTGGGAATCTGGTATGCTACCTCTGGTACAGACATGACTTATAAGGCCTCGATTAAATTGATGCTTGTTAAGATATGTCTGTTTTAGAGTGCGAATAACGCACGCGCATTTGCGGTCGTCGAAATCGCGATTTGTTCGATGGGAATTCCACGAATCGTCGCTTGATGTTCGGCAATAATACTTACAAATGCTGGCTCATTTACTTTACCACGTAAAGGGGCGGGCGTCAAGAAAGGGGCATCTGTTTCCAGCAATAATCGGTCTAGCGGAATCGATTGATAGGCCGCTTTTTGGTCTTCGTCGCGAGTAAATGTACTAATACCGTTGACACCAATATACAAACCTCGGCTGAGGCCGGCTTCTAAATTAGCCCGATTATCCGTAAAACTATGCAGGACGCCACGAATGCCGCTATAACTATCGAAAATCGGCCAGAAATCGTCAAATGCCTCGCGGACGTGAAAGATAATTGGCAAATTATTATCAAGTGCTAATTCAATCTGCCATTTCAATGCCTCAATCTGAACGTCCCGCGGGCTATGATCATAAAAGTAGTCTAGACCGATCTCGCCTATTGCCACGATTTTGCTATCATCTAGAAGTTGAGCTATTTCTTTCCAACCGTCCTTGGTCTCGTGCGGATGGACACCAACCGCAGCATAGACGTCATCACGACCGCCCGCTAGTCGGACGGCTTGGAGCGAGCTTTCTGGGCTAGTACCGACACAAATTAGCTGCTTGACTCCACGATTATATGCGTTTTGAATTGTCGTCTCAATATCTAATGGATACGTAGATTCATGGATGTGGCAGTGAGTATCAATCAACATAATTAAGCCTTGGGGGCGTGTGGGTCTGGGGTGTGGCGATAAATCTTGGGGAACAATACGCCGTCTGCCGGAACGACGACACCAGTGTCAAATGTCTGATGAATGCGCGCAGCCGTCGCCGGTAGGAATGGCACTAGTAAGTCACCGATTTGTAAAAGCGCGCCAACCGCATACGCTAGAACTTCTGTCAAATGCGCTTCAGCTTCAACGTCTTTACC
>JAJYBZ010000041.1 GCA_021778755.1 bacterium | reverse complement strand
TCGAAGAGGCAAAAAAAGCGGCGTTATGGTACAAATCAGTGTTTGGTGATCGTTATTATCTAGAAATGCAGGATCACGGTCACCCCAACCACACCAGCAAATGGGAAGTTCAGGAAAAGATTAATACTCACCTGCAGGCGATGTCAGCTGAGCTTGATATTCCACTGGTCGTGACGACCGATGGCCATTATTTGACTCACGATGATCAAGAAGCGCATGAAATTCTGCTGTGTGTCGGTACTGGATCGTTTCTGTCTGATGAAAAGCGAATGAGTCTCAAAGACTTTGAGCTGCACGTGACTGATCCCAAGGAAATTATTGAACGTTGGGGTCAAACTCATCCCGAGGCAATCTTGAATACGCGCAAAATTGCCGATATGTGTAATGTTGAATTGGCGCTTGGGGGGATATTGATTCCGACCTTTCCGACGCCAAAAGGTGACAATGAAAAGACATACTTATACAAACTGGTGTTTAGGGGTTTGGCATGGCGTTATGGTGACCTGGAGCAGCCAGAGACAGTTGATTTAACAGTTGAAGAGGCGCGGTCGCATATTCCCGAGGAGGTTTTGGAGCGCGCTGATTACGAACTGGGCATTATCGATAAGATGGGGTATAGCGGCTACTTCTTGATCGTGCAAGACTTTATTAACTGGGGTAAACGCCAGGGTATTATCTTTGGACCGGGACGCGGTAGTGCAGCCGGCTCGATTATTGCTTACTCGCTACGTATCACCGAGCTCGACCCCCTCGATTACAACCTGCTGTTTGAGCGCTTTCTAAACCCAGATCGTATCAGTATGCCCGACGTCGATATTGACATTCAGGATACGCGCCGTGATGAGGTGATTGCTTATTGTACGAAGAAGTATGGTGTTGATCGTGTGGCTAATATTGTGACTTTTGGCAAGATGGCGGCGCGTGCGGCTGTGCGCGATGTCTCGCGCGTCCTGCAGGTGCCATACGCCGAGGCTGACCGTTTGTCCAAGATGATTCCGCCACCGGTGCAGGGGCGCCATATACCGCTCAAGGTGAGCGTTGTGCAGGATGCCGACTTGAAGCATGAATATGAAACCAACCCAACTGCCAAGCGAGTCTTTGATTTCGCGATTAGGCTCGAGGGCACGATTCGTTCTCACGGTATTCATGCCGCTGGCGTCGTGATCGCGCCCGATGATATTGTGAATTATGCGCCGCTCGAAATGGCGCAAAAGGGTGTGGTTGCAACTCAATATCCGATGGGTCCGGTCGAAGAGCTGGGATTGCTCAAGATGGACTTCTTGGGTTTGTCGAATTTAACGACTATCAACAATGCTTTGCGGATTATCAAGAGGGTCTATGGTGAGGATATCGATATTGGCACCGTACCGCTAGCTGACGCCAAGGCCTACGAGTTGCTCCAACGGGGCGATACGACTGGCGTCTTTCAACTGGAATCAGCTGGCATGAAGCGTTATTTGCGTGAATTAAAACCATCAGCCTTTGAAGACATTATTGCCATGGTAGCGCTGTATCGTCCCGGCCCGATGCAGTTTATCGACAGCTTTATTAAGCGCAAGCATGGCCAGGAAGAAATCACTTATTTACATCCCAAATTCGAGAGTGCACTCAAGGAAACTTACGGTATCCTGGTTTACCAAGAGCAATTTATGCAGATATCCAAAGATTTCGCCGGCTTTACGGGCGGTCAAGCAGATACGCTACGCAAAGCCGTGGGTAAGAAAAATATTGATTTGATGCGTAAAGTGAAGGTTGACTTTGTCGAAGGCGCCGTTAAACACAGCCAGGCCGATCCAAAGCTAGCCGAGAAGTTCTGGGATCAGCTGGAAGAGTTTGCTAACTATTGTTTCAACAAATCGCACGCGGCTTGTTATGGTTTGATATCGTACTGGACAGCATATCTAAAAGCGCATTATCCAGATGCTTTCATGGCGGCCCTGATGACAAGCGATCAGGGTGACATTGATCGACTAGCGATCGAAATTACAGAATGTCGCCATATGGGCATTAAAGTTCTGGCGCCGGATGTTAACGAGAGTTTCGTGGAGTTCGCGGTTGTGCCTGGCAAGCAGCAGATTCGCTTTGGTATGGCCGCCGTGAAAGGTGTCGGTACAAGTGCAGTTGAAGAGATATTGCGCGCTCGTGAAGAATCTAAGTTTATGAGCGTCGAGGATTTTGCCAAGCGTGTCAGTACCGCGAGGTTTAATAAAAAAGCCTGGGACTCATTGATTAAGTCTGGTGGATTCGACGGACTTGGCGATCGGTCAGATTTACTATTCAACCTTGAGGCTTTGCAGGGTTTTGCTAGTAAACTGCAAAAAGAAGCTCTAAGCGGCCAAACTGATCTATTTGGTGGCATAGAAGGTATGTCTAGTATTCAACCAACGATCGCTTTACAGACCGCGCCCGTCAAACATACCGATCGGGAACGACTAGCCTGGGAACGTGAGTTGCTGGGGCTATATATTAGCGCCCACCCGCTTGACAACTATGACGCGTACTTTGAGGAACAGACAATTCCATTGTCACAAGTGACACCAGAGGTTGATGGCAAAAAAGCGACGATTGGTGGTCTGATCTCGACGGTTCGGACAATTATTACCAAATCTGGCACCAAGATGGCCTTTGTGGGCATTGAAGACAAAACCGGTGAAGGTGAAGTGATAGTCTTTCCGAACTTATACGAACAAATTGGTGCGAAACTGGTGCAAGATGCTGTGATTAGGGCGACCGGCAAGATTAGCGCTCGTGATCGTGATGGTAATTTAGGTACCGAGGCCAAGATGATTGCCGACGAAATTCAACCCGTAACAGATAAAGAATTGGATGATTATCAATCGACTGGTAGCAAGATGCAGCGACCAAAAATGAGCCAGAAGGTGAAAGTTGAACGTGTTAATGCCCTGAAGGCAACTGCCGTCCAAACGAAAAGTGCCCCAGCGATTACCAAAGAAGTTGCTGCCACTCGTCCAAAGCCAATTATTGACGAGATACCAATTATCAAGAAATTGTTCGTTCAGATCAAGAATCCTGATGACCGTGACTCGCTGCTTGCACTCAAGCAAGTCAGTAGTCGGTTCGTTGGTACAACAGACATCGTCTTGGTGCTGGGTGACGCCAAGAAATCAGCTATCAAATTACCATTTAGAGTTGAACCAAGCGATGCTTTTATTGGCGAGCTCGTCAAGATACTCGGCGAAGATTCAGTTGTCCTTAAATAGATAGTCCGTAGAGGGCAATACCAGCCGCAACACTAACGTTGAAGGACTCTTTCTGGCCCTTCATCGG
>JAJYBZ010000040.1 GCA_021778755.1 bacterium | reverse complement strand
ACAGCTAATTTAGTGCGTCGACCAGCTTCACGAGCAATCGCTTTGATCTCAACAGCGCCACTATCAAGTTCTGGTACTTCCTGGCGGAATAGGTAAGCGACAAATTCTTCATTGCCGCGGCTCAAAATCAGCTGTGGTCCACGATTATCGCGTTCGATGTCTTTAATAAAGACCTTGATACGACTACCGACATTGTAAAACTCACCCTGGATTTGCTCACTTTGAGGGATAATACCAGTCGCCTTGCCAAGCTCAACGCGGATGACGCGCGGTTCAACCCGCTGAACTGTGCCGTTGACAACTGTCCCAATCTTATCTTCATATTCTTCAAGAACAACTTCCCGCTCGGCTTCACGTAGACGCTGCAAGACAACCTGCTTGGCTGTCTGGGCGGCGACCCTACCGAAACTTTTCACTTCGTGCTTCTCTTCAATGACATCACCCAGAACGGCATCTTTTTTGATCTTTTTGGCATCAGCCAAGCTAATTTCGACAGCGTCGCTGCCGACTTCTTCGACAACTTCACGCGCCACAAAAACCTGTGCGGTGCCATCATTGATATTTAGTTCACTGCGCACTTCTTGATCACGCTCGCCATTATCACGACGCCAAGCGGCTGCAATCGCCTGTTCAATAACCGACAAAACTGTTTCTTCGGGTAGGTTTTTTTCCTCGGCAATTGTGCGTACGGCAAGTGTTAGTTGCTTGATATTAATTTCATCCATAATTTTATCTCCTTCTTTCTATGAAAAAATCCGACCTGACGGCCGGAAATGTACTAACCATATCATAGCAAAATATTATCATAAATACAACTAATTAATCGGCAAGTTTTGGCCTGGGCAACTATTCAAGATACCGGACATAGCATCATGTTCGGCTTGGGTGAGCCATAAGTTATATTTCAATTTGACAGCAATCTGGCGCGCTACATACTGACACCGAAAGGCCTTATTCGGCGGTAGCCAGGTGGCCGCGTCACCATCGAGCTTCTGTTGATTGGCTTTGCCGTCAACCGCTAACAGTTCTAGCGGGTCATTCGCCAGAGCAACCCTAACCGTACGCGTCAGTTGCTGAGCGCCTTTCTGCCAGGCATCAGATAGTGCCACTACATGATCAATCTGGACGCTAGCACTAGTGTTCGCCCCCCTGTTAAATTGAACTGTTTTACCGGTGTAAGGATCGCTCAAAACACCGCTGACAACGTTACAGGCTTGGTCGGTTGTAACATTGTGCAAGTCGCGATTTAAAATGATATTTCGAGTATCGCAACCGCCGGTTGTAGTCCAGCCATCACCAAATTGAGATCGGGTGTAATCAGTTTTTGGCGCCCGGCCTTTAATCGCCAGTAGTGACAATTTATTGAGCGCTGGTAAAGATTGATGCACGACGCTAGGCGGACTAACAGGAGTCGTTTGTCCTGTTGGCGCAGGTGTGCTAAAGCTGAGAGCCCCTATTGCTAGACTTACAAGCAGAGCTATTGCAACAACCAGGCGCCTGATGCGATAAACATTAGCCATATGTTATATTATGCACGCTTGACCGCAGATTAATACTTTTCTCACCTGTTACAATAGATACATATGCAAACAGTATCACGACTCCAAGACATTTTTTCACCTAGCGACTACAATTTATCATTAAACCTCGAACGCGTTAAGCGGCAATTTAACGGTATCGTGACTATTCGAGGCATTTTGCTAGCTGAGTCTGGTTATATACCGGTGCATGCCCAGGGTCTCGAGATTCTGTCGGTTGCCGTTGACGGTAAAGCAGCAACCTTCAGCACGCACGATAACGACGAGCTCCGTATTACCCAAGACGGACTCGCGGCCAAGTCGCATGTCATTGTTGTTAGTTTTAGCGGCAAAATCACCGACCCAATGCACGGTCTATATCCATGTTACTTCGAACATAATGGCATCAAGAAAGAACTCCTAGCAACCCAATTTGAAAGTCACCACGCCCGTGAAGTTTTTCCGTGTATTGATGAGCCGGCCGCCAAGGCAACGTTCGACGTCTGCCTAACGACCGAGCCGAATATTACCGTTCTTGGTAATATGCCTATTAAAAGTCAAGTTAAGGATGACAACCTACTGGTCACGACTTTCCAGACAACACCACGCATGAGCACCTACCTACTAGCCTGGGTAACCGGTGAACTTCATAAAAAAACCGCTCACACTAAGCGTAATATCGAAGTTAATGTCTGGGCCACGCCCGCGCAGTCACCCACAAGCCTAGATTTCGCGCTCGATATCGCTGTTCATTCAATTGACTTCTATGAGCAATATTTTGATACGGTTTATCCGCTGCCTAAGTCGGACCATGTCGCCTTACCGGACTTCTCGTCTGGGGCAATGGAAAACTGGGGATTGGTGACATATCGTGAAACCACCCTGCTATCAGACCCTAAAACCGCCAGTATTAGCAGTCGGCAGTACATCGCAACTGTTATCGCTCACGAGCTAGCCCATCAATGGTTTGGCAACTTGGTAACGATGGAATGGTGGAATAACCTATGGCTCAACGAAAGCTTTGCTACCTTGATGGAATATATCACTGTCGATGCCCTATATCCACAGTGGAATATGTGGCTCGAGTTTGCAACCAACGAGAGCATCATGGCCCTGCGGCGCGATAGTATCGACGGCGTGCAATCTGTCCAAACCAACGTCAATCACCCCGACGAAATTAGCACGTTATTTGACGGCGCAATCGTCTATGCCAAAGGCGCCCGCTTGCTGCGTATGTTACAGACCTACGTTGGCAATGACGCTTTTCAAGCAGGTTTGAAACAATATTTTAAAGATTTTGCTTACTCTAATACCGAAGGTGATGACCTGTGGAATGCCATTGCCTTGTCTAGCGGTAAAGATATTGCCACATTAATGAATACCTGGATCTCACAGCCAGGTTATCCGGTGTTGCATGTTAATAGTCGCGACGAACGGATAACGATTTCACAGGAGCAATTCTTTGTTGGCCCACACGCGCCATCTGAACGTGTCTGGCCAATCCCGCTGAATTCCTCAAACAAGCAGTTACCTCAGCTCCTAACCGAACGATCATTGACAATTAATAGCGGTGACCAGACTCCCTTGTGGCTTAATGTTGGCGATACGTCGCATTTCATTACTCATTATGATCAGGCGCTAATTGATCAACACATCCAAAATATCTGTGACGGCAAAATGTCTGTTATCGACCGCGTTCAATTACTAGATGAAGCAACGCTACTAGCGCGCGCCGGCGTCATCCCGAGCGCTCGCCTAATCCAACTACTGACCGCCTACGCATCAGAAACCGATGAGCACGTCTGGACAATTATCTTCGTCACACTCGGTGAACTACGTAAGTTTGTCGAAAATGATAATGCGGCCGAACACCAATTACGCCAATTATCCGCCAGAATGGCCCAGCATCAATACGATCGGTTAGGTTGGGTTATGGTACCAAACGAAAGTGAAGATGATACCAAACTGCGCGCAACCATTCTCAACTTAACCCTATACGGCGAAAGTCAACCGGCAATCGATCAAGCTCGGGAGCTGTATAGCAGCACCAACCTTAATGAGCTCGACGCCGAACTACGTCCATTGATCATCAGTACAGTTGCTCGCTATGGTGACGAAACGGTCGTTGACGAACTGCTGGCACAATATCAGGCCACACAATCAGGTGAACTGCGACAGGATATCTGTCTAGGCATTACAAGCACGCGCGTACCGCACAAGATAACCGAACTACTTGATGCCATCAAAAACGA
>JAJYBZ010000039.1 GCA_021778755.1 bacterium | reverse complement strand
GGAAAGTTGATTTTTGTGCGCGTTTACAGCGGTAAGCTGTCAGCTGGTAGCTACATCCTAAACACCACAACAGGTGAAAAGGAACGTGTCGGTCGTATTGTGCGTATGCACGCCGACAAGCGCGAAGAGATTGAATCAGTATCGGCAGGTGATATCGCAGCCGTTATCGGTCTGAAAGACACCTTTACAGGCCACACCCTTGCTGACCCAGCTCACCCAATCGCTTTGGAGAGTATTACTTTCCCAGAACCACCGGTATCGATTGCTGTTGAGCCCAAGACCAAAGCCGACCAGGAAAAGATGGGCGTTGCCCTGCAGCGTCTAGCTGAAGAAGACCCAACTTTCCGGGTTCACACTGATGAAGAAACCGGCCAGACAATTATGTCGGGAATGGGTGAATTACACCTAGATATTCTGATCGACCGTATGCGCCGTGAATTTAACGTTGAAGCAAACATCGGTGAGCCACAAGTGGCCTTTCGTGAATCAATCAAGGGTACCTCTGATGTCCAGGGTAAACACGCCAAGCAATCTGGTGGCCGTGGTCAGTATGGTGATGTTTGGATTCGCTTCGAGCCGAACGAACCCGGTAAGGGCTTTGAGTTCTTTGATGAAGTGAAGGGTGGCGTTGTTCCAAAGGAATACATCAAGCCAGTTGAAGCTGGTGTGCGTGAAACTTTGGACGGCGGTGTGATTGCTGGATACCCAGTCGTCGACGTCAAGGCAACCTTGCACGATGGTAGCTACCACGATGTGGACTCTAGCGAACTTGCCTTTAAGCTGGCTGGTGCGTTAGCGACCCGTGAAGGTGTGCGTCAAGCCAAACCAATTCTGCTTGAGCCAGTCATGCGTGTCGAAGTAACTACTCCAGAAGAATTCATGGGTGACGTTATCGGTGACCTTAATTCACGCCGTGGCCGCATTGAATCTATGGATGACCTGAACGGTGGCGCCAAACTCATTAAAGCTATCGTACCTCTGGCCAGTATGTTCGGTTATACCGGTGATCTTCGCTCGATGAGCCAAGGCCGTGCCGCCAGCACAATGGAACTAGCGCAATACGAGGAAGTACCACCAAACGTGGCACAAGAGATCATCGAGAAACGTTCCAGCAAATAAAGCCGTTTCAGCTCTTTACGAACAGAGTTCTAACCTGTATAATCTGAATCATACGTCATGAGACACTACTGCTCTTGTGCGAAAAATAATTTAAGGAGAAATAACTAATTATGGCAGATTTCGATCGAACCAAGCCTCACGTTAACGTTGGAACCATGGGTCACGTTGACCACGGTAAAACAACATTAACCGCAGCTATTACAGCTGTCCTTGCAAAGCGTCTTCCAACTGCAGTCAACAAAGCTGTTGCTTACGACCAAATCGACAACGCCCCTGAAGAGCGTGCTCGTGGTATTACCATTGCTTCATCTCACCAGGAATACGAGTCAGAAAAGCGTCACTACGCTCACGTTGACATGCCAGGTCACGCCGACTACGTCAAGAACATGATTACCGGTGCTGCCCAAATCGACGGCGCGATTCTAGTGGTTGCCGCTAACGATGGTCCATTGCCTCAAACTCGTGAGCACGTTCTACTTGCCAAGCAAGTTGGTGTGCCAAAGATTCTTGTTTTCCTAAACAAGATGGACCTTGCTGATCCTGAACTAGTTGAACTAGTTGAAATGGACATTCGCGAACTACTTGCCAAGAACGGCTTCGACGAAGACGCTCCAATCATCAAGGGTTCTGCAACCAAGGCCCTAGAAGGCGATCCAGCATCAGAAGACGCGATTATGGAGCTCGTACAGGCTCTTGACGACTACGTCCCAGAGCCAGTTCGTGAACTAGACAAACCATTCCTGATGCCAATTGAAGATGTTTTCTCAATCAAGGGTCGTGGCACAGTTGCGACTGGTCGTATTGAACAAGGTGTTGTCAAGATTAACGACCCAGTCGAAATCGTTGGTATTCACCCAACTCAGAACTCGGTTGTTACTGGTATTGAGGCTTTCAAAAAGAACCTTAACCAAGGACAAGCTGGTGACAATGCTGGACTACTACTTCGTGGCATCGAGCGTGAGCAAATCGAGCGCGGTCAAGTTGTTGTCAAGCCAGGTAGCTTGACTCCACACACCGAATTCGAAGCCGAAGTCTACATCCTTAAAAAGGAAGAAGGCGGACGTCACACACCATTTAGCAAGGGCTACAAACCACAGTTCTACTTCCGTACAACTGATGTCACTGGTGAAGTTGAACTGCCAGCCGACAAAGAGCTAGTTATCCCTGGCGACACATTGACATTCAAGGTAACACTTTTAGCGCCTATCGCTATGGAGCAAGGTCTTAACTTCGCTATCCGCGAAGGTGGCAAGACTGTTGGTGCTGGTGTTGTTACCAAGATTAACAAGTAGTTTACGGCTTTTACAAGATAGAAGTTAGTATCTGCAGTAAAATACCTCCGATTGCTCGGAGGTATTTTGCATATATCGATATTTCTGCTATACTATGACGGTATTATTAATCATATCGAGAACTCGGCAACGGCAGAATAACACTGATCCACAGCAGAGGTTACGATATAGCACATAGAAGGAGTTTCTCATGGCAGAAACAAAAGAGGGCGGACTTCGTATCCGTATCCGACTAAAGGCCTATGACCATAAGGTTATTGACCAGTCAGCAAAACAAATTATTGACACGGCAATTCGCACTGGTGCGAGCATTGCCGGTCCAGTACCGCTGCCAACGCGCCGTAGTATGTTCACGGTCGTTAAAAGCCCACATGTCTACAAAAAGGGTGGTGAGGCCTTTGAGATGCGCGTGCACAAACGTCTAATCGACATTACAAACGCCACTCCAAAGACTATCGACAGTCTACAGAACCTCAGTCTTCCAGCTGGTGTTGATGCCGAAATTCGTATGTAACTTTACGAACATCATAAAATAGCCCCAATTAAGGGGCTGTTTTTGTATGACCAGACTGTTTATTGTGCTGAAAGACTATCTGTTACATGGAGAACGTCAAGCTGTAATTTCAAGATCCAAAGCTCGAGCACTAAAACGACAATTAATAGGGCCGACCAGTATAATGTTTGTCGCGTAATTCTAAACGTAAAGAATGGTAGATGCTCGCGACTAAGCTTGAATGACTGCATCGGCGGTTCTTTTTCGCCTAGGATTCTAGCAATAAAAGATTGTTTCTTCTTGTGAACTTGCTTGGCCTTTTTGGACTTTGTTGACGGCTTCTTTTTGGCTACCATATTGATCCTTTAGTTTAGCTGTATACGAAGTAGTATGACGGTGTGGTCCAATAAACACAAGCAGATTATATATGGTCGCCTGCGCACGGCCTAACTACGTGGTATATACGGCGTGATATAGCGTGCATAATCTTGACTGTTAACAGATAGTGTGCTACTGTTAGACGGTAACTTATTACGAAAATAATAAATAATTCTTGGTGAATTGGTAAGTCTAACAGATTAGATACTGCCTCCCACCAAGAATTTTAAGTGGGAGCAAAAGGGCTATGAAAGCACTTCTCGGTACCAAAATTGGTATGACCCAAATCATCAGCGAAAGTGGTGTTGCAGTTCCTGTAACACTAATTCAAGCTGGCCCTGTGACTGTGACTCAGGTAAAGACCGTCGAAACCGATGGTTACACTGCAGTACAGATGGCATATGGTGAGGGTAAGAACCTGAGCAAGGCCGTGGCTGGACACACAAAGTCCGCCAAAGTGACCCCGAAACACATTCGGGAAATTCGTGTAACAGAACTACCAGAAGGCCTCTCGGTAGGAAGCACGTTTGATGTAACAACTTTTGCGCT
>JAJYBZ010000038.1 GCA_021778755.1 bacterium | reverse complement strand
GCTGAGATGTTTGAAACAAAATGGTAGTGTTGCGATTTGAGGTGGAATTCAGCATCCAGAAATTGACGTAGGTAATTCAGACATACTTTAATCATAGCAGACAAAAAAATACTCCGCAGGGAGTATATATCCAGGGGCACTCCCTGATATCCAGGGGCACTCCCTGGAGTGAAGTGCTATATGTTGTAATATAATATCAGGTAAGAGCGGGGTTAGACTTTCAACAGATTAAAAATCCCAATCTTCCTGGTCAAATTAAAAACAGACCAAAAGGTCTGATCTTAATTTGGCTGGGATGGAGGGATTCGGTCACAGATAATTTGCTTTGCAAATTTCCGCGACCCCGCCTCAGTCGGTGACATTCGTCATCCGGCTTCCGGCCTTGCGGATTGCCCCCATGGCAATCCTCACCCCTAAAGGGGTCCGAATCCCGACAGCCAGGTTATAAAAAACGACCCACCAAAAGGTGAGTCGATTTTCATGGCTGGGATGGAGGGATTCGGTCACCTTTGGCGACCCCGCGAGTTCACGATTGATGATTAATCATCATCGGAACGTCGCCCTCAAAATGCCACTGGCATTTTTCGCCCCCGAATGTGCACTCGGGGCTTCGAATCCCGACCAACCTAATCAAATTAAAATAACGACCACACGGGTCGTTGTTTTAATTTGGCTGGGATGGAGGGATTCGAACCCCCGAATGTCGGCACCAAAAGCCGATGCCTTACCACTTGGCGACATCCCATCAGGCACTAGGCAATTGTACACCAATTAAGGTGTTGACTCAATAGATTAGCCGCGGTGGATCTACTTTTTAGCGTGAAGATGTCTGGTTGATTTGACGAAGTATGAACGGATTTCAAACAAGAAATAGGCGCTAATCGCCAGGCCAACAACTCCAAATATAATCCCGAATATAAAGGCAAAGAAGCTAAACGTTAGCACTGCATCGAGCAGTACTTTGACAGCCGCAACAAGCAACAGTATAAACAACATCCGCCAGCCTAGACCGCGATGCTCTTTGAGTGGCGTAACGGCCTTGGAATATAGAACGGTCGCAAAAGCCAAAAAGAGCAAGCCGACTATAGCCGTCCAAATCCAGCCAGCACTATAAGCTGCAGTCATATAAAAACCAGCGTAACTTGAGGCATTGCCAATGAAATTCATGTAGGCAAAAATACCGCCTAGTACCATCAAGGTAGCAATTGCTGAACCAAACGCCGCCACGAGGACCATCCACCAGATATTATTAGCCAGCCACTTACGAACATTGTCCGGTAGGTGCGGTAATGGACGTAGCCATTCTTGGATCAAACTCTCTAGCTTCTGTAGTCGGTTCATATACTACTCCTGTTTAATAGCTTAATGATACTCTAAAAGTAATTATGCAACAACTATTTTTTATGCGCAAGCGGCCACATACCCCAGCTAACAATTCCTGCCAAAACGCCCAATACGATACTCACACTAATCGCGAGCCAGCCGGGATGTAGCGCAATCAAACCACCGAACAGACCAATATCATCAACCAGCGCCGGCTTGAACAATATCCATAAGTTAATTAAGTACCAAATCAGAGCCACCAGCCAGCCACACCACATACTGACAATGCGCATGGCTTTACTGAGGCGCATTCTCAGGAGGAAAGGTAGCGCGAACACCTCGGAAATTACAATAATCGCTGATAGCAGCGCCGCAAAAGCAACCCCACCTGGTATTGAATAATTCTGGACAACAACTTGAAACTTTTCGAAACTAAATAATTGCGTCACGGCTAAAACGACAATAATTGCCGCATATACTAACGCTAATTTGGGCGCATATTTAACTTTGGGTGCGCTTGGAGCAGTGGCCTTGGGTAATGTAATCATGCCTAAAGTATAAACCGACGCCCGCCGACACGCAAATGTTGTTATTTTTGTTATTACGCTTGCGCTTTATTCAGCACTAGCGTAAAGTACAAACAAGCGAAAGTTACAAAAACAAACATAACTCTAAAAAAACATATGTTGTGACTGCTCGCTCTACGACATCCACCACAACAGAAGGTAATCCCGCTTTTATGCGGGGTTATTTTTTACCAAGTGCGCTCAAACCTGTCGTTATATTGCATCGCCCGACCCTCAACCCTGTATTTCCCTAACACTGCTTCACGCCAGGTCTGAACAAGGGCCCCGGCGCCTTGTCAGCCTTGGCCTCCAGGGTGTCATAGAAATAGGAGTCCTCGGTTAGGGCTCTAAATACTTAGCTCTCACCATAAGCCGCACCCCATGGGGTCTGGGGTCTCTACAATTACCGTACAAGAATAGCACTCTAGGACCTGGCTCGTTGAGGACTGACCCGCACCCAGTTAACTAACTGGCGTAAGGGCGATCCCTTTAGGGTCGTTCCGCAAGCGACCTAAGACCTAGTTGCTATTTCTTTTAGCGCGTAATTGTAGCAACCCCAGCGGTTTTGGATACTTTTGCGGCCCAAAAGTATCAAGACATTTGTTACTTTGGCAAAAGTAAGGATTGAGATTAGTTATTCCGATTTCAACGAATGTTCGGCACGCCACTTGGCAATAGCCGCATGATTACCGCTCAGAAGCACTTCGGGCACTTTCATGCCGTTGAAATCTTCTGGTCTGGTATATTGCGGAAATTCTAAAGTCTCGCCATCACTAAAACTTTCAATCGCCGCGCTATTTTCACCACCTAGAACACCAGGAATGAGGCGCACAATACTATCAATAATCGTCATAGCCGGCAATTCGCCACCGGTAAGGACATAATCCCCGACACTCACCTGCTCATCAACCAACTCCAGAACTCGTTCGTCATAGCCCTCATAACGTCCACAGACGAATATATAACCATCACCGCTATCGGCCCAAGTCTGAGCCAGCGCTTGTTTCCAGCGCTGTCCGCGTGGGGTCATTAATACCACTTTCGCCGATGAATCATATTCTTTAGCAGCAGCGATAGCCGCGAATAGAGGCTGCGGCATTAACAACATGCCATCGCCACCACCATAAGGCGTATCGTCAACTTGCTGGCGTGGACCAAGGCCAAAGTCGCGCAAATTAATCATCTTGAACTCTACAGCCTTTTGATCCTGGGCTTTCCACATCATTGAACTATTCAACACGCCGTCGAACATTTCGGGAAATAAAGTTACAACTTGAATTTTTCTCATCTGTTACAGTTTACGATAATTTGACTATTTTGTCTATTAATTATATTAATGTCATTGCATTTATGTTATTCGGTTGTATAATACCGTAATGATGTCGTCAAACGACGCGTCACAGCCCAGCTAAGGGGACACCGTGCCATACAGGATTACTCACGAAGACCAGTTGCGTGGAGGCATGTTGGTCGCTGTCAGCGGCCCGCACAAAACGCCCATGATCGGAACCGTGAAGCGCATGGTTGATCCTGGCGACGCGGTTGTCGTGATTCAAGGATCCGGCGAAGAGCGGTTCACGTACGTCTCCCTGAGGTCAACCAACGTGCAGACGCGCCGCAACGGCGCGCTGCCCACAGTCATCAAGCCCAGGCTTCGAATCACCTGCCTGGATTGACCTCATACCCCTGGCTGGCAGCCCGAGGTTCGTCGCATACCGCGACGAGCCTCGGGCATCACCCCATGATTTCATTAGACAACAAAAAACCACCCGCAAAGGGTGGTTTTTTACACATATAAAGCTCTCAACAATTATGTTGCTCGCATGAGCTGATTCTCGCAGTTCAAAGTCAGTAACTTTGTAACTAGTTATGATTATATATCGAGGTCGTCTAGTTCCGCAAGCTCTTCTCGAGTCTTTTTTGAGTAATCGCTAGCGTTATCCACAGGCTCATCTGTAGAGTTTTTCACAGGCTCGTCACTACTGTCGTCTGATGATAT
>JAJYBZ010000015.1 GCA_021778755.1 bacterium | reverse complement strand
TGATACTAGCAGTATTGATTGTAAACGTGCTATCGCAACCATGAAGCGTAGCGTAGATTTTAGTTGTTTTCAAGCTTTCCAAGAAATCTTTAAAGGCGGTTTGATTATTCGTAATCACATAACCATTGCTGCCGTCTTTGACACCGAGATTCTTACCGATCGTAATAAATGGATGCTGCTTATATAGGTTAGTTACCTCGGACATAACAGTTTTATCACTCTGTAATTGGTTCAAGGCGTCGCTAGCGCAAGTTTTTGCTGTCGCAGTCGCCCCACTCAGATCTTTGAGGTCGGTAGCCGAGACTTTCACCCAATTACCGTCTATTTTTGTCACTAGCTGATCGATAGCGCTCGCTTGCGTCGCGTCGACGAACACATTAATCTGGTCCTTGAAGTCAGCCGCTAGCGCCGCTAACTTATCAACCTTCACATACATGTCACCTGTCGAATCAACTAACGCACTACCGTCGAGTGAATATGTCTTACCAGCAGCCGTCGTGCTCACGGTCGTATCGATACTACCTGTTTTGCCGGTCTGCTTGGCAGTTAAGCTCAGCACCGTCTTGGTGTCACTATTATTAATATTCATCGTGCCAACATAGGTTGATGATTTAGCAGCTAGGGCGTTCATAAGCGCATCACTAACGACCTTGTCGGGGTTCTGATACCACAGACCATAGACCAACGAACCACCACCGAGTAACACGATGAGAATAGCGGTGACGATAATGCCTACGATTAGTGGTTTTTTACTTTTTTGCGGTACCGTAGGCGCTGACTCACGGGCGTCGGACACTACAGCAGTCTCGGTCGACGTCACCGAAGCTGCAACTGGCGTCGCTGACGCTTCAAAGTTGTAAGAAGGAGTAGGTTCACTGGTTTGGTTGGACTGAAAACCACCCAGAGACTGAGCAGACATATCCGGACTAGTGGATGGCTCAGTATACTCGTTCGTCTGATCACTATTTTGCGGTTCCTCTGGCATGCTATCTCCTTATTGGGTATATAAAATTCTTGCTTTCAGCTTAGCATAAGCATTATCTATCCAGCAAATAATCATCTGGCCCAGCTGTCAGAATGTCGAGAAAAAGTCACTTTTGCGTTTGAGCCATGACGGCGATTGACGGACCAATTTGTCCTGCTCTTCGGTGGCATGCAAGATCACCTTGACGGCTTCTTCGAGGTAGATACCGCCCTGCGAACCTTTAAATAGAACTGCTGCGCCCGGTTCTAGGACTTGATGCACAAAAGCACCGGCTTGGAGGGCGTTCTTGAACGATTTAACCTGACAGCCTTGCTGTTTGGCGGCTGGTGCTAAGTATTTCTCGGCTTCTTCGCCGACAGTTATCACCCAAGCTAGCTGATTGGGGTCGCATAATCTACCTAGCGCCTGGTGCTCGGCGGCCGAACTGTCCCCTAGTTCGTTCATACTGCCGAGAACTGCAATGCGCTGCGGAACCAATAACGAATAGAGCGTTTTGAGAGCGGAGTCGGCGGCTAATGGGCTAGAGTTATAGGTGTCGTCAATAATAGTCGAATTCTCAACGCCGCGCATGACATTCATGCGGCCAGACACAGCCGTAATTTTATTAAGGCCCTTGGCCACTTCGTCAGCCGTCAGGCCTAGTTTAATTGCCACTGCCCCAGCAGCTACCGCAGGCCTAATACTGTGGTCGCCTAGAAGCCTCAACTTAACCTCGACGGCCTCGTCCCAATCTTTGGCAACAAACTTGCCCTTGTAGCCATCCTCTAGCGTAAAATCATCCTCAACGAAATAATATTCAGCCGAAGCCCCTAGGCCATAAGTGTTAATATTGGCGTTAGTCAAATATTGTGCGTAGCGCCCGTCAATATCATCGCGATTAATGATTGCTGTCGCGCTGAAATTAGCTGCCGCCAACTCTTCCCGTGCAACATTGTCGATACTACCGAAATACTCCATATGTTCAGGAGAAACGGCCGTCACAACGGCGATATCGGGATGTAAATAGGTCCCAGCGTGAGCAACTTGACCAATTCGATCACTGCCGACTTCTTGAATAATAACGTCCACATCGGCGGGCTGGCTGATTCGTAATTTGGCGGCGCGGAAGATTGCTAGCCAAGTTAGCGGGTTCTTGAGTGACTGCGGATATTCGATTCCTAAAATCGCGAGTGGAGCACTGAGTTCGGCGTTGTGATTACCTTCGTGGACGCGCACGCGCAAGCGTTCGGCTAACACTGTAGCAATCGCTATTTTTGTCGAAGTCTTGCCGACGCTACCGGTCACGACTACTAATTTGACTTCGAGATGCGCCTTGAAATACTTCTTGACGTAATTTTCTAATTTTACCTGGATAAGTTTCTTAAACATAACTAATAACCATCATAAACGATTTACTTAGTTTAAACTATCGGTGGGGCTATTTTTTAGTACTAAAGTTGCCAAATAGTTTGTAGATCATACAGATGCCGGTGACACCGGTAATAATTAAAATTACGCCTAGCGTCTCGAGTGAAATCCCCAGCGCATTGTTGGCAAGGCCTAGCCAGCCTATTCCAATCAAAAGTAATCCAACGATAACCCTAATAATTCGGTCCATTGCTCCTTCGTTTTGCTTTAGATTCATAGCATCCTCCTGTTATGGTTATGATTATACTCTTCGGATAAAAAATAAGGACATATCGCAAAGATATATCCTTGTCTTGGTGGAGCTAACAGGACATACGTCGAACCCTGGTGCACCTCTGCTGCGGCTGATCCACCTCAACAGAGGCGACGAGGCTGCCGTCGCCCTGGCCGTAGGCCGTCCTATGACCAAGGTCAGCGGGGTCGTCAAGCAGACGCAGCGACGGCTAACTCTCCAACAACAGGCCGAAGTGGTGGGCCGCTATCAAGCGGGTGCGCAGATGAGCTACCTGGCGAAGCACTTCGGCGTCCACCGCAGCACGGTGAGTGCGATCTTGAAGCGGCACGGCGTCTCGACTCGACAGTCAGGCCTGTCCGCGAATCAGGTCGACGAAGCGGTCCTGCTCTACGGACAAGGCAAGTCACTCGCTATCATCGGCAACAAGCTTGGCGTCGATACCGGCACGGTGCACAACCGACTCCTCGAGCAAGGTGTGATTATGCGGGATACGCACGGACGGGAACGATGACTCCTAAACTTGTTGCGGTTGCGGAACGTCCTCTGTTCTACGATTACCGGAAGACTTATACCTAGGCGGCATTAATGTCCTATTCCTGGGGTACTTATGATGCTAAAAGGAGAGGAGCATCGAAGCGCGCATGCCATAGGTATCTCGAAATATCGTTCCGAACCCACAAGTTGTCATATTAGCGTTTAGATTAGAGGTATCATCAGCCGTTGGACTTTCGAGAGAATACAACAATAGAACTTGATTAGTTCCGCACCAATAATACATCATGCTATAGCCGGAGCTGGATCCATAAGTTTTGTTAAGTGGTAGTGACGAAACAAAACCAACTGGCAGCAACTTAGTACTCACAAGCATATCTTCAAGAGTGCATGGATATAGCCCTGAGCCCACAAAGCCACCGGTACCACCAGAACATGAACCATTACTGACCGCTACGGTCGTACCACTACCTGCCTGCGAGGGCATCTGCCCCTGGTTAATCGAAAGAATCTGTAACGCCTTCGCGACTTCTGCGGCACCGTTCCGCATCGTAGCGTCACGCGCACGTGCCTGAATGCCGTTGTAGGCTACGATAGTAATCGCAGCCAAAATAGCGATCACCACGATAACGATAAGAAGCTCGACGATAGTGAAACCTCGTCGGTTACTCGCCCGATTTGGTGTTGATGTGATACTGCGTTGCATTGCTGAGTTGAATTATGAAGCATAAGCGGAAAGAAAGCAAACGGTTCTGTTCAACGTCGTAAAGACTAGTAACCTAGCTTCTGGTCTCTCGGCACGCCGCCAACCACACCGTGGTAGATGCGACAACAAGGCCGGGGTTGTTTCGGTTCCAGCCACGGGGGTTACCCGTTTGCCAAACGATGTACCGCTCATTGTAATAACCCAATGGACCTAACAGGACTCGAGCCTTTCAACAGGGGTCAGATCCGGAACCCTGTCACGGTCGATGTGAAGGTTCAAGTACCACACCCAATAAAAAACGGCCCGCACACGTGCGAGCCGAACCCTGTTGAAATTGCTTATGCTAATGATAACCATTAACGGTTTGGTGGAGCTAGAGGGACTCAAACCCTCGACTTCTTCCATGCCATGGAAGCACTCTAATCAACTGAGCTATAGCCCCAAACGCTTACTGATTGTATCAAATACTCGCCCCCGATTAAAGGGACGAGTATTTTTTGCTGTTGCGCGCCCACCCGGGGCACGTTTTTGTTTTGATCGTATGTTTGTTTTGACCTGCGCAAAGGTTGCCCCCTTGGCGCACCAGCTCAACCATTATTATCAATCATTTCAACATATAACACAAGCGTAATGTCGTTCACTAAGTCCATTCTCTAAATTCTGATAGCGTCTATGCTAGTATTTATTACAATACTATGCTTAAATAATAGCGTTCAGAAGCACACGCGTATTTAGGCAAAAGGCGAGCGCTTACCTCTTACGGTAAACTCTCTTCTTCGCACACAATCGCTAGAGCGGTCGGTCTGACGATAATTAGAATCAGATAAGAAGAAAAGAGTACCAAATATTATGGCACAACAAAACCTATTCATCGGTAGCCTTGCATACGCAACTACTGACGACACACTAAAAGCCTTTTTCGAGCAAATTGGCGAAGTTGAAAGCGCACGAGTAATTACAGATCGCGATAGCGGTCGTTCAAAGGGCTTCGGCTTTGTTGAATACAAAGACGAAGCAAACAACCAAAAAGCTGTTGACAGCCTTGATGGCAAAGAGCTTGATGGCCGCGCAATTAGCGTTGGTCTAGCACGTCCAAAAGAAGATCGACCAAAACGTGACTTCGGCGGCAGCAATGACCGTGGTGGTAACGGTGGTGGTTCATTCCGTCAGCGTAGCTGGTAGTTTACTACCTCAAACCCTAAATACCTCGTCCAAGTGGCGAGGTATTTTTTAGTTAAAAATCGGCAATGGTGATTCGACCCAGTCCTGCCCAAGATTAAGCCAGTTATTAATCATGCCATAGCCATTTAATAACCAAACCGTCACGACTACGACAATCGCCGTCACAAGCCAAACAAGACTTTGTATATAAAAAGTTTGGTGCGCTAGCCATTGCTGCCAAGCGTCATATTTATCATGAGCATGATCTAATATGCGCTGCGCCCGATCGAATTCGGTTGCTAGAATTGCCAGACCAGCAAAGACAACCAACCAACCCGGACCTGGATATGGCACCATAATTAAGCCGGCTATTACAACAATTCCGCCAATAATACCAATCAGAATTCTTTTTGAATGATGAAAAACTCGCTTCATACAATAAAGGCTCCTCTACTTGACTTTATAATAGCGCCAAAAACTCTTTTTCGTCGATAATCGTCACGTTGTTCTGTTCGGCCTTTTGCAGTTTGCTAGCGCCAACCTTACCACCGGCAACCAAATAATCCGTATCTTTGGCGACGGCCGTTTGAAAAGTACCGCCAAGCTGACGAATGCGCTCAGCTGCCTCGTCGCGCGACATCGATGCGAGCGATCCGGTAATAACAAAGTTGCGGCCACTTAGTCGACCTGTTTTCCTGACAAAAACCGGCTTGACTGATAAATTATCAAATTTACGCAATAAGGCTTCGTTGTCCGGATCGGCGAACCACGCCACGATAGATTCAGCCACGACTTTGCCAACCCCATCAACCTCTTGCAATTGATCAATTGATGCTACGGCTAATGATTCAATCGATTCGAATTTATTCGCTAGATCAATCGCCGTTTGCGAACCAACGTGTCGAATCCCAAGACCCAAGATGAATTTCTCAAGCGGTGGCGTCTTTTTATCAGCAATGGCATCAATCAGCTTACGTGCAGATACTTCGGCGAAACGATCTAACTTTAAAAGGTCATCGACAGTCAGTGCATATATATCAGCTAGGTCTTTCACCAAACCGGCATCAACTAAAGCGACAACATTCTTTTCACCCAAGGTATCAATATCAAGTGCACCCTTAGACGCATAGTATTGAACACTTCGTTTCAGCATCAAGTCACTATCAGCGCCCTTAACGCGGTACACTACATCGCCACTTGGACGTTCGAACTGCAGTTCCGGATATTGATCGTGAAGTAGTTGAATATATTTAATCGGCTCGGCACTAGCTGGTCGCAATGCGACAACGACACTTTCGACTTGTGGAATAATATCACCTGCCTTAAAAATAACGACAGTATCACCAATTCTAATATCCAGCCGGGTAATCTCGTCCGCGTTATGCAAACTAGCATGCTGCACGGTCGTGCCGGCTACGACTACGGGATCGAAAACCGCCACCGGTGTCGCTGCGCCCGTCCGGCCAATACTTATCACAATGTCTTTGACGATAGTCGTCGCCTGCTCGGCCGCGTATTTGTAGGCCACAGCAGCACGCGGCTGCTTACCGACAATACCGAGTTCGGCAAATAGCGCACGATCATTAACTTTAATTACTAGACCATCAATATTAAAAGGCAAGTCATCACGGATTTGCTCGACATAATCGATAAATTGCATCACATCACTTAATTTATCAAAAACTGCAGCCTGCTGATTGCGCTTCAACCCAAGCGCACTAACAACTTCATAGGCAAACATATTAGTCGTTACGTCTGATGGATTATCGCGCAATAAATCATAGGCATTAAATGACAACGGGCGTTCGGCAACCAACCTGGGGTCTAATTGACGAATCGTACCAGCAGCCAAATTGCGCGGATTAGCAAACTTTGGCTTACCGGCAGCCGCTTGCTTTTTATTTAGCAACTCGAAGTCTTTTTTGAGCATCACTATCTCACCACGAATTTCCGTACGCCCCTTGAGAAAGCTTTCGTAGCCCTTCGCCCTTCTCAGCCGAAGCGGGACGTTTTTGATCGTACGAACATTGGCAGTGACGTCTTCACCGATGAAACTATCGCCTCGCGTTACAGCCTGGACTAAAATACCGTCCTGATAAATTAAGGCGCAGGCCAAACCATCCATCTTGATGTCCGCGAAGAACTCATGTTGACGACTGGATAACAGCTTATCGGTCCGCTTAACCCAAGCTTCAACTTCTTTGCGATCAAATACGTCATTGAGACTAAGCATTCGTGAACTATGAGTCACTTTTTTGAAACCTCCCAGCAATTCGCCACCAACGCGCTGTGTCGGGCTGTCGCTGGTAATGAGTTCGGGATGTGCAGCTTCCAACTGCTTTAACTCACCGAATAGACTATCATAAACAGCATCCGAGACAATCGGCTGATCTAGTACGTGATATTGATAGCTATAATCAGATAACAAACTGCGTAGCTCTGCAATGCGGTCGCTAGGCTGGGTCGGCGTCATCAGCTACAACCTTTCTATATAATAGATAGATATAAACAGCCGTCCAAACAACCGTCAGCGAGCTCATCACTAGTGTTGCAATTGGTATTGTTGGGAACCACTGAATCGCTGGCCACAGACCTTTAATCCATGAATCAAAGATAATCACCGGAATCATTACGACCAGCCAGACAACACCTACGCCTAGCGCCATCCACAGGAAACGCAGCAAGATTCTGACGCGACGCCCAATCACCAGATCACCGGCGGTTTTAATAGCCACAAACGGATACATGCCAGGTAAGGTTACTACCACCAAGGCAATCAGTGTACTGGTAATCCAGTAAAGCGATAGGGTCGTCAGGAGTCCGGCTACGATCCAGAACAACATCGCTTCCACGCCCCCATTAAGTAGTCCTGTCGCGGCAGCCGCCGAGTATGCGATTAATGCAATCGCTAGTGGCAATAATTGAATAATGAGCGCCAAAGCCACGATAAAGGTTGATAAAATTGGTGCCGATGCGTTATAGAGTCCATCGCGCAGTTTGACCTTTTTGCCAGCCAGAATATTACGCGCCAACCAGACAGTCGTCAGCCAGGTCAATAGCGCAATCAGTCCAGCGTATATCTGCTGGCCCTCGGTTAGAGTCTGCGATATTCCGCCCGAGGCAATCGTCAACAATAACAAACTCGCCTGCCCTATCTGTCCGAAATTACCCTTGAATAAATCACCGCTGGTTTGCTTGAGTGTATCTGTCAATGTCGTATAGGTATCCTGAGAAGCCACGCCAACCATAACTGCCGAAATAGCAGCATAGACCAAGGCTAGCAATAGGAAGGTACGCTTATTGTCGCGCAAGAACTTCAGAACATATAGCGAAAAAGCCCAATACCCAGGTAGTTTCAACGATCTGACATAATCACGACGACGCGTTCTACGGAAACTGCGATGTGGACGGCGCGCCATATAATTCTTGTAAGCCTGCTTGGTTTTAAAGGCTTTGGTGTTAGTAAAAGCGACGACGCGTTGCATGGTCGTCAGTTTTTTAGTTACTTTTGTTTTGGCTACCATAGTAATTCCTAGAACTTACCTTCATTTTTGCGCAAGCGATCGATACGATCCTGTAGCGGTGGATGAGTACTAAATAATTTATTAAAACCGCCGGGTTTGAGAGGATTGGCAATGAATAAATGCGCCGTCGAGGTACTTTGCTTTTGCATCGGGCGACCAAATTGCTCGAGTTTGGCTAAGGCGCTTTCCATCGCTTCCGGATTGCGAGTTGTCATAGCACTAGTGGCGTCGGCTAAATATTCGCGTTGCCGGCTAATTGCCATTTGTACCATTAGTGCTGCAATTGGTGCCAGGATAACGACGACTAAACCAATAATAAACATCACCGGGCTATTGTTATTACTATCACGACGATCGCCACCAAAGAACATTGTTCGCAGAACAATATCAGATATCAAACCAATAGCGCTCACTAGTCCAAACGCTATCATACTAACGCGAATATCATAATTCTGAACGTGCCCCATCTCATGCGCCATAACTGCTTCTAATTCACTATCATCCATCAAATCCAGCAGCCCGCTAGTCGCAGCCACAATCGCATGTTTCGGATCACGGCCTGTTGCAAAAGCGTTGGGCGCTGGGTCATTAATTATATAAACTCGTGGCGTATTGATACCAGTCGTAATCGCTAGATTCTCAACAATGCGATAAAACCGTGGATTATCACGCTTTTCAACCTCGACCGCGCCAGTTGTCGCAACTGCTAATTTGCCAGCGGCAAAATATTGAATCAATGCATAAAGGGCAGCTACGATGATAATAATCGGCGCCAGACTGGAATTGCCGTACATGATGTAACTAAAAGCCCAACCAATCGCTCCAATAATTGCCACAAAGGCCACCATGATATACATGGTGTTGCGTTTGTTAGCAGCAATTGCACTATACATTCAAATAGATCCTAGCTAGTAAATTAGAATTTAACGTCAACTGGTTGTTCAGCTTGTTTCTGTTCGTCATCGCCCAATTCGAAAAAGTCACGATTAGTGATACCGAATAGGCCCGCAATAACATTACTTGGGAAAGTCTGAACCTTAGTGTTAAGCTCGCGCACACCACCGTTATAAAAGCGACGAGCAGCCTGGATCTTGTCCTCAGTGTCGACTAGTTCACTCTGTAGCTCCATGAAATTCTGGCTGGCTTTGAGGTCGGGATATGCTTCTGCAACTGCAAAAAGGCTTTTTAAGGCGCCTTCAAACTGGTTCTCGGCAGCCGCTGTGTCTTTGACACCCTTGGCCGACATAACACTCGTACGAGCCTCTGTCACGTTCTGAAAGACGGTTTTTTCATGACTTGCATAACCCTTGACGGTCTCGACCAGGTTCGGGATCAGATCTAGACGACGCTTTAGCTGAACAGTAATATCACTCCAAGCCTCATCAACCCGCACGCGCAGTGTGACTAGTGAGTTGTAAACCGCCCAGAATACTAGGGCTACGAGTATGATAATGATCAAGATAATCCACATTGCTGACATAATTTCTCCCCTTAATAAGTTATTAACTTGTACTTATATCATACCAAATTCCGCCAACTTAATATAGCTTCCGGTCGGAAGCTATATTAAGTTGGTGCGCGGAGCGGGAATCGAACCCGCACGACCTTTCGGTCACAACATTTTAAGTGTTGCTCGGCTACCTATTACGACATCCGCGCATTTGTTATGGAGGCACCTACGGGAGTTGCACCCGTCTACGCGGTTTTGCAGACCGCTGCGTAACTGCTCCGCCAAGGCGCCATCGACTTACTTGTCCAATTATAGATTAAAGTGTCGATATAACAAACACTTCTTATAAATTACCAAACACTGATGCCTGAAAGGTATTCGGCGTTAATTACTATCTAAATTCCATATTGTTAATGGTATAATCGGATGATGAATCTGATTAATACCTACCATTCGGTCGTCGTACTGATTGCCCAAGATATGTTATTTGTTGTCGGCTTAATTGCCTTAATCTTTTGGATCAGACTAGATACACAGAACAAAATTAAATTTTTGATCTTTGGTATTATCACCGGCCTAATAGCCTTGTTGCTGGCCAAGATTGGCGGCACGCTGTTCTATAATGCACGACCATTTGTATCTGATAATTTAGTTGCCCTGATGCCACACGCGGCCGATAACGGCTTTCCTTCAGACCACACATTGATGTCAGCTGCGATTGCTGCAACTGTCTATTATTTCTCGAAGAAACTCGGCCTAGTTATATTGGGGCTAGCGATTATCATCGGCGCTTCCCGTGTTCTGGCGCACGTCCATCACCCCATCGATATTATCGGCAGCTTAGTCTTTGCAGTTATTGGTGGTCTGGTAGCTTACTGGGCAACTCCAAAAGTTATCTCGTTATTCAGTAGCCACAAAGTACAAAGCTAATATTATTCTTGTCGACGGATCGTGATTGATCCCAGGATTAGTATTGCCAGTCCGAATACCACGACGATAATTAAGTCGTTGGTTAGATCGCTCGTCCACGACGAATGTTCGGTGACTTGTTTCATGGCGTCGACGCTATAGGTTAATGGCATAACATTAGCTAACCATTGCAGCGGTTGCGACATTTGATCGCGGGCAATAAATAAACCGCAAATTAATAGTTGTGGAAAAATAAAAGCTGGCATAAATTGCACCGCCTGAAACTCACTACGAGCAAACGCACTAGTGAATAGTCCCAATGTCGTACCCAAGAAAGCCGCACAGACCGCGCCAATAATAGCCGCTAGTTCACCGCCAGCAACATCGACGCCGAGCAGATGAATCATCACAAAACTTGATACCAGAGCTTGCAAAAATCCTAACAATGAGAAGGCAATCGCATAGCCTAGCATAAAGTCCAGCTTGGAAATCGGCATCGTCATCAACCGATCCAACGTGCCGCTAGTGCGCTCCCGTAGCGTACCAATCGATGTAATTAAAAACATCATAATCATCGGAAAAGTGCCGAGTAGCATCGGTGCAATACCGTCAAAAACCTTCGGCACCCCGTCAAACACATATTTCATAATTGTCAGTAGCACCGGCGGCACAATAAACAGCAGTGCGATAGTGCGCGGATCGTGCGCCAATTGTCGCAACACTCGGCCGGCTGTTGCAAAAGTTTTTGTTAGACTCATGATTTTTCATCTCCAACTAATTTTAAGAAGCTTTCTTCGATTGTGTTTGTGCCAGTAATCTTCTTTAGCTCGCTCGGTGTATTATGGGCAATCAATTGACCATCACGAATTAGCACCAAATCGTCACAACGCTCAGCCTCATCCATCGAATGACTTGATATCAACAATGTCGTGCCTTTGGCGGTAAGTTTATTAAACAGCTTCCATAAACTATCGCGTAGCACTGGGTCTAAGCCAATCGTTGGCTCATCTAGTACCATCAACTTTGGTGAGCCAATCAGCGCGACTGATAATGAGACTCGTTGTTTTTGACCACCGGACAAATTACTCACCAAAGCATTTGCTTTGTCGGCCATGTCGACTGATTCAAGCACATCATCGACCACTCCGCGAATGCTGCTGGTTGGATGGCCCATCATCGTTGCAAAGTATTTCAAGTTCTCTCGCACTGTCAAGTCTGGATAAACCGATAGGCCCTGGGTCATATAGCTCATTTGGTCGCGCAATTTAACAGCGCCGGCTGGCAAACCAAATATTTCAATACTGCCCGCACTCAGGCGTTGCCGACCAACAATACTACGAATCAAAGTTGTTTTACCGGCACCAGATGGGCCAATAAAGCCTATGGCTCTACCGACCGGCAAATCGACGCTGATGTCTTTGATAGCTCGCACCGTGCCGTCAAGTGTGACTGATAAGTTTTTGATTTTTATAGCAATTTCCATAATCTATATCATAGCAAATTATACTAATGCTTGGACAAATATATATTAGCCAGTGTCGCCCGAGACAGACGTAGCGCATATCGTAGAATCAAGATATAATACTTAAACATATGCACGATAGCGTCACTATTGCCAGGACTCTAATGGCCGACAGCCTTGGTTTCCATATAATCTTTGCCATGCTCGGGGTCGGTTTGCCGCTCGTGATTCTGATAATAGAGCACCTCGGATTACGCCGCAAAGACCCGATTATACTCGAACACGCCCGGCGTCTGTCAATTGCTGCAATTATATTGGTTGTCGCGGGCGTCGCCTCGGGAACAATTATCTCACTGCAGATGGCGCTCGTCTGGGGCAACTTAATTAAATTTGGCGGGTCGATTATGGGACTAGCCTTTGGCTGGGAGGGTTATGCCTTTATGATCGAGTCGGTCTTCCTAGCTTTTTACGTGACGACTTGGGGCAAGATTAAAGGCTGGCGACACTGGCTGATCGGCTTGCCGGTCGCCCTAGGTGCGCTAGGATCGGCACTAGCCATCACACTCGGCAATGCCTGGATGCAGAACCCCGGTATGCTCGATGTCGTGAACGACAAGGTAGTTAGTACCAATCCGCTAGGGGCACTCTTGACCGAAACAGCCTTTTTCATGACTAGCCACTCCGTGGTCGGCTATTATTTGGCGACAATTCTGTGCGTGCTTGGTGTCTACGCTTTCTATCTGTGGCGCTACAAGCCAAGCGGTAAGGATCAGTCGGCCACTCATACTATTATGTTGCGCCTCGTGATCGCTTCATTTGTATTCATGGCCGCTGAAGCTATGCTTGGACATTTCCAGACACAATACTTGGCCGTCTCGCAGCCACGTAAATTTGCCGCTCTGGAGACCGTTCAAACAACCACCCGGGATGCACCGTATATTGTCGGTGGACATTTCACCGCAGACGGTCAAGTCGAAGGTGGTGTTAGAATCCCCGGATTACTCAGCATTCTCACCGACTGGACTACCAGCACAAAAGTCACCGGACTCACCAGCTTCCCTAAAAGCGACTGGCCAATGTTATTTATCAACCTGTTATTCGAAATCAAGATGATGCTCGTCAGCCTAGTTGCAGCTATCACTCTGGTTTTTGCATTATTACATATCAAAAAAATCAAAGAACGAATCCGTCGTTGGCGTTACAGCAAGCCGCTTCTACTTGGCCTAATGATAACTGGCCCGCTAACTGTAATTATCGTTGAACTGGGTTGGATGATTGCCGAATTCGGCCGCCAGCCATTCGCTGTTAACGGCTACTTGCGCACGTCAGATGCATTTAGTGCCAGCCAGGCCGTCACAGACTGGGGCTATTTATTCCCATTGTCATACGTTGTACTATTCGTTGCCACAGGCGTGGCTCTACGACTGCTGTTCAAGCGCCAGGGTAAGGTACGAGCGTCGAAGGACTTGGTGTAATGGCGCCGATTCTTTTCGTCATCATCCCACTGATTGCTTATGTGCCGATGTTTGGTTATGAAACCTATATCGCCTTTCGACGTATCGGCAAACCTCGCGACAAAGGCGGCGCCTATCTGCATGCCACCTGGGAATCGACCCATACCTTCCTGATTCTAAGTGTCAACTATTTTATATGGCTATATAGTTCGGCCATAGTTGCCGTTGGCCAAGCAGTGTTTGTGCCGATGCTCATCTTTGGCTTGGCATTTATCCTGCGCGCCGTCCTGTATATATATTTGTTTTATATCAAAAGCTCCAACCAGCCGACACCCGGACGCGATGTCTTATTCGCCCTGCTGCATGTTGTTATAGCAGTCTGCTTGATATATACAATTATCCAAACGCTCATTGTATTATCATCCGGCGCCTATCAACCGAACAATTTGCTACCCAGCCTACTGTGGCCAGGTATTGTTCTGACCGTTCCACTAATTGCGGTACCGCTGTATTTCCTGTATCGCACCAAGAGCAGATAAAGTCAGCTATAACTAGCGCCAACATGTTATTATTAAACGTAGCAAACTACCAAAAACAAAAAATACCATTATGCCAAGACACCGCCCTGCCAATCCCCAACCCTACCGTTATAGTTATTATAGTAATCGGTCAATTAGTGCGCCCCGACCGCATCGCAAATTACACTTGTTTAGACTAGGTATGGCATTCGCTGTCATCCTAGTTGGCTATAACATCCTGAGCTCCAAATCCAGTCACGCCGGCAATCAACAGCCCAAAGCCCCACTCTATTCCAAATCTCAAACCGTTTGCCTCGATCCAGGACACGGCGGCGTCGATCCCGGAGCAACTTCAGCCGACGGGACAATCGTCGAACGTGACATCAATCTAGAGGTTGCTTTCACGGTGCGCCAAATCCTCAACGGACAGGGCTATCAAGTCTTTATGACTCGGACGGATAACAACACGTCGATGCCCAATGGGGACCGCTATAACTTTTGTAATGATAAAAAAGCAACAATTCTAGTGTCAATTCATCACAACTTCTTTTCCGATACGTCGGTTGACTATGACACCGTTCTGTTTTATAAATCAATTGACGAAGGCCTGGCGACAAGTATTGTTAACGCCACGTCGTCACAGCTCAACATACCCGACAATGGCATCGCCCAATTTGAAGACGGCGTCCTATCCGAATCGAAAATGCCCGCCGCTGTAAGCGAAGGCTTTTTTATCACCAGCACGCACGAATACAATATCCTGACGCAGCCTAACTCAACCCGCCTAGACGATGAGGCTAAAGGTCTGGCAAATGGCATCATGAACTACCTACGCGATCCGAAAGCCGCTGACGCAGCCGTTACGCCGGGTGCGCCAGTCCTAACGCAAAGTGGCGAATAATCATCGTAGACCTATCCGAAATATTGTATAATCAACATGAATAAATCCGCCAAGCGGTCTGGTCGCCTAGCCTACGACATCAACAGACTTGCGGAATCGATCGAACCGAGGCTGGTCGATAATTAACAAGGAGGTCACTATGGTTGATCGAGCAGAAAAAGCCAAAGCAGAATACCAACAATGGCAAGAGATGTCGAAAGCCCACTGGAGCCACTGGCGCGCTTGGGGTTCTTGGTTCAGCTGGGGTTCACCAGTCGGGCTTGGACTATTTGTCGTCCTGCTGGCAGTAGCTTTCGCAATTCTAAAGTTTGCAATCAAACTTTAGGGTATGCAGCGACAGTAAAACACCGTCTGTATAGACGGTGTTTTAAATATTGCTGGCTATAGCTTTAACGTATCTAGGATCGGCGACACTATGCTTTGCGCTTTAGTCGACGGGCAGGTAAACCCAACATTCCGATACTCCATTGTTGAAGATCGTCCGTCCGCCCGCCGGTGGCGTCGCAGAGAAGTTTGGCCAGCTACCAGAGGCAACAGGGCCAACGGGACAAGACGTATCGCCTTCTAAGATGTAAATAAGGAAGGCAGAGTTGACACCATCGAGTAGCGGTTGATCAGCAGGCATCCTGGCGGGAATGTAACCCATGTTAGGATCGCTTGTGCCGGCCGTCCCCGGACCGTCACTCGGGAGGGGCAAGGGATTAATCACGGTCTGCAGGGCCGCCTCTAGAGGAGCACTGCGCGCCCATGTACTTGTCGCCGCCGTGCAAAAAACAGCCTCCTGTCCTAGACACCAATATCCTCCAGATGCCACTGGTGGATAGCTACCATTTTGAGCAACATAACCTTGAAATGCCGTGATATAAGCATGCGCCGCTGAAATGGTTTGCGTATTACGTGCTCGCTGCTGGATACCGCTGTAGGCGACAATCACGATAGCAGCCAAAATCCCGATCACCACGATCACAATCAGAAGCTCAACGATAGTAAAGCCACGCCTTAGTTCTTGTTTGATTCGCAGTTGTCGAGATGTTGCCCACATGGCTGCGCATGACTATGAGGCATGAGCGTTATTCAGTCAAGTCCAACAGCCTACTCTGTTGTTTTACCAGGGGCACTCCCTGGAATGGTGTAGAGTATGTTTTAATATTATTGTCTTATTCGTCTGCTAAATCTCGCTTAATCTCATCATGCAGTATCCAGGGAGTGCCCCTGGTAAAATCAAGATATGCAAAACCCCGCGGTCGCTCACCGATTAAGGTAAGGTTCCGCGGGGTGTTTGCCCCTATGAGTTGGTGAACTGCTGGCGGATTGTGTTCGCGGCCGGACGACCGTAAAAACTACCCGGATAGTCGGTCTGCGGGTTGGCTACGGGCGCGTATAGGTTTGTGTCCAGCGTCCAATAGTAAATCCCCTGCATTCCGGCAGCGCGCGCAGCCTGGTACATGGCCGCAAACCAGTTGGCCTGAACAGTAAAGTTCAGGATCGGGTTCGCAGTCGTGCCCCAATACCACGGGTGAGCGTACATACTGCTAATTGCGGGGATGCCAGCCTCTTGGACTGTCATGCGCGAGCGCTCGTCAGCAGTGTACGTCTTCATCATCCAAGCGGTGATAGCACCGGTCAATTGCTCGACCGTTGCACTGTCGCCCAACTGAATTGCTGGATACGCGTCGGTTCCGAGAGTCGGAAACGCGTCCACAAGACCACCCGACCAGTTACCTGCGTAACTAATCTTCCCAGTGAAGCCTTGGCTCTGTATCTGTTGTATCAGAGCCCTCCACTGAGCGGTCTGCTTCTGCAGCGACACCAGCTCGGTGCCGGCGACAAACTCGTCGACGCCGTGACTGACCGCCATCGGAACATATGAGCTGATGACGGCATCGTAGCTGGCAAACCAGGCTGCCGTATCGGCGACACGAATGCTGCCCCGCCACCCGACGGGATCTTGGGCAACAATGTTCGTCTCGTCGATAATTGGCCGAATCATCACCCGTAGGTGACGCTTCTTGGCCTCGTCGACGACCAGGCCGAGCTGTTCAGGCGTCGGCGTTGCCGCGTCAGTGTAGACGCGTGTCGGCTTCACCCCATCTGTGTAGATAGGAAAGCTGATGGCAACTGAGTTGGCCCCAAGGCTGACGGCATAGTCCAGCAAAAAGTCTGCCTTGTGCGTCGTGTCGATGTCCGATGCCGGGTAATGCCAGAAGATCTGGATTCCCTTCTCGAAGTCGCCATTTTTCCAAGGCGTCGTCACGCGCTGATAGGCAAACGTCGGGATGGGCGCCGATGACTTGTGGGGCGTTATAACCGGTGGAACTGTGACCACGCTGACCTCCGGTTGAGGGTAGGTCTGAGACGGTGTGGCGACGCACGAGGCAGTCGTCAACGCCAGACACAGCACAGCCATAGCCCGTGCGAAGATGCGCAGCATGCGCAATCACCGCCTCTCTCTTGTGTAGGGACAAAGAACAATTTGTTCTTACTCTTATTATAGCATAATTGTTTAAAAATAACAAATGATTTTTTGTCCATAAAAAACGGGTTGGTCCCGCGCACAATATTACATGTGCGCGGGACCAACCCAGGGTGAACCCTTCCTCTCAGTCTCCGGCAACGCCCTTCTTGATGACGTAAAAATCAGGAGCCTTTCCCTTCTGGAATGGCATCTTGATCAGCTGCCAGACTCCCAGAACGACACCAGCCGACTCAATGAACGAGAAGACAGGCGTCAGGACGACCTGGAGAACGGTCCACTTCGTACGCTGCAGGCGACCCCGCATAGGGTGTTCGTCCATGTTGGCCTTGAGCCCCGTGAGGTACAAGGTCATGAACGACGCGAACGTGAAGTTCGCCAGCAGCCTCACAACCGGCGGAGTGGAATACCCCACAAAGAAGTGAGCGATGGTGTAGACACCGGCCAGCGGAGCAAACATCCAGAATACAGTATTCAGGAGGATGCTCATCCGCCAGCGCAGCTTGACTGGAGCGAAGAACGAGACCATCCAGAGTCCCTGGAACCAGCGCGCACGCTGCCTCAGAAAATCCATCATGCCCTCGGTCGACTGCTCCTCGAGGTATCCCTCGCACCAGCGGGCGCGAACGCCGTGCTCCATGTTCTTGACAGCCCAGAAGGCGTCTTCGGTGATGGAGCCCTGCGGGCCAAAATCAAACCCCTCGCGCTTTTCAACGTCATTCCTGACGATGATGTAGCTGCCATGGAGCCCAAAAATGGTCCGCCCAATGCGGTGCTGAAGGAAGAAGCGAGCGAAGTCGTCGCCAGTCCTCACGTTGTCCGCGAGGGTCCAGAACGGCTTGCGCTTCCAGTTGCGGTGGTAAAGGATCGCCCCCTGACCAATCCGCAGCTTACCCGACTCCTCCTCCTCGCGAATCATCTTCGCGATACCCTTGATACCAGAGCTTGTCGGCTGAGTCTCCTCGTCGAGGTGAACTAGCCAAGCATCGTCCGGCACTTCAGAGTACTCGAGGGCATATTGCAGCCCGCGAGCCTTATACTTCGTGTCACCCCGGGGCGTCTGGTAGGAGTCCGGGATAACGACGATGCGGATCTTGTCACCTGTCGGCAACGTGTTGATTGTGGCGACGTCGTTGATGACAACCTCCACGAGGTAGTCAAACAGAGGCGAAGCCGTCATCTCACGGATGCATCGAAACATAGTGTCAGCTACCATCTCGATGTTGTCGCCCTTGGTGCAGATGCGAAAGACAACGAGCTGCGGTATGGGCGGCACCGAGTCGAGCGCCTTCGGATACCGATAAGCCAGCTGACCAACGAAACCAAAGAGCGCTGCCGGAACCGACAGTGCCCACAGAATCGAGGCGAACTGGAACAGGTAGCCGAACGTCGTGCTCGGTTCGATGCTATGTGGCCACAGCAACGTCTGAATCGTGTAGAGCGTGGCCATGAACAGCGTCATGGACACAGCAATGCGCGTCCGGTGACCGGTGATAACACCGAACGACCAGTCGCGCACCGGCTCTGTGACGAGCCGTGCAGAAACAGTCTTGCGACGCTCTCGCCGTGTAGCGAGTTCGTCTGTGACAGGGACGGACATCTAGCCTCCAGATGTGAAGATCAACTCCGCGATGGGGGTTGAAGGGGTGTGATTGGGAAGAGTCAAGTCAAGGTACTCAGGCTAAGCCTGATTTGCGTATGTTAACATAAAATATAAAAATAATCAAGTACTAGAGGCTGAATTCCACCTCAAATCGCAACACTACCATTTTGTTTCAAACATCTCAGCCGGTGTCTTGTAGCCCAGTCGCTTACGGGGTCTAGTATTAAG
>JAJYBZ010000014.1 GCA_021778755.1 bacterium | reverse complement strand
CCTCCAGGAATAATAAAGTTCAGTAGCGCAAACATCAAAGCATAGGCCAACACACCAATTACCACGTTAGTGATAATACCGCGCGCCTTCTTGACACCCTCTGGGCTGCCGCCGGCACTAGTGTAAAGGATTGCCCCATAAACAATCCCGCCAACCGCCAACACGCCAACTCCAGCTGTTAAGATATTAATCACCATCAGTAACAGCCCCCAAATACCACTACTCTCAATCCCAGTACTACCGGGCTGTGTTTGACATGAAACAATACTAGTTTTTACACCCGCACATTCCGTTGCCGCAAACGACTTCGGTGTAGTTATTATTAATAACCCCAACGACACCACCAGGCCTAATGTAATTAATTTTATTGTTTGTTTTATATTCATAACTATCTATAAAATACGACAAATACACCATAATGGCAAGTGTTTTATCTATTGGTCGCACCCCTAAGCGCACAGGACGCCTGCGTCTAGTTAGCATTATCGTAGCCCGGAATACTTCGTAAGTATTATCTCACATGCGTCTGCAGGCAGAATATGCTGTGTGGCCAATATGGATTATTCAAGCAATCCTCTACTAGGAGTGCCGGAAACTAGGCTATAATATGACGGTTGGCGGCTGGTTTCTTGACGCGTTTGATACGCGCTAGCTAGAGTCTCTGCCGGTAGCGGTATTCACGCTTGATGATACTGTAATAATTACAGGCACTAGTTACGCTATTGAGCTCCACTACAGCCCCGAACCAACTAAATAGATGTGGGCTCTGTAGGCCTGTAGTTGTCTGTTAGTTATAAATATTATTCCCACTTTCACTCTTTTCTAGTTTAGAAAGGTTAGGTTGAATACACCCAAGACGTATGGTGCGTGGACACTCTTTGGAGTCTTTTTTGTTAAATTGAAGGCTATGACCGCGTTTTAATGAAAACGTGCAATTTTTCGGTTGATACAACATCTCGCAAGCTATTAGTGTATTCTCCTGCGGAAATCAAAATATTTTCCTTTGGTACTGCAGTGGTCACGCCAAGTTCACCCTTTTCGATAACAGAATTATAAACAAGATAGATTGAGTGCTTTCCCCAATATGCATGCATGTATTTAACTACAAGATCTTCGGTCGCCGTTTGATATCCCTTTTCGTCTTGCATGCCGCCACAAAAGTCGTAAAAAATCATTCCCTTTAAGTCTTCGGGTGTTTTAAGTGATGAACCTATATAAAAAAGTAGGTTATTGGCAATTGCGATGAACAGTTCACTAAAACGAAAAGAAACAATACCGTTTTCTTGCAATTCGGATAAGATTTTCTGTAATTCAATAACAGTAGGGCTGAATTCATAGGAGGCGAACCTCTTCTGTAATCTTTTCTTATGAAAGATATTGTTAATCTCTATGTAAATCAAATTATTGTATTCGCCTTTCGCGAGTAGCTTCCCTGATTCGATATCACCAGAGAACAACATAGTACTTAGCGACACAGCCTCAAAATACAAGTACGACAAAGATTTAAAGACAGTGGCGCAGTGTGCAGCGCCCTGAATATACTCCACGGCTTCTTTGTAATTCGTGAACGGATTTTTATCTTTATATCGTTTTATACTACTCTCCATAAAAGGTTTCGACGCGAATAGGCAATTTTCCAAATACGAAAGGTAGTTTTCTTCATCTTCGACGGCAATCAATTTGTCGTGAGACGCAATATAATGAAACAATTCGCCCATAGCAAGGTAATTAATGGGGCTGGTATGTTCAGCAGCACCCCTAATATCTACAATATAAGGAGTAAGGTCTTGATAACCCTTAAAAGCCATGACCGACGAGCCAAAATTATGCAGACGATAATTGCCAGACTCTTCCGGAAATACCTGGACAGCATAAAGTGCGCCGCCAAGACAGCCTACGCCCGGTAGAATATAGCCATCGTGCTCCAATTGTTCTGGCGTAACACTAGCTGCCGAAACAAGATACAACCTATTATCATGTCTTGTCTTGTCAAAAATAGTCGAATTGATTAGTGCGAAATTGCGCGCTCTAGCATTCTGGTTAATCCAGAAATTACGGAGCGAACTTCGAGTCTTAAAAAGCGATTTATGAAACCTGGCAATTTTTTGCTCGACCTCGCTAGACAGCCGTGGAGCGCTCATATGTAATATACCTTTTAACCAAATCCTGATGGCAACTAGGATTGGCGATCAGCAAACCTTTGATTTCATTTTTGTAGCCGACCGTACTGCCTTCAAGATCTGTTAGTAAACCGCCAGCCTCTTCAATAATAAGCTTGATCGCAGCAATCTCGTGGTTTTTGCCGATCATCGACTTACCTAAGACGGCAGCCGCAAACGACCCCGACGCAACCAAACAGGCAGCGTGGATGACTGAACCGACATGCAAAGCGTAGATGCCTGTTTCAAGCGAGACGTTGTGGAGCCAGCTATCAACGTCGTAGTTAGCCCATGGCCACCACTCAACATCGACAAGCGTACCTGTGGCGATAGCATCATGCGAGGTATTGATCTGTTTGTCATTAAGAAAAGCTCCGCCGTCTTTGCTCGCATAAAACAGCTGTCGAGTCCAGGGGTTATAGATAGCCGAAACAATTGTTTTGTTTTTGTATTGCAAGGCAATTGAGGTGACTGATATCTTGTGTTCTTTGGAGTAACAATAGGCTCCGTCGACATAGTCGCAAATCCACTCGTAGTCGACTCCAGCATTCAAACTAGGCTGAAAATCAAATAAGTTATGGTCGGGAAGAGTGGTGGCTATTTCCTTGGCAACAAATTTTTCAATTTCTTTGGCGACGTGCTCGTTAATGTAATTTATATCCTTAGTCGGTTTAAAAGGCTTACCCTCTAAATCAACCATTATCGAGCCAGCTCCTATGGCCAGCCGTTTAGCAAAATCGAGGTACTGTACTGTGGTCTGACTATTTTTTTGAACCATTGTTATAGTCTCCATTTGCAAATTTTGATTGGATTTTATCACATTCCTGTATTGACTTAAAGGCCTTTTTCGAAATACAGTATAAATATGACAGAAAAAGCGATAGCCGAGCTGCGAACTTTTCTTGAAACAAGCGTTTTTCGCAATGATCCTGATAGCTACGTTATTTTTTATGGCGGGTCAATATACAAAAAGTTGAGTAACTCGGACATCGACCTAGCAATAGTCACAACCAAGCGCTCTAAGTCGCTGGACAAGTTGCTGGAAAGGTTTATCGTTGACTTACACCAAAGGCATGGCCTGCGCGTTGATACTGAAGTACCTTACAGCAATAAGCTGCTTTATGCAAAAAGCGATCTAGAAATGGCACTGACGCTAGATTGTTTTATTAATCACAACAAGTCTTCATACAAAATACCAAGAGTCGAAAAAAGCATAGAGTTCCTGTCATCACCAGAGATAAAAGCCCGCCTTATCTTAAACGCTTTGACGACACCGCATCAATTCTTGGGTAACGTCATGGGCGGTGCATCCGACGAAACCAGAGCCGCTCTAGCTATTACAGTTTTGGCAATTGGCTTAATTGAAGGGTCGGACTTTTCAAAAGATGAGCTAGAGGAACGTCTGATTCGGTCGAAAGATGGCGAGGAAGGCGAGCTATATCTGGGCTATAAGACAAACCACAATATCGTTATGGATTACCTGCGGGGGTGTCTTGGACTGGGGTTATCAATACTTAGCGATGCCGGCCATCTTGTCCCGATCGACGGTCATTACTGGCGCTGCTGCGATAATTATGCTTCGTCAAATGCGTTGAATTTAAGTCAAAAAACAATGAAGGGTTAAAAAAATGAACGATGCCATACTAAGCACGGATAACCGCGAAACATCAGAAAAACTATTTCGCAAGGCGGTGAATATTGGTGTGGATTTTAAGCTTAAGTCGGCGGTAAAGGATAAGGATATTGACGAGGCGACAGGACGACAGATTATGCTGGACCCACTACCAGTTAAGCCCAAAAGTGTTAAAGCGGTCTTGGATGAGTTCATGAAGGATATTTTGCCATACAGTAATAACTTTGCATCACCTAAGTTCATGGGGTTTCCAGACGCCGGTAATTCGGTCGCAGCAATTACAGGAGCGATCTTATCAGAGTTCATGCAGCAAAATCTAATTAACCAAAGCTTTTGTAGTCCTTCAGGAACATTTGTCGAGATTGCCGTACTAAATTGGCTGCGCCAGGTTGTCGGTTATAAGGCGATTGACCCAGACGACATATTTGGTGTCGGCGGTATAGTAACGAGTGGTGGTACTGCGAGCAACGCAATTGCAATGATGTTGGCTCGCGAGAATCTACATGCCCAAACCATGCAAGATGGAGTGGGTGGCGATTACTATCTGATTGTACCTCAAGGTATCGGACACTATAGTGTTAAAAGCGCCCAAATGTGGCTGGGCTGCGGCAATAAATTGCTTGAAGTTCCAACGATTGATTTTCGATACGACCTGGTGGCCCTAGAAAAAACTTTGCGCCAATACAAAGGGTCGATCATGGGTGTAGTTGCGTACGTTGGCGACAGTCGAACCATGACTATTGATAATTTGAATGCTATCGTTAAACTCCGCGACAAGATTGACACTGGCGCTTGGCTACACGCCGATGCGGCGCATGGCTTTTCGCTTGGCTTCAGCAAAACGCTACGCTCAAAAATCGCCGGAATTGAAAAGTTTGACAGCATTACAACTGATCCACACAAGGTTATGAACGTGCCATACACGATTAGCTGTTTGCTCGTGAAGGATCCGTCTAAAATGGCGACGGTTGCCAGTCAATCAGATCTAATCATGAAAGAGCGGTATGCATTCGGCCAAATTACGCCGTTCATAGGCAGCAAGCCGTGGGTATCGCTTAAGTTATGGTTTGCCATGAAGTCGATTGGTATCGACGGTTATGGCAAGATTATCGATAATCGACACGCCCTAGCGCTCAAGCTTCAATCGCTGGTTAATCAGAGCGATGATTTTCTTTCAATTAATCGCGTGGAGATTAATTCGGTTGCATTCATGTACGCACCAAAAAAACTGCGTAAGGATGTTGAAGGTCTAAATAACCTCAACCAAGCAATTCACGATCAAGTTCTTACTGATGGCATATTTCACATTCACCAGTTTAGTATTCCGGATAGCGGCGTTGTTAAAAAGGATGCGATATTGTACCCACTACGCTACATGAATGGCAACCCGAATACTACCGAAACTGATCTAAAAGAGTTGCTCGACTATATCAGAAAGCTCGGAAAGGATATAGCTGATGCCTAAGCGCTTAGATTTAGCCTCAAATTTTAACAGATTGGGAGCGCCGGCTGACCTTATAGAGTATTTGTCGAATACTTTTGTAAAATCGATTAGCGCCTACTCTGGTGACTCAATGGGGAATATAGACATGTCCAAAATTGCCGACTTTTTTCGCCTGCCGACCAATTCGATAGCAATCACAGACGGCGCCACTGAAGCGCTTTCGCTAGTATTGCATCATCACGCCGCCAAACCGGTCTATATCTATAAGCCAAGTTTTTGGGAGTATGATTTCTTCGCTAAAGAAGTCGGCTCGCCAGTTACCTTTATTTCGGCTAGCCGCGGCAACGATACACCTAGATCAATCCAGACAGCCATTGAGTTGTCGTCCGACGGTGTGGTTGTACTGTGTAATCCAAATAATCCGACTGGTGACATAGTCACAAGTGAGGAAGTTGCTATTTTAGCCAGAGAGCATCCGAACCATACCTTTGTAATTGACGAAACTTATCTTTGGTTTGCTGGTGACTACCGAAGCTTAACGGCCACACAGTACATCGAGCATCAGCCAAACATTATTGTTGTCACATCGCTTTCTAAAATATGCTCCGTACCAGGACTGCGGATTGGATTGCTGTTTGCGCACCGTAAACAGCTTGGACATATTTCAAAGGCCAAGTCGCCGTATAGTGTATTGCCAATTCAGATTGAAGCCCTGCAATACATTTTATTGTCATGTCAGAAATTCCTAGCTGACTCGGTTTCGTCCGCCCAATATGACCGAAAAGCTATTATCAGATATCTCAAGACTAAGTCGGAATATAGTTTCATGCCAACGTTCGCCAACTTCATCTTTATCAGCGCACCAAAGTCCGGTCTAGCAGACTATATGCTGGAGCGTGGTGTTAGGGTGCGCAGCGGCCAGGAATTTGGTGACGAATATAAAAACTACATACGAATGCGGCTGTGCGAGCACGGTAGTAAAGATTGGCAAAAAGTCATCAGCTCATTAGATGACTTCGTGCGCGAAAGTTGATTAATACCAATTAATCTGTTAGATTATTAGCACTATGGAGAGCATTGAGCAAGAGGTGAATAAGGATTTAGAAAAAAATACGGACAGAGAACGTGTTGCCCGTAGAATCGGCGTGTTCGTAGCATGGCCATACGCCAATGGCCCGCGCCACGTCGGACACGGTGCTGCATTAGTACCAGCTGATGTCGTCGCACGCTATGAGCGAGGCCGCGGATCCGATGTCCTGATGGTCAGCGGAACCGACGAATATGGCACTCCTAATATGATTGCTGCTGAAAAGCGCGGCATGTCAACAAAAGAGTTCATCAATGCGACTAGTGCAGTTATTCGCAACGATTTTGTGGAGCTGGGTATGAGTTATGATTGGTTTACCCATACGACTAGCCCAAATCATGCAGAGGTTGCTCAAAATTTCTTCGCTAACCTGGTTGATTCAGATTATGTATCGCTCGGTTCAATGGGTGGTAGCTACGACTCACTGACATCACAGGCCTTACCAGACCGTTATGTTGAGGGTACTTGTCCGATTTGTGGTTCCGAAGACGCCCGTGGTGACCAGTGCGATAATTGCACTTCGCTGCTTGATCCGACGGATTTAATTAATCCACATTCTTCAATTACTAGTAATCTTGTAGTTTTTCGTCCAACCGAACACTACTTCCTAAACCTCGATAAGCTAAAACCAGAAGTCGAACAATTTATCAAACAAAGCCCCAACCTCAGAGCCGAAGCTATGACACTATCCAAGAGTTTAGTGAGCGAGCTGCGCCCCCGTGCAATCACCCGCGACTTAGCTTGGGGTATACCGTTGCCGGAAGGTTATGAACTTGAAGGCGGAGAGAGCCGTGTTCTTTACGTCTGGTTTGAAGCAGTTATCGGCTATTTGTCAGCCTCGATTGAGTGGGCAAAACAGCAGGGTAGCCCAGATGGTTGGAAGGACTGGTGGAAAGAGGGCGAGTCTAAGAGCTATTACTTTATGGGCAAAGACAACGTGCCTTTCCATACTATAATTTGGCCGGCGATTATTGCTGCAAAAAATCACGATGTTCGCGATGGTGAAATCGCTCTGAAATTTCCAGACGTGATTGCGAGCACTGGCAACTTGAATTTTGGCGGTTCGAAGTTTAGTACAAGCCGCGGCAATGTGGCTTACATTAAAGATATGTTGAAGATTGTCGGTCCGGACGCCTTGCGTTACTATTTAATTTCCGCCGGTCCCGAGAATAAAGACAGCAACTTTACGCTCGAGGAACTCGTCCAACGCTACAACAGTGAGCTATTAGCGAAGTGGGGGAATCTAGTGAGCCGCGTTACTAATTTAATTCAACGTGACTTTGGTGGCCAGGTACCAAAGATTGAGCTGACAAATCCAACCGACACTGTATTGGTTGAGCGTGTAGCTAATACCTACGGTCCAGTCGGCAAATTGATTGAGCAGAGTAAGCTTTCGGCTGCCTTACGAGGCGTTATGGATTGCATAACTTACGCAAATAAATATATTGTAGATGAGAAGCCGTGGGACGCAGCGGTAGTAGAAAGTGGACGCAGCGCTGAAGTGTTGGCTACACTCGCTGTATTTATAGAAAATGCCAATAAGTTACTCTGTCCGTTTATTCCACACGCAAGCCAGCGAGTTAGCGACGCTTTTGGCTCTTCGGATTTATTGTCACCAATGCCCGTCAACACCAAAAACCAGGCCGGACAGAGTGCACTGACTGGTGACTATTCCGAGGGTATGACATGGGAATACTCTAAAGACTGGCTGGGTAATAATTTAAAAGGCGGCAAGGCCGTAATCTTCCCTAAGTATAAGATAGAGGAGGTCGTCAAGGCCTTTGACGCCCTCTCGCAGCCTCAGCAATAAACAATGGGTAGCTTTCGCAAGATACCAGCCAATGCACAGAAGGTTTATCAGGGAGTTCTTCATAGCGTCTATCACTGGCAGCAGGAAATGCTTGACGGAACACACCAAACGTTTGAGGCACTTAGGCGTAATCCTTCAGTTACGATTCTTGCATTGACGCCCACTGGTAAAATATTAGTTATCGAAGAAGAACAGCCGTATAACGGCTACTGCGTAACGATACCTGGTGGCACAGCAGAAACCGACGATCTATTTCATGAAGCTAGGCGCGAGCTACTTGAAGAAACTGGATACCAGAGTGATAACTGGAGGCTATGGACGACCATTGACGTCGTGCCGTACGCTAAGTTGGAATGGAAAAGCTATTTTTACATCGCGCACAGTTGTCGTCGGGCGAGTACAATAGTAGACGATCCAGGCGAACGTTTATCAGTACGCAGGGTTACGATAGATGAATTCTTTACGATAATCAATCGCGAAGACTTCGCGATTGATTATTTAAAGGCAATCGCAGCTGATAAGGAACAGCTCGCAAAATTAAAAAAACTATTAACCGTCCGGGTAGAGCGTTAATTTGACTGCTAAGTGTATTAATGTCGGCCGACAAGTCGGACCCAAGAGCTATATTTTCAAACAGTATTCCGTAGGTACGTTCGTCTTCGATCTCATAGTTATTAATAAATACCTGTTCCTGCGCCAATTGCCGCGCATTGAAGTGAATAGATATCAGTTTGGTACTGTAGTATCAACCTTCGCGTCAGGAATATTCTTATCAAGAATAACGCACTTTGTAGCTAGGTGCCGGTAGGCTGATATAGCCGAGGTGGCCCGGCGCTCGGGCTAATACGTTTGCTTAACGGCTGCGTAGCGTTTAGTGCTATCGTGTCTATTAATCCCCTTACGGGCAGCTTAACAGAGCACGGCGTCCAGGGCCCCATCATCCCTACTTTAATAAATACGCAGTCTTGCTTCCAAAAACTAACCCTAGGACATAACTATCTATAAAATACGACAAACACACCATAATAGCAAGTGTTTTATCATCTTGCTATTGCTTTTTTACATAATATAGTGTATAAATAATACCAACATCAATCATTAAAGTTTTCCGCAACCACATAAGTATAAGGAACCAACTATGAGTCACGACACAGAACCAATCCAAACAGCAAACAAACACCTACCAGATACAATGTCTACGGAAGAACTTCGCGCCAAAACATACATGAACCCGAAACACCCGATGGAACACACCTTTTTCGACAGATACCTGGATACCCGCTTTAAAAGGGTAGGTGCGGCTGCGGGCTTATTAGCTGCAACAACGTCGCTTGGGCTGATACTTGAGGGAGTTGCACAGAATCACGCCAACACGCCAACCACTCAATCTCAACCCAATACTTCGCCTGCGGCGGTCGCCCCATCACTCGCCCCCGAAGCCGGCCCAACGAACCCGGCCAATATTCCACCAAGCCCCGAAGTAGCCGTATCGGTTGATCAACTTGAAATACAGGCTGGACTAGACAACGAAAAAACAGCAAAGCTTGTAATCGGTCGTATTTTTGATTGGCAAAACGCAGGAACAGACCAGCCGGCATTAGCAAACAACGAACAAGCTGCGCGCCATAGCGGACACTCTGATGCAGAGTTTGAACAAGAAGAGGCACAAAAAAACGCGTCTATTTTTGCCAAGGCTCTGTTTATACCAGGCTGGGAAAGCGACTCTACTTTAGCCGAGAACGTACAATTCCTAACAACACAAAACCAACAGGTTATAGACAGCGCTTTGATTACGATCGCCCAGGGTAATACAGAATTTCGTCTTTCCGCAACGTACGAGAGTGTCACTCAAACGAATACCTCCGCAGACGGAACGGAACGTTCGCTTGCTATAAACTTCACGTCTAAAGACAACACTGTAAACGTCACCCCTAAGCCGTACTTGATGACAGTAACCCTCCGAACCGTTAATGGCACGGAAAAAATTAGCGCATACAGTATCGTTAGTCGTTAATCGTCAATCTTGATTAGTCAGGTAAGCCTAAAACAGACCTGTCCATAATTGCGTTTATTGTTATTCTTATGCTTAAATAGAGGCAAATGTCTCGCTTCGCATTATCGCATCGAAAATCACCTGCACGATTTATTTATTTTGTTCTTGGGTTTGTTGTTCTACTATCGAGCATCCCATTATACCCTCAGTCAGCAAGCGCTGTGTCAGTAGCGTCAATGACACCAACCGAGCAAATGAAGTCGTGGCTCTACTATAACGCGTTGTCTGTCTGTGTTAGTAACGTCGCTCTAATAGATACTACAGTGGGGTTCCTCAGCATTCATAACAGAATATACGAAGCCGACGCACTGGCCGGAAAATGGTTCGATAACCCATCAACCTTTGCTTCAAACCCTACTATTGGATACCCCCTGTCTGCAGCTGGCGTAACCGTATCTCCATCAGGAGACAAGGTTGGTTGCGGAGGTGATAACGTAGCCTGGATTAAAGACGCAATATCCCTCTGGGGATATAAAGACGGCATTGATGCCCTATGCGACACAGGCGCTCAGAGAGCAAACGGATCAAACTGCAGAGACGGTAGTGGTGATTTTAAGGGTGATCATGCCGGCGTAAATGGCTCTGCTATAGGCGGCGACTACCTTAGTCTTAGTATATTTCAAAAAAATATAAAGGATAGGATATATGGCGGCTCTAACCCTACTATGGACGACGCGTCACGCTACACACTAGCCCGTAACTCTTTTTATGAGGGCTGCCTGGGCACAGCAAGCCCCGTAGAATACACAGGAACAGCCAAGGATGGTTTTTTGTATAACTCGGTTAAAGTAGTTGGCACAGATGGCGTAGTGAAAGATACCACTTTTTACGGAAAATTGAAGGGCAGTGACTCAATATGGTACTCGGTCAGTCCAAATGGAGCCAACATAACGTCAACGTGTACAAATCTGGTTAACGACATGGCTAGGTATGCTAATGCGTTTTCGGATTATGTATATAAGACAATTAAGGCAGGGAAAACGCCTGCAGGAATAGCGCCCGTTGATTGCTCTTTGACTCCGAACGATAGTTCGTGCTCTACAACCGGTACGACGTCATGCGGCATACATGAAGTTGGCTGGATTGTCTGCCCGATGATGACCTTTCTGGGATCGCTAACTGATGGTGCGTTCACTATTGTGTCAAATTTGCTGTCGATTGACCCTGGTATCTTGTCCACAACGCCAGGAACTGGCGGTTATGGCGTTTTTTCTGCATGGCAATCGTTCAGAGACATCGCTAACGTATTACTACTTGTTGTCTTTATGATTATTATTTATTCGCAACTTACGGGCGTGGGTATGACGAACTACGGAGTGAAAAAGCTCCTTCCTCGATTAGTAGTCACAGCTATCCTTATTAATGTATCGTTTTATATATGCCAAATAGCCGTAGACATCTCTAACATACTTGGCAGTAGTCTGTACGGCTTCTTTAAGACTATTCCGCTATATGCTCAATCTAGTAGTTTCCTAGACAGCGGTAGCGCCTTTACTAATGTCATAGGAGCTACGCTGATAGGCGGCGGAGCGGTGGCAGCCACTAGCGCAGCACTCGCAGGAACTGTTCTAGTTGCAACTATGACCGGCGCCCTATCTATATTGATACCAGTTATAATCGTTGGGTTAATGGCTATTGTGGTCATCCTATTTATACTAATGACCAGGCCGGCTATTGTTATTTTTCTAACCTTCTTAGCACCGATAGCTTTTGTTGCTATGCTACTACCAAACACGCAAAGCATATACAAACGATGGCAAAAGTATTTCGTAGCCGTACTAACTTTATATCCAATGATGGGATTACTGTTGGGCGGGAGTAGGTTAGCTGCTGGAGTGTTAATACAAAACGCCTCCTTTCAAGGTTTTGGAGTTAGTGATATTGCTAGTAATATAGGAGCCTATATATCAGCTGTTGTTGTCATATTAATACCACTATTCTTAATAATCCCACTAATCAAGAGTTCTTTGAATTTTATACCAATGGCAGGCCAGTTCGCCGCCAAACTCAACAAGCTCGGATACAAGGGCGCCAGTATGTCCAGAAAGGGAATTGCTAAATCGGGCGAATGGGCCGCCGCTAACGCCGACCGAAAGGGTAGACTCGGAAGGTTTGCCGGCGGTCTGTCAACCGCTACACATGGTATAGGTAGGGTTGGACGTGAACATAAACAACAAGCGCTACGCGCATACGAAGAGCCTCGTATAAGAGACCAGCAAGGTATATGGGAAAAGGATGGCACCGCAAGTAATTTTGATGCATTAGAAGATATAGCCAATACCAAGGGTATAGATTCACTAGAAGGTCGTACGGCCCTCGGAATGCTGGCAGCGAAGGGCGCATCTACTCATGTTCAACGTGTTCGTAATGGTGGCACAAGAAAGGGCAAGGACGACCAAGGAAATGTCACCGAAACCGACATACGGTCACAGGGTCAAAACAGTCCTAACTTTGACCGCACAATAGCACCATACTTTGGGGCACTTAAGGCTAAGGACTATAGGGCAGTCGGTCTACACCAAAATCCTGACGGTACAGGAACTGGCAAGTTAGATATAGCAAAAGCGTCCGATATGTACACCATGACCGACGATGCCCTGGTAGCTGGTGCTCAGGCGGATGCAAGCTTTCGAAAAACCCTGCAAGAAGCCGCTAGCGACCCAGAACAGTCTCGCTACTTCTCTCCATTCATTAAACAATACTCCAAGACGATGGGAGCTTCTTCGCCAGCAAGCGCCACAACACCTCCTGCGCAAACCACGCCTCAACAACCAACGACGACAAATCCTTTTATAGTTGACAGCAATGGTGTCATAAACCAAAACACTGCACGCGCCAGAGCTGAGGCCGTAGTAGCCCAGGCCGCACAGGGTACGTCAGGAGACACTCCTTTTATAGTCGACCATAGTGGTACCGCATCGCAGCCCAAACAAGCCGGCGACGTAGGTTCACACATAGACGATCAGGGCCGCGCAACACCAGACGGTGCTGCAGAGGGCTACCATGACTACTTTAATCATTAGTTCTTTAACTGCTATACTATAAGCACAATGGCAGTTTATAAAGTACCACAGGACGTAGAGGCGGACGATAAATTAATCGGTCCGTTTAGCTTTCGTCAGTTTATCTATCTGATTATCGTGGCGCTGCTGTCGGCGATTGCCTGGTGGATGGCACAACTATTTATAGTTCTGGCGGCCATACCTCTACCGTTTATTGTTTTCTTCGGAGCCTTGGCTTTGCCGCTGCGCAAAGACCAGCCTATGGAAGTATACCTAGCAGCCATGGTATCGTTTTACCTCAAGCCACGCAAGCGATTGTGGGATGCTGATGGGATTGATTCGCTAATTGAGATTACCGTTCCCAAATCAGTCGAAGTACAATTGACCAAGGATATATCACGTGGCGAAGCCGAGGAGCGTCTGGGCTATCTGGCACAAATTGTCGACAGTCAAGGCTGGGCGGTACGCGGTCAGGGTGCCCAAACAACTAACAGCGCATTGAATAATGATGTATTTTTCGAAGCGCAGCAAGTCGAGGATGTGTTAGATAGTGATACCAGCATGGCACAATCGCTTGACTATATGATCGGGCAGAGTGATGCGAAACGCCACAAAGAAATGATCGAGCGTCTACATCAACAACCGTCCGTGGCCACACAGACGCCGGTTGCGCCAATCCAGCCAGCTGCGCCCGCCGCTGCACCGACGCCATACAACTTCTTTGCCGACCCATCTCAGCCGGTCGTTTCAGCCAACCCGGCGCCAGTAGCCGATCCCGGATTTCAGTCGCCAAACATCACTCCATCGACAGTTGATAACCAGCCGCCATATCCCAGCCCGCCGACCACCCCCGTGCCGCAGCCAACGTTCAATCCTTATCCAACCGACATCCAACAATCTGTCATTCAACCGCTAGGTCCATCTGGTCAAGCCGACTCACCGGCCGTCATCAATACCCCTGTTTTGACACCGCCCGTAACCACTAGCGAAAAGGCGGTATCACCTGATATAATAAACCTTGCAAACAACGCCGACCTATCAATCGAGACAATCGCCCGAGAAGCCAATCGTATTCATGATCAACAAGATATGAACGAAGAGGTGGTTATCTCGTTACGATAACAGGCGCACTATAAAATAGGAGTGGGAAGCTAGTTACATGCCACCAAACAATCAATTTCCGTTTCAAGGACCAGCTGCCCCAACACCCGGTGGTATTAATCCTATTGCCTCTGCGACGCCGTCGGCGCCTATCACTAGCGGCACCAGTCCAGCCCAACCAGACGCAGCCGCACCACCAACCCCCAAAAACCCTAACTCAACCCAGAATTCATTATTATTATCAGAGGTTCGCGATAATCTAGTTATTATGGCCGACGGTACATTCCGGGCTGTTATCGCCTGTAAGTCAATCAATTTCGACCTCATGAGCACCCGCGAACGTGAAGGTGTGGAATATAGTTATCAAAACTTTTTAAACTCATTGAATTATCCGATACAAATTCTGATTCGTTCTCAGCGCGTCGATATTGGACCATATCTTGATCGTTTAGTTACAATTCGTCGCAGTCAAGACAACATGCTACTGGGTGTTCTAATGGACGATTATATTAACTTTATCGACGCCCTAGCCCAAGATGCCAACATTATGGACAAGTCATTCTTTATCGCTGTTCCTTATTACCCACAGGGTGATGTAGCTAATATTGTCGAGCAGAGTAAGGGATTCTTTGGTAAAGTTTTTGCTAAACAAAAAAATATTATTACCAAGATTGATACGGCTACCTACGAAAAAGCCAAAACTGAGATTAAAAACCGCGTCGACAACGTTACCGCCGGATTATTTCAGGTTGGGGTCCAGGCTGTGCAGCTAAACACCAAAGAGCTTGGTGAGCTGTATTATAACGTCTACAACCCCGACACAGCCGTCCGTGAGCCGCTTGGTGACTTCGAAGGCGTAACCGCAACTTACATTAAAAAGGGCGTCGGCGAAGTCGCCGTTGGTGCCGAGATTGGAAGCGTTTCATAATGGCCAAGAAAAAACTTGATGTCGTTGATATTGCCGCTCAACAGCGAGCCCTCGAGCAAGCCGAAGTCGAACAGGCCTTTTTAAAGGGCGTCACCACATTACGCGATCTAATCGCACCCAGTAGCCTCGAAATTCACTCGTCGTACTTTCGACTGGGCACTAAATATGGTCGCACAATTTATATCTATGGCTACCCGAGGCAAATCTACACCGGTTGGCTTAGTTCGCTGATTAATATCGATGAGGTTCTCGATGTGAGCATCTTTATCTATCCAGTAGAGAGTCAGGTAGTCCTAAACAACCTGCGCAAGAAAGTTACTCAGCTAGAAGCAAGTATGTCTATCAACAGTGAAAAGGGTAGAATTCGCGACCCAGGCCTCGAAGCCGCCATTAATGACGCCGAGGAACTACGTGACCAATTGCAGGTTGGGGCAGAGCGCTTCTTCCGTTTCGGACTATACGTTACCCTGTATGCCGACAGTCTAGATGAGTTAGGTTTTGTACAACACAAGATTGAGACCATGTTTGGTCAACAAATGGTCTTTAGTAAGGTAGCGAGTGGCCAACAGGAACAGGGCCTCAATAGCAGCGTTCCCCAGATGACCGATCAATTACAGATCAGGCGCAATATGAACACCGGTGCAATAAGTACTAGTTTTCCATTCACCAGCGCCGATCTAACCCAAGAAAAGGGTGTGCTGTATGGCATTAATATGCACAATAATGGTCTGGTTATTTTCGACCGCTTCAGCCTCGAGAATGCCAATATGGTCGTCTTTGCCAAATCTGGTGCCGGTAAGTCGTTTACGGTTAAGTTAGAAGCAATTCGCAGTATGATGACCGGTAGTGAGGTGATTATTATCGACCCCGAGAATGAATATCAGAAATTATCTGATGCGGTCGGGGGTAGTTATATTCGCCTAAGCCTAAACTCGGATACACGCATTAATCCGTTCGATTTACCACGAGTAATTGATAGTGACGAAGCCGAAGATGCCCTACGGGCTAACTTGGTGACGTTACATGGTTTGTTCCGCTTAATGCTAGGTGGCACACAGGTTACGGCCGCTGGCGTGCCGATGTCAGCCCTAACGCCAGCCGAAGAAGCCGACCTTGACCAGGCACTAATCGATACTTATGCCCGAGCCGGTATAACCAGCGACCCGTTGACACACAATTCAACGCCGCCAACTATTTCTGAATTATATGACACCTTACTACACATGGGCGGCAGTGGTCCCCAGCTAGCGCAACGTCTACGCAAATACACAACTGGTACATTCGCAGGTATTTTTAGCCAGCAGTCCAATATTGATATTAATAATCCAATGGTAGTGTTTAATATCCGCGATCTCGAAGATGAATTACGACCAGTGGCCATGTATATCGTCCTGTCACATATTTGGAATATAACCCGTACTGACAAGAAAAAACGCATGTTAATTGTTGATGAGGCCTGGCAGCTGATGAAATATGACGATTCGGCGAACTTCCTGTTCAGCCTAGCTAAACGCGCTCGTAAATATTATCTAGGCCTAACTACCATTACCCAAGACGTCGAAGACTTTATGGGCAGTAAAATGGGTCGAGCGATTGTCGCCAACAGCTCAATGCAGTTGCTATTAAAACAATCGTCTAGTGCGGTTGATGTCTTGTCGGACGTCTTTAAATTGACCGAGGAAGAGAAGAAGCGCCTAGCTAACTTCCCGGTTGGACAGGGTTTATTCTTTGCTGGACAGAGTCACGTTCATATCCAAATAGTCGCCAGCCAAACAGAGCAACAACTAATTAACACCAATCCTCAAGTCACCGCTCAGCAAGCTCAAAGCCAAGCTACGTCAAACAACATATAGACACCCAGACGCATTGATTTAAGGTATAATATAGGGTAACTATGCCGCTTCGAACATCAGAAGACGAAAACACCAGATTTAACCCCGGACAGACCGATTCTGACCGGCGCTTTAATAGTCTTGCGAATGCCGAGAAGTCGGGCGGTTTCGATGATTCAGCCAATGAAGTAGCTGATGATAGCAATAAGTCCGCCAACATAAATAATGCCCGAGACAGTGAAAATAATCCGGCCGGGCCAGATACTAATAACGACTTTATCAATAAATTCACAGGCGCAAATAATAAAAGCGGTTCGACTAATATCCGCTTCAAATTGACTCGTAAAATAGCTCCCACCGGAGGAGTAGTCGGTATTATTGCTGGTATTGGTATGTTAATGGCATCATTTACACCAGCTGCTTTAATGATCAACCTAAAGGAAAACTTAGTTCAGAAATTCGATCTTCAGAACACTAGCATGAATATAAGAACCAATAAATTAATCGCTAATAAGCTGGCAGGCGACACAACCACTGGATCGTGTAGTTTTGTTAAAATAGCCTGTCGTTTTAATAGACCGTCGAACAGACTACTGAATAAGCTGTCGGCAAACGGCATTGTTGCAAAGGATGCTGCCGGCAACCCAATAGATACTAAGACGTGGCTACCAAACACCAGACCGAAATCATACTCATTCACTAACAGTAGTGGCAAGACGATTGATGTTGAAGCTAAAGATTTTGCCAAGACGCTAGCCAGCGACGATGAATTTAGAAGTGCTTTTCATAAAGCCTATAACCCGAGGTTTGTCGGCTATGCCGACCAGATATATGGTAAAGTCATGGCAAAGTTTGGGTTTAATAAAAATAGTAAAATTGCTGCCGATACAGACGTCAATAAAGCCAAAGATTCAATCAACCTTGATACCTCGAGCCCTAATGCCGTTAGCGATGCAGCAGCGGCTGGTACATCTGCCGATGATGCCGCCAAGAAGTTAATATCTGATGAAATAGCCGTGGAGGCTAAAAATCTTGAGGGTAGAATTGGTGGCAAAACCGATGCTGTTCAAATCAGCGCCATGCTAGGCTGTTTTGCGCTTGATGTTCCCGGTATTGTATCTAAAACTGTGCGCGCCTATCAACTCGAACAATTAGTAAGGTATGGTGCTCAATTCTTATCACTCGCGGAAGCTATCCAAACCGGTAACGCCACACCGCAAGCAACGGAAGCGCTAGGATCAATGCTTACAAATGATGTCAGAGATAAAAGTGGTAATATTATTAGTAATTCTGCGATGGATTCATTTGGTGTTAAAAATGCTCTTTATGGTGATACTAAAACGACTGGATATAAAAGTGATTTTACAAAATTCCAACCTGGCGGTAGTGTTGCTGCAAAACTAGGCAGCGTCGCATCGGTGACTTCATCGGCACCAATCAAAGAGGCCTGTGCGGCTATAGGTACACCGGAAGCAACGGCCGCCATGACTGCAATTGAGGCCTCGTTAGCACCAGAAACTCTTGGGTTATCGGCAATATTATTAAAAGGTGTTGGAGCACTGGCGGGCGCTTTTGCTGCCCAGGGGATTATGTCAGCAGCAATCCAGGCTGCAACACCAACAATTTTAGGGTTAATACCTATTAACTCAATATTAAACTTCTTCATGGGTGATTTAACTAAGAATTTACAAGGTGAAGATGTTGGTAATGCCCTGGTTAGCGGTTCAGCTAATTTAATGAGTGCAGCCGCTAATACTGGTGGTAATATGCCAATGACAGTACCCCAGGCGATGGCCTATCAGAAAACAACCGACCAAGTTAATCTTGCATATAGCAAAGAGGATCAAGTAAGCCTCAGTCCGTTCGATGCTTCTAGCCCTAATACTTTCCTTGGTAGTATTGCAACTCAAATGTTGCCTTATTTCTCAGAGCTTTCAAGTTTCTCGGGAACCTTATCGACCATTGGTAGTCTAGTGAGTGGATCAATTAGTCGCATATCCGGTAATGCCTATGCCGCCTCGACCGCCAACGCTCAGGATCAGTTTAATTTGTGTAAGGATAGTAGTATTACAAACGCCGGCATCGCCGCTGGCCCATCATGTGAGATTTATTATGGCATTCCAGTTCAGTACCTTGGCGAAGACCCGACAACGGTTTTAAATAATCTATTAGCCCAGAATCAAGTTGATAGCGATACTGGTGACCCTATACCTGGTAGTGATTTAGAAAAATGGATGAGTAACTGTACTAACGGTAGCAGTATCGGTTTAAGTGAATGTGTAATTAACGATCAAACAAAAGCTGAATACTCCTTATACACAGTTGATCATCGCATACAAGTAAGTATGGATGAGCCTCTTACGACCGATACTTCGACACCAACGACTACAGCATCGGCCATATCAACAACATCCAATTCGCAAGTCGCCGGAGCACCCGACAATGCCATTGCAAAAGGTTCTGGTTGGACACTAAAAAATAACGTAGACTACTCGGCAACCACCTGCGCACCAGGAACAACTGATGCCGGATTATATACCCATCCAACTCAAGGTTTTGTAATACGCAAGTGTGCAATAGGAACTGCTTTTGTTGCTTCTGTAATTTCGCAAAAAGTTGTTGATATGTTTAATGCCGCCAAAGCCGCTGGTGTTAATTTGAGTCTATCTAGCGGCTTTAGGTCGTATGAAAAGCAGCAACAGTTATTTAACCAAAACTGTAACCAAGTGTCTGGTACCTGTAGCCCACCAACAGCTCCTCCCGGCAACTCCCAACACGAAGATGGAATAGCGCTTGATATTGAATACAACGGATCAACTATTTGTTACAAGCAAACTGCAGCAAATTGTCATAGTAACGCTGGGTTTGATTGGTTAAAAGCAAACGCGAAAACATATGGATTCTA
>JAJYBZ010000037.1 GCA_021778755.1 bacterium | reverse complement strand
ACCTTCGATAATATCCTGACCCCATTTAGTCACAATGGCGCGCGGTTTATAAATTTTGACCAGCTCACGAATATCTTTGCCTTTTAACATAAATGTCCCCGGCAGACCTAGGCCAATCAGGAGTATGCCCGGCACCACGGCAGGGTAGTGATGGATGAACTGCGCCAAATCTGTTGAATGCTGCGCCACTAGCACGGCGCCAGTTTTTTGCGCGGAATATACACCCAGTAAGCCAATTTGGCTAGGTGTAAAGAACTGAATCACATCTAGGTGCATCTTCTTAATCTTTAACATTTCACGTGCTGGGAAATAAACCGACATATTATAATCATCGAACCAGGCCCCTTTGATACTGCGAAAGCGAATCACATTCTTTTCTGGTGGCAATTTCGAGAGACGCACCGTTTCAGCCGGACAAAAAATAAACACCTCGTGACCCATAGCCTCTAGGTGCTTTTTCGTAATGTCCACAACAAAAACAATCCCGTTCACCTGGGGGTGATAACTATCTGTAAATAGACCAATGCGCATAACTAAATTTTATTATAGCAGTTTTTTGTACAAGCCCACTAGCCTGACGGCGGATTGTTTGCTGTCAAATTTTTGGGCAATAGCTTGAGACAGAGATTTATACTTGGCATAATACCGATGATCATTGCGTAATTTTTGGATCTGCTTAGTAAAGCCTGCGTCATTGTTCGCCCGCACCGATTCAGGACCAAAGGTATTATCGTAATCCGGTATATCGCGCACCATAATCGGTAACCCGCTCGCCGCGGCTTCAATCGCAACTAGTCCGAAAGTTTCTTGCTCTGACGGCAACCAAAACATATCAGCCGCATGATAATAACTCGACATTTGGTTGAGCGGCACGATACCGGCAAAGTGCATATTGACCGGTGGATTATCGATCATACGTTGCATGGCTTTATTGTCAGCCGCAATTTTACCAAACGGCATGCCACCCACCCAAACAAAGTGAACGTCAGGTAGCGCTCGCGCTGCCGCTATAAAGCTATCAACACGCTTGCGCGGCTGAACTTGTCCGGCCCCAATCACAACAAAAGCACTCTTTGGAATGTCGAGGTCGCGCCTAAGCTTGGTTCGCGGCACTGCAGTAGATTGATATTTAGCCGTATCGATACTGTTGTACATTATTTCGATTGGCGCCTTGACTCCCAAATCCCGTAATTCTTTGGCAGTCTGATCAGAGACGGCTAACAGTAGATCAGCTCGGTTATAAAACCATCGCAAATACCAAACGGCAAAAATTTTCCAGAACCTGGCAAGCACCAGTGAGCCCACAAACGAATCGGGAACAACATGCGCCGATATGACAACTTTGACATTTTTTTGAAATAATTTGCGAAAAGTTCGCGGGCCAACCGTATGTAAATGCACAATATCACAATCAACTTGTTCGCCGAAATGTCCGCGAATCACTTCGACATTTCTGAGCTGTTCAAGCGAACTAGCCATTTCCTCATAAGCCGTATGGACGCCATGACCCTGCACTGATATCTCGCTTTCTGAGACAATATTAACGCGTAACTTTTCACTCATGCCCGTCATTATATCACGACGTCAGGGGCTACCGCCGACCAATTAGATACTCAGTTTATGGGTCGTGTCTGATACAATAGCACTATTATGGCCGCTCGCAAGCAACCAGTCAAACAGTCCTCCGCAATCGTGAATCGACGTGCTTCTTTCGACTATGCCTTAAACGATGAATTACAGGTTGGCATCGCTCTAACCGGCCTCGAGACGCGCGCCGCGCGCGACGGTCACATTCAACTCAAGGGATCATTTGTCACAATCAAAGATAGCGAGCTATGGCTCAACAACGCCAGTTTTAGTTTAAAAATTAACGAAAAGAATAAGGTCGGCGCCCGTACCATCGATACGTCGCCGCGTAAACTGTTAGCAAGGCGTCGGCAAATCGACGACCTAGCTGCCCGTAAACAGGCTGGTATGAGTATTGTGCCGCTACGAATACTAACCAAGGGCCGCTTCATTAAAGTCGTCATTGCCCTTGGAAAAGGTAAAAAGAATTATGACAAACGCGAAACTCTCAAGCGCCGCGATCAGGAACGTGAAGCTAGTAGAGCAATCAAAAGTCGCTAAATATGGAAAGCCCGTCACGCGAAGTGACGGGACAGCCCACATTGCTGAATCGCTTCCTTGCATCACTGCATGAAGCTGGTTGGCGTTGGTCGACGCGCGAGGTTCAGTCCGGACCCGAGACGACGTCGTCGTGCAAGCACAAAGACACCATCCTTCCGGTTCTTCATCACGAGCGAAATCGTCAGCTGATAGACGACTCCGTTACGATCGACCACTTCGGCGACGTACACGTGATGCTTGTCGTACGTCTCACCGTGTCCCGTCTTGAGCAGCCACGCTTCACGCTTGTTGCCAAACGTGTAATCAACGTAGTTGATGCTGATGCCGCCGATGGATGGCGGGATTTGCAGAACACGGCTGCCGTGCGACCTCTTCAGAAGATTGTTCTTCACGAGTTCGCGCAGGGCTTCTGTGCCCTCCGGTCCAACGAGTATAGCTGGCAACTCTGTCTCTGTCGACATGATTGAATATCCGTTCTATCTGGCGCTCGCGCGCCGGCAATGTGGACAGTATAATATTATACCACAACATATACTATATTGTCAATACGCTATAATAGACGGTAATGAAACTGTATTCCTGGAACGTCAATGGTATTCGCGCCGTCATCAACAAAGGCGCTTTGCAGTCATTTGTCGCTAGTCAGCAACCTGATATTATTTGCTTGCAAGAAACAAAAGCCCAAGAAGGTCAAGCGGTGGTTGATCTACCCGATTATCGGGAGTATTGGAACAGTGCCGACAAAGCCGGCTATAGCGGGACGGCAATTTTTAGCAAGATCAAACCGCGTGCTGTGATTAATGGTTTCGCGGATGCGATTGCCGAGAAGTACAACCTAGCGGGCGATAGCTACGGCGACCCAACCAAAGAAGGGCGGGTGCTATCGGCAGAATTTGACAAGTTTTGGGTTGTAACTGTTTATACGCCTAATTCCAAGGGTGATCTTTCACGCTTAAGACTCCGCCACGAACAATGGGACCCAGCTTTCTTAGAACACCTCCAGGAACTTGAAAAAACTAAGCCAGTCCTAGTATGTGGCGACTTCAATGTCGCACATAACGACATTGACCTAGCTAATCCCAAAGCTAATATCGGCAAACACGGATTTACAGACGAAGAACGGGCTGGCTTTGATAACCTATTAAGCGCCGGACTCATCGATACTTTCCGCGACGCGCACCCAGATACCACTGATGCATATACATGGTGGACACATTGGGCCAATGCTAGAGCGCGTAATGTCGGTTGGCGGATTGATTACTGGCTAGCTAGCAAATCGCTGGCGCCGGCAGTCCAACAAGCCTCGATTCATCCCGATATCCTCGGCTCGGACCACTGCCCAGTTAGTATCGAGATTGACCTGGATTAACGATGGACTATCCGTACTGGCACCGTCAAACCATCGATCAGCCACTATTTGCCGATATTAATTGGAGTAAACCTGAACAACGTGCCCTAGCTGGACGCCTGGGTATTATCGGTGGTAATAAACTAGGGTTTGCGGGTGTAGCCGATGCCTACCAGGCGGCCCTGACAAGTGGCGCAGGCGAGGTGCGCGTACTGCTACCCGATATTTTGCGTAAAACCATCCCGACGACAATAACCGATACAATTTTCGCCGCTACGAATCCATCGGGCAGTCTGGCACGCGACGCGCTAAGTGACATGAAAGTCCTGGGCGCGTGGTCAACAGGCATTTTGCTGATAGGTGATGCTGGCCGCAATAGTGAAACGGCGATTGTCTACGAAGATTTTATACGTGAATACACCGGACCACTGACCATTACCCGCGACGCCATCGATCTGATAAAACATAGCAGTCAGAACCTGGTCGAACGACCAAACACAGTCTTGGTTCTATCGTTTGCCCAACTCCAAAAACTATTTCAATTGGTGTATTACCCGATTGTCCTGACGTTCAGCATGCAACTCACTAGTCTAGTGGAGGCAATCCACAAGTTTACGATCACGTATCCACTGACTATTACGGTACTACACAAAGACCAGCTACTAGTCGCCAGTGGCGGGGAAGTCAGCTCGACACCGTGG
>JAJYBZ010000013.1:19298-20686 GCA_021778755.1 bacterium | reverse complement strand
GTGTCCCGGTAGATACAGACCTTAACTCCTCGCTCTTGGTCTCTTGATTCTTAGGACGGCCGAAGGTCGTCTTATCCCTTTAATCTTTCCCTTGAAATTATGAAAAAAGAATTTATTATCCACACCAAAATGCTGTCAGTCACGCTGTGGCTGTTTGAAAAAGTGAACACTTTTCCTAAATCTCAGCGCTTTATTTTGGGTCAACAGATTGAAAACAGCGCCCTGAGTTGTCTACGGGCGATCATCGAGGCCAATAATGCCAGAAGTAGTGAAGCGACTTTGCGTAAACTTGACGTTTTGAACGTCGAACTGGAGGTACTTCGCAGTTTGTTGCGCGTGGCCTACGAAGTAAAGTTTTTAAAAGGCACGTCGCTGGGTTTTATCGTGGCCGAAATCGATGAAGTCGGTAAGATGCGCGGCGGCTGGGCGAAGCACTATGTGTCTGTACCGCCTGAACTGTCGACGAGCAACAACTGAACAGGCGATTGTTTTTCGTTGAGTATATGGAATACTTTTCTTTACGATGTAACGTAGTCGTTCGCTCTATGCTAAAATAGAAGTATGAACGATACGCCAGCAACTCGCAAAGACATTGACGATATCCTGCAGGTCCTCCAGGGCTTTGTTCAACAGTCAGATGAGCGATTCAATCAGTCAGATGAGCGATTTAATAAGATTGACGCGCGATTCGAAAAGATAGATGAGCGATTTAATCTCCTTACCTTCCAGATGAACGAGCGTTTCGACAAAATAGACGGCGAAATTATTGACCTTAAAGCCTCGCACGACCGGCTACTTGTTACTCTCGATACCTTGATCGGACGGATTGATCGCTACGAGACTGAACAAACGGCGCGCGATAGTCAGTTCGAGAAGCTACTCGCCTGGGCTCGAAAAGTCTCCGAAAAGACCGGCGTTCCACTGGAAAATCTTTAGACTTCATTAGTAACCATTTCCAGGAGCTTGTTTGTTTTTAGCCTAGCTATTGCGTTTTTTACAGAATGGATGCATAATAGGCTAATATTAAACCTGAGGTGTTATATGATTTCATGGAAACGAACAGATCAGGGTGGGTCGGTACAAACATTTATAATCGTAGCGGTGATATTAACGATTGTCTTGATCGGTGCCGCACGTTATGTGCAGCAACACGGGGTCCAGGTGCGCCGTGACCAAGCTATTGCCTTAGCTAATAAACAGGCCGCCGATAATCAAACAGCGCCATCATCTGGTGCGTCAACCGATAACCAGGGTACGACCACTGCTCCAGGAACGAGTGCAGCCCCGGTTGGCGCCACACAATCAACTAGCGCTACCGTTAGCACTGATTCTCAATCGGGTGCCGCTGCATTGCCAACGACCGGTCCAGGTATTTCATCAGTGATTAG
>JAJYBZ010000013.1:0-19198 GCA_021778755.1 bacterium | reverse complement strand
CTGCTCCAGGAACGAGTGCAGCCCCGGTTGGCGCCACACAATCAACTAGCGCTACCGTTAGCACTGATTCTCAATCGGGTGCCGCTGCATTGCCAACGACCGGTCCAGGTATTTCATCAGTGATTAGAATGGCGATGGCGGGCATGTTAGTCGGCGTGAGCGTGGCATATCTTCTGTCGCGACGCGTTGCCTAGTAGCCTCTTTGACTTAGGCATCCATCTGAGGTACAATAGTATCAATCTAGGAGGTTGCGTGTCTTACGCGCGCCCCAAGAATATTAATTAAGGAAGGAGTTAGATGAGACTCCTCCGCACCTTTCCATCACCTCAGCGCATTCTGAACTGTCCGTAAAGTGTTTTTCCCTTCTCGACGTAGTCTCGACTACGCCTCGTCGGCATAAAACACTTTTCGCTTCAGTTCATAAATACGCTGAGAAAGATGAAAGGTACGAAGAATCTCATTGATAAGACTTATGGCAAAAGCCACTATAACAATGGACGAATTGCTCGCTACCGCTGACGATAGCGTCAAGCAATTAACACAAGGTGAAGTAATCACTGGTAAAATTTTAGTAATTCGTAAACACGAGGTATTGATTGACCTGGGTGCGCAGGGTATTGGCCTGGTGCCTCGTCGCGAAGTCGGCTATTCACGCGCCTTAAACGTTGGTGATGAAGTCACGGCTAGTATTGTTGACGCCGAACTAGATAACGGTTACGCACTATTATCACTACGTAAAGCCGCCAAAGATCGTGGTTGGGATGAAGTTGCTGCCCGTATGGACAGTGGTGAAATCCTGGAAGTATCACCATATGACGCTAACCGTGGTGGACTATTAGTTGAATTCGATGGTGTTCGTGGCTTTCTGCCAGTTTCTCAACTATCGGCCGAGCACTACCCACGGGTTGGCTCGAGTGACAAAGATGAAATCTTGCAGCGTTTGAACGTTCTAATCGGACAGACTCTCAAGGTCCGTATTCTGGACTGTGACCGCAAGGCTAACAAGTTAATCTTTAGTGAAAAAGAAGCTATCAAGGACGGTCTATCGGCCCGATTCGAGAAGCTAACCGTTGGTGATAGCGTCAAGGGAGTCGTGACTGGTGTTGTCGACTTCGGTGTTTTTGTTAACGTCGAAGGAATTGAAGGACTAGTCCATATTAGCGAAATTAGCTGGGAGCGTGTCAACAATCCTAGTGACTATGTTAAAGTCGGCCAAACTATCGACGCCAAGATTATCGCAATCGACAAAGATCGTCTAAGCCTGAGTATCAAACAGTTATCTGAGGATCCTTGGATGAGCGAAGTTGATCAGTTTAAAAAGGGCGATAAAGTCGAAGGGACTGTGACACGCATTACACCGTTTGGTGCCTTTGTGCAGATCAGTCCAGCTGTCGAAGCTTTGGTCCACGTCAGTGAGCTAGGCGGTGGTGATGATCAAGACCCAGAAAAAGTCTTTACATTGAACGAACGCAAAGAGTTTGTTGTCCTAGATATCGAAAAAGATAGCCGCAAAATTTCACTTAGTTTAAACGCTAAAGCAAAAAAATAAACTAACCACCGATTGGGCTACGTCTTGTGGCTGAACCGGCAGAAAGGAGCACTATTATGGCCGAAAAAGTTATTGTTGTCGCTGACTCAATTACCGTAGGCGAACTGGCCGAGACGCTCAATCTACCGGTTACCAATCTAATTGGCGAGTTGTTCAAGAACGGCATCGTGGCCACGATTAACCAACGTCTTGATTTCGAGACAGCTTCGATTATTGTCGAAGAGCTGGGTCTTGACGTCGAACTGGAAAAGAAAGTTGCATCTACGCTCAGTGATCGCAAGGTTCATCAGCTGTCAGATAAAGCAGTCGCTAGGCCGCCAATCGTGGCCGTTATGGGTCACGTCGACCATGGCAAGACTAGTCTGCTCGACTCAATTCTAGGTACCAAAGCCGTTGACAAGGAAGCTGGTGGTATCACACAGCATATTAGTGCTTACCAGACTGTCCGTAATGATCGAACAATTACATTACTCGATACACCGGGTCACGAGGCTTTTGCGGCGCTTCGGCAGCATGGTGCGACGCTGACTGACGTTGTGATTATTGTTGTCGCTGGTGATGACGGCGTCAAGCCACAGACCGTTGAGGCGATTCGGTTTGCTAAATCAGCGAATGCTAAAATTATTGTTGCTATCAACAAGATGGACAAAGAGTCGGCTGATGCGGCGCGTGTTAAAGCGCAGCTAGCGACCGAACAGGGACTGAACCCAGAGGAATGGGGTGGTGATACAGTGATGGTCGAGGTGAGCGCCAAGACTGGCCAAGGAGTTGATAAACTACTAGACATGGTGCTATTGGTGGCTGATCTGGAAGAGTTGAAAGCTGATATTGACACTCCTGCCGAAGGTCTAGTGATTGAGTCTCACATGGAAGTTGGTCGTGGTTCGGTTGTTGGTCTACTAGTCGAACAGGGTATGCTACGTCCAGGACACTTCCTGGTAGCTGGTACGGCATACGGCAAAGTGCGTACATTATTAGATTTCGCCGGCAAAGCTCTCAAGGAAGCTGGTCCTTCGACGCCAGTGACAGTCACTGGTCTCAAGGAGTTGCCACAGTTCGGTGATACATTCTCAATTGTTAAAAGCGAGAAAGAGGCGCGCAATGCAGTCGCGGTTACCCGTATTGAACACGAGAAAAATGCGGCCAGCTCCAATGTGACTGGCGCCGACTTGCTGAAAATGATGAATCAGCAACACGATTCACAGGATTTGAATGTGATTGTAAAAGCTGATGTTCAAGGTTCGCTAACATCCGTCGTCGATAGTCTGAGACTGATTGACACTAAGGGCGAGATTACACTTCGTGTTATTGGCAGTGGGGTTGGTAGTATCTCCGAGAATGATGTTCGCCTAGCCTCGGATGCCAAAACGATTATCTATGGCTTTAACGTTGATTTGCCACCGGCTATTAAGCAACTTGCTTCACGTGATAAAGTGCAGGTCCGTTTATACAAGGTTATCTACGAGCTACTTGACGATGCCCGGGCTTCCATGGAGGCGATGCTGAAACCTGAAGTTGTTGAAACGGAAATCGGCAAACTGACTATCAAGGGTATATTCAGAACGCTCAAAGATGAAATTATTGCTGGTGGAGAGGTTACGAACGGCAAGGTTATGCCGGGTCTATTGACGCGCGTTAAGCGTGGCGATGAGGTGTTAGCTGAAGTCGAGGTTACGAAAGTCCAGCGTCAACAACAAGAAACCAAAGAGGTCTTCGAAGGTGAGATGTGCGGCCTGAGTCTAAAAACCCACAAGAAATTAATTCTTGAAGAGGGTGATAAACTAGAGTTCTTTACCCGCGAATTAGTCAAAAGAACTCTCGGTTAAATTGTTGTCGGTACCTGCGTGATACAATTAATGTAACTAGCTAGCAAAGGAATATATCAGATGTTTCAATTAGACGATAAATTTTTAACAGATGTTGGTATGAATGAGCTACCGGAAGAGCAGAAAAAAGCTTTCTTGCAGCATATTTATGATGAACTTGAACTGCGTGTCGGCACTAAACTGTCGGACGGCATGAGCGATGCACAACTGGAAGAGTTCGAGTCGATTATTGATCGCAAAGACGAAGCCGTAATGGCTTGGTTGGCGCAATATGCCCCTAATTATTATACCGATGAGGCCTTTGGACGTATTCAGCAGGCTACTGGCTTAGACCCCAATGACCCAAGTCTACGGGCCGAATATGCGGCCACTAAATGGCTAGAGGTTAACCGCCCGGATTATCGTGAGGTTGTCGCTAGTGTTCTGGATGAAATTAAAGGTGAGATTGTTAGCAATCGCGACAAACTACTGGGCGTTGATCAACCAGCAGCGTAGCCGTTCAAGAAGGCCTGCGCAGTCATAAGGCGCCCACTGGGCGCAATTAGCTCGTCAATTGACAAATAAGCACCGCCACGACAGACAACGTCGAGCGGTGTTTTTGGTTCATTTGTGACGCGGGCTTTGGTTATAATTATTTCATGACCTAGGATGGTTGTTTTTGTCTTGGGAAAGCCTAAGTGGGCTCTGACCTTGCGTTCAGCCTGCTCGGCGGTTAGTTGATCAGATTGTAGCCAAGCATCTTCTTTGGCCAGTAGCTGACAATACGTAGCTAAGTTGTCGGCTTGTGCGGCAGGGCGCAGTGACTCGTCAATTATGGCCGGTAGGGTGCTAAGTAATAATTTCGTACCAGCCGTAGCTAATTGGTGGTATAACTCTGGTTTTGATTCGTGGCTCGAGAGCGGATAGGTTATTTGGGCATAGATTGGGCCGGCGTCCATCTGAGTTGCGAGCTGCATAATCGATACACCGGTTCGACTATCGCCATTGATAATAGCCGACTCGATCGGCGATGGTCCGCGGTATAGTGGCAGTAACGATGGATGGACGTTGATGATGCCGGGTTTGAATAAATTAATTATACTGTCTGGAATAATTTTGCCGTAGCTGACCAGGACGCCAATAGGGGAGCCTAGCGCTTGAATATCTGTGGCTATATCTAACAGCTTGGCGGGCTGCCAGACTGGTATATGTTGGCTTTTGGCGTAAACTTTAACCGCAGGCGGTGTTAAGATTTGCTTACGTCCGCGTTTGCTGTCGGGCTTTGTGATAACGGCAACGACGTTATAGTCGGCTTCGACTAGACCTTGAAGGGCAGTGAGACTAAAGTCTTCAGTCCCAAAGAATATGACTTTTTTCAACGTTTTTTGCATAATCAAGTGGTTCAAGCTCGCCTTTCTCGTCGAGGGTATAAAAAGCATCTTTTTTATCACGGATATGGTCAATAAAGACTATACCGTTAGTATGATCAATTTCGTGCTGGATAACACGGGCTAGGAAACCTTCAGCTTTAAACCTGACTTCATTGCCGTCCTGGTCGAGAGCTTTGATGCGTATTTTGCTGTAACGGGGGACTTTACCGTAGATATTACTAACGCTCAAACAACCCTCGTAGTCCTCGCTAATGACGCCCTCGTATTTAACAATCTCGGGGTTGATGAGCGCGGTAAAGTCGCGGACTTCTTTGTCGTCAAAGTCACTTCTGACGATTACAACGCGGTCTAAGCGGTCAATTTGAACGGCTGCCAGGGCAGCGCTAATCTCATGAGGACGACTATCTTCCCAGTCCAGCGCGGCTGATACCATGTCATCGATGAGTTTTTGAGTTTCACTGGTCACGACATGGATTTTGGCCGATTTTTGACGCAAGTGCGGCGAGGGCAGCGTGATAATATCTTCTTTTTTCATTATCTGTATTATACCAGTGGTGACTGTATAGACCAAGCGCTCGTTAGAGCAGGCTGGTAGGATCGAGCTCGGATTGCCAGTGAGTTTTCGGAACGGTTGCCAGTGCATTAATTAAGTATTCACGACGTGGACTTTTGAGCGTTAACTGCCACCTGTATGTATCGCGCTGCCTTTCGTAAAAAGCAGGCGTTGGACCGAGAATTGTGACATCTGAATGGACGGCGCTACGGAGGTCTCGAGCTAGTGCCTGGGCGGCTTTGATGGCGGCTGATTCTGATTTGTAAACGCACGTTAACTTTAATAAATGTGTAAATGGCGGAAAGATGGCCTGCCTGCGCTCCTTGAGAACATATTCGTAAAATGACTCATAATTTTGCGTCAAGCCGAAGACAATACTGGGATGAGTCGGTTGATAGCTCTGTATGACGACCTGCGTAGCATGCTCGTTACGACCAACACGCCCAACGACCTGAGCTAGCAGTTGAAAAGTGCGCTCACTAGAGCTAAAGTCTGGCAGCGCCAAGCCATTATCGGCCTGGATCACGCCGACCGTGCGGAGGTGTGGCAAATCTAGACCCTTGGCGACAACCTGGGTACCGATGGCGATGTCGATTGTGCCAGCGTATAGCTCATCATAACGGGCGTCGACCGTACTATCGTTAGTATTGTCCGCGTCAAACCGAGCGATATTAGCCTTCGGATAGAGCTTCTGTAGCTCGGTTTCGATGAGTTTTGTGCCAAAGCCCTTGTATATAATGTCGGTGTTGTGGCACTCTGGGCAAGACGTCGGCACGGCGCTACGGAAATCACAAATATGACATCGTAGGGCGTGTTGGTCAGAGTGCAAAGTAAGTGGTATGAAGCACCTAGGACACTGGGCGGTCCAGCCACAGTTATCGCAAAGGGTCGTACTGGCGCTACCGCGTCGATTATGGAAAATCAAAGCCTGTTTACCGTCGGCTAACGTTGCGTCCAGCCGGGTCAGTAATTGTTTTGAGAGAAAGCGATGACCATTGAAGTTAGCACGTTTAGTCATGTCCACTAATTCGACAATTGGAGCCACGGCGTTATTGCGAGCGACCGTATTTAGTTTGAGAACTGGGCGACCTGATTGCTCGGCTAGGTATCTATCAGCAATACTAGGTGTGGCGCTACCAAAAATAACTTTTGCTTGGTGGAGTTGGCCAAGAACTGATGCGGCGCGTAGGGCAGAGTAGCGCGGGGCTTGTTCTTGTTTATAACTCGGTTCATGCGATTCATCAATTATAATTGCACCGACATTGCTAAGTGGTGTGAATAGCGCGGAGCGTGCACCAATTACCACCCGTGGGCCTTTAGAATCAAGTGCTTCTTTCCAGGTCGTGTGCCGACGAGCTTCACTGATAGTGGAATGAACTAATAAAATATTATCAAAGTGATGCGAGAACTCGTCGACTAGTTGTGATGTAAGGGCAATTTCGGGCACCAGGACAATAACCGACCGACCAGCGGCGATAGTACGCTTGGCAATATCAATATAAACCTCGGTTTTACCAGAGCCAGTAATGCCTTGTAACAGGAAGGTACCGGGCGAGGAATCGACAATAGCTTCGATCGCTTTTTGTTGATCTGAATTGAATACAATATTTGTTCGCTCACGCTTAGCGGTGAATGGCTGAACTGTTTGAGCGCGTCGAGTTTTTTGAATTCCACGAGGTATAATCATCTGTAAAACCAGGGCTAACGGCGTAACGTAATAATTAGATAACCAGGTTGTCAGTTTTAATAAAGGCGGCGGTAGAGGAGTAGCCTCGACAACTGATGCTATAGCCTTGGTGGCGTAGGATGGTTTAACGACCGTACGCATAACAACGCCTATCATCGGCCTTTTACCAACTTCAATTAACACGATTTGACCAATTCCTAATTTATCAGTTGAGCTATAGGTAAAGACATCGCTACCAGGGCGGACGATTTGATTAGGTGCAACCTCATAGTAGTGCATATATACCAGTATACTGCTAAAATAAGCATATGTATTTTGAGAGTAGAGCGCAGGCTGGACAGATATTAGCTGCCGAGCTGTTGGATAAGTATCGTTACGAAAACTGCGCTGTAGTCGCACTTAGCGATGGGGCGGTATTAGTGGGCGAGCAAATCGCGGCTGCTTTGCACTGCGTTCTGATGATGTTATTGACGGAAGACATACAGGTTCCAGGGGAAAGTCTGAGCTTTGGTGCCGTTGCCCAAGACGGTGGCTTTACATATAACGGTATGTTCTCGACTGGCGAGATTGAAGAATACGCGAGTGAGTTTCATGGTTATTTGGATGAACAAAAACGTGAAGCTTTTCAAAAGATTAACCGATTGCTGGGCGATGGCGGTATTATCGATAGCGCGCTACTGCGAGATCATGTGGTAATTCTGGTGTCCGATGGATTAGACAACGGCGCGTCTATTGATGTGGCTATAGATTATATGAAGCCAATCCGCGTCAAACGGCTGGTTGTCGCTACACCTACGTCGAGCGTACAGGCGGTCGATCGTTTGCATATCTTGGCCGACGAACTGCACATATTAGACGTCAAAGAAAATTTTATGGGTATCGACCACTATTATAACCAGAATGAAATACCGTCACACGAAGATACGATTGCGAAAATTAATCAAATTGTCCTCAATTGGCGTTGACCGGGACAGTACAAAAAGTGTAGAATAAAAAGCAACAAGTGAGACAGTGATTAAGTAAGGGAATACATGTTAGACGTTTTTATTACATCTCGGGTTCGACGTAAAATTGTGGTTGTATACGCAAAATATCCTGACTTTAGAACGCATGTTCGCGGACTAGCAAAGTTGATCAAGGAAGATCCCGGTAATATCCAACGTGAACTCAAGCGTCTTGAAAAAGTTGGTTTTCTGACTAGCGAAAAACAAGGCAATACCAAGATTTATGCTACCAACAAGCAGTTTCCTATCTTTAAGGAGTTGCAAAGTATTGTCATCAAGTCGCAGCAGGCAGGACGCCCAAAGCGTTCGTCGTCTGACATTTAATATGTCGCTATTTGAAAGAATTTTGGCCGCTCGCGGTTTAAGTGGCGATGTTGCGGAAGAATTTTTAAAGCCCGATTATGACAAGCAACACGATCCTTTTTGGTTGCCAGATATGGCGAAAGCAGTCGAGCGAATAGTCCTAGCGCGGGAGCGTCAAGAAAAAGTTACGATTTATGGTGATTATGATATTGATGGTTTGACGGCCACGACAGTGATGTTGGATGCGCTGGCGGCGTTCGGGTTTAGTGATGTCGAGGCTTTTATACCGAATCGTTTTGTTGAAGGTTACGGGTTGACAGTTGAGGCAGTCGAGACGATTGCCGCTGACGGCACCAAGCTAATTCTTACGGTAGACTGCGGCAGCTTAAGCCATAAGGAAATTGTGCGGGCAAATGAGCTGGGTATAGATGTGGTCGTGACTGATCATCATAATGTTAGCGAAGTGCAGCCGCCGGCGATTGCGGTGGTTAACCCGAAGCGTCAAGGACATCAATATCCATTCATTGACTTAGCCGGTGTGGGCGTAGCTTTCAAGCTAGTTCAGGCTTTACGGACCAGATTACCAGGCTTGCCAGTCGGGACTGAAAAATGGATGCTCGACTTGGTGGCGCTTGGTACGGTCTGCGATGTTGTTAGTCTAAAGGATGAGAACCGAGTTAATGTCTTTTGGGGTTTGCAAGTGCTAAGGAAGACTAGGCGACCGGGCCTAAGGGCCTTAATGGCGGTTGCGAAAGTTGAGCCTGAGACGCTAAATAGTCGGTCCTTGGGTTTTGCACTAGGCCCAAGGATGAATGCCGCTGGACGATTAGAGACGGCCCGGCATTCACTGGACATGCTGCTGGCAACCGACGATCAGTCAGCGTTTGAAAAAGCCGAACAACTGGATGCGCTCAATCAAGCTCGACGAGCTGATCAATCGGCGATTTTCAAAGAGGCAGTTTTACAGGCGGAAGAGTTTCGTGACTCGCCCGTACTGGTGCTCAGCGGACCAGATTGGAATCATGGCATTGTTGGGATTGTGGCGGCAAAACTACTTGAAAAATATCAAAAACCAACCTATGTCTTGCAGGAGATGGGCGAGTCATCTAAGGGTTCGGCCCGAAGTTTTGGGGGTTTTAGCGCGGTTGGGGCGATTCGGGCGGCTGACGATATTATTACAAAAGGCGGCGGCCACACTTTGGCGGCTGGCGTTACGTTACCGACGGCCAATATCGACGCTTTTCGTCAGCGAGTTAATGAATTTTATAAGTCACTCAATCTTACCAATCAAGCCGCGTTACTCTTACCTAAAGAAGACGTTATTATTGACGATTTTTCGGAAGTTACTGAAGATTTCGTTGCCCAGCTAGCCAAGCTGGAGCCGTTTGGCAGCGGTAATCCTGAGCCAATTTTAAAGATTAATGATGTCATCGTCGTCGATCAACGGCGCATGGGTACTGATGGCCAGCATGTCAAACTGGAGGTGAAAGATTCGTCCGGGCGTCGACTGCAAATGTTAGCCTTTAGTGCGCCGGCGCACTTTTTTGCCGAACCGGGTGAGGTTGTAAAGGTGGTTTTTCAGCCATCGATGAATGATTGGAATGGTCGACGCACTATCGAAGGGCGTCTGTTGGAGCTAGAATAATAATCTCATCCATGCCTATGTTATAATCCTGTTATGCGACGGTGGGGAAATAAACAAGGCTTTACAATTGTCGAACTATTAATAGTGATTGTTATTATTGCGATTCTAGCATCCATTACAATCGTGGCTTATAACGGCGTACAGCAACGTGCTCGCAATAGCCAAATATTATCTGGCGTCGAAGCCTACAAGAAAGCATTAATGGAGTATGCAACTGACAATGGTTCGTATCCTAGTGCCAGCGGCGGGCGCGTATGTTTAGGTGCGAATTATGCTGGCGGTCAGTGTTGGAGTGGTCCAAATGGTAATGCTTATACCTCGCCGACTGTAGATGCTGCTTTGGCGAAATACTTACCTGCTACGCCAACTGTGAGCACGAATATACTACAGATCACCAGTCTACCGGACTATCGCCTGGGGGCAATATTGGTTAATAGCCCGGATAGAATTGTTTATTACCTGGAAGGCGCCGGACAGACTTGTCTGGAGGGGTTTGCTGGTACGACGGAAATGCAGGGTACGCAGTGCACAATAATATTGCCAACTCCTTAGCCAAGTCGCTACCACCTGTTGTCAATAATCTTTACTTCTGTTACAATACATTCATATGGTACAAGTAACACGTAAAGATGAACGAGAAGCAAACGAGAATATTATTCGTCGTTTCAACCGCAAAGTTTTGCAGAGCGGTGTTTTAGCTGAAGCTAAGGCAACTATGCGATTCGAAAAGCCGATTAGCAAAACCGAACGTCGCATCAAAGCGATTATTCGCAAAGCTCGCAAGGCTGACAAATTAGACAAAGCGCGCTTAGGACTGCGTTAAACGTGGTTCTAAAAGACCAAATTGATAACGATCTAAAAGCCGCCTTACTAGGCGGTGATCGTTTTAAGGGCGAAGTTTTACGCGGACTCAAGGCCGTGATTCTAAACGAAGAAGTCTCGCAGCATAAACGCGACGAAGGCCTTGGTGATGAGGTCATCGAACAATTAATTGCCCGCGAAGTTAAAAAGCGCCAAGAAAGCGCAACGATTTACGATGGCGTAGGTCGCCCAGAGTTATCCGCAAATGAACGTGCTGAAGCCAAGATACTAGAAGCCTATTTGCCGACACAGTTATCAGAATCAGAAATTCTATCTGTTGTGAAACGTATTGTTGCCGACATGGGCGCTAGCGGGCCGGGTGACATGGGCAAAGTTATTGGTGCTGTTAAAAAAGAGCTTGGCAATACAGCTAGTGGCGCATTAGTCGCTCAGCTGGTCAAAAACGCGTTACAATAAAAACAAAAAGGAGCTTTTGTAATGATTATAATCTTTGGTCCAGCCGGAGCTGGTAAAAGCATGCAGGGTCAGATGTTGGCAGCTCGCCAGGGTTGGCGTTGGCTCAGTGCCGGTCAATTGCTGCGCGATACGCATGATCCAGAGTTGATTCGCGAAATGCAAACTGGTCAATTAGTGGCGCACAGTAAAATAGACGCCATTATGGGCGAGGCGATTGCGCGGGCTGCGAATATTAATAAAGTTATTTTGGACGGTTTTCCACGCGCACTTGAACAGGCGGAGTGGTTAATTGCTAGTCAGCCGCAGCACGGACGGTCGATCGATTTGGTGATTGTCTTGAGTGTACCCAAGAAGGAATTAATGAAACGACTAGAAGTTCGTGGGCGAGTTGATGATGTGGCCGATGCGATTGATGAGCGCTTCGGGATTTATAAGCAAGAGACCGATCCGGTGTTGGATTACTTTACTCATCAAGGTATCAGAATTGTACATGTCGATGGAACTGGTTCGGTCGGTCAGGTGCATGATCGTATTATGGAAGAAGTTGTAGCATGCAAGCTCGCCTAAAGACAGAATCTGAAATTGAGGCAATGCGTCAGGGCGGTAAAATTTTGGCAACGATTTTCGATGGCCTAAAGAAACAAGTTGTAGTTGGTGTGAGCGCACTTGAGGCTGATGCTTGGGTAGACCAGGAAATTAAACGACTTGGCGCGATCGCAACTTATAAAACTCCCGAAGTGCAGTTTCCGAACGCGATTTGTATATCAGTTAACGACGCTATTGTTCATGGTATACCGAACGAATATAGGTTTGAAAAAGGTGATATTGTCAGTTTTGACTTAGTCATTACTTATAAAGGTATGAAAACCGACAGCGCCTTTTCAATGGTGGTTGGCGAACAACCGACTGGTATCAAAAAGCACTTAATGAGCTTAACCGAGCGCAGTTTGTATGCCGGTATCGATGCTATCAAGGGGCCGACTTATACTGGTGATATCGGCGCGGCAGTTGAGAAAGTTCTAGCTGGCGGTAAATTAGGCATAATTCGTGATTTGGTGGGGCACGGCGTTGGTCATGAAATGCATCAAGCGCCAGAGGTCCCCAACTGGGGGCGCAAAGGTACCGGCGTGCTGTTGGTGCCGGGTGACACAATTGCGATTGAACCGATGGCGACTCTTGGTAGCGATAGGATTAAGACCGATCATGACGGCTGGACGATTCGAACGCGCGACGGTAGTCTGGCGGCGCACTACGAGCATACTATCCTAGTGACCGATGATGGTGTCGAGATTCTGACCCAGCTTTAACGAAGACACTTTGCAAGCAATGGCATAAGCTATATACTAAGACCATGCAAGAAAACTCTCGATACGCCGTAGGGATTGATGTCGGTACGACGACAGTACGATGCCTAGTGGCTCACATTGACGGAACGACAGGTACGCCGACTATTGTTGGTGTTGGCAGCGCCCCAAATAGTGGCATGCGCAAAGGTATGGTGGTTAATCTAAGTGGCCCCGCACAGGCGATGGATGATGCTCTCGGAGAAGCGGAGCGCATGAGTGGTTATCAGGTGAACGAGGCCACACTTAGTATTAATGGTACACATATTCTAAGCACGCATGCTGATGGCATGATTGCCGTTGGCGGTATGGATCACGCCATTAATCACGAAGATTTGCGTCGTATCGAAGAGGTAGCAACTCTCGGCAAAATTCCGGCTAATCGTGAAATTCTCGATGTTGTGCCGCACGCCTACAAGCTCGATGGCCAAGATAACATCAAAGACCCCATCGGTATGACTGGTACCCGTCTAGAAGTTGATGCGCATGTCGTGTCGGCACTCACTCCGCACCTTGTGAACCTCCAGAAGTCGGCCGAATCAGCCAAGGTTAATCCGCACAATATTGTCGTAGCTGGTATTGCAGCGGCTCGCGCAGTCCTGAGTGAACAGCAACTCGAAAACGGTATTGCCCTGATTGATATCGGTGGCGCCACGACTAATATTGCGATTTATGAAGAAGGCGACCTGCAATATTCGGCTGTTTTGCCTTACGGCGGTATTAATATTACCAATGATCTAGCTATTGGCCTCAAGACAGACCCCGAAATTGCCGAACAGGTCAAACTAGAACATGCTTCGGCTGTTGCTAGATCGGATAATTCTGGTATTAGCCTCAAACATGGCGATGAAACTTATAGTTTTCAGACCAGTGAGATTGATGAGATTGTCGAAGCCCGTCTGGAAGAGATTTTCGAGGCAATTCAAACTGAATTTAAGCGAGCCGGTCGAGCCGGCAAGTTACCTGGCGGCGTTGTTCTGACCGGCGGCACTGCTCAACTGAAAGATATTGCCGAGTACGCCAAACAATCACTTGGACTAGCGGCGCGTGTTGGTAAAACCTCTGGTTATGGTGGTGTTGCTGACGGTGTCGAGAACCCACAGTTTGCGACGGTCGTCGGCTTGATGTTGATTGACGCCGAGTCCATGAATACACCTCATCACGTCTCGAAACCTAAACCACACAATCCGCTCGGTGGAGCCAGTGGCTTCGTGTCGAAGTTCATGGACCGCTTTAAGGCCTAGTGATGGTCGCGAGCCATAGTATTATTCTGGGGCCAAGTGTTATACTAGCTAGTGAATACGAATATTGGGAGATTATAGATACATGCCTGAAGTAAAACCAAGCGATATACAGACATTTGCCAGCATTAAAGTGGTTGGCGTAGGTGGTGCTGGCGGCTCGGCCGTTAATAGAATGAAGGACGCCGGTTTGTCTGGCGTGCAATTTATTGCTATGAATACTGATGCCCAGGCTCTTCACAATTCGAAAGCTGACGTTAAATTGCACCTTGGGCACACTGTTACTGGTGGTTTGGGTGCGGGGGCCGATCCTTCGACCGGTGAAGCGGCGGCTAATGAATCGCGTGATGAAATTCGCGAAGCCATTAGCGGCGCTGATATGATTTTTGTAACGATTGGTGCTGGTGGTGGTACCGGTAGCGGCGCTGGTCACGTAGTGGCCGAGATTGCTCGTGAATTAGGTATATTGGTCGTTGGTGTGGCCACGAAACCATTTAGCTTTGAGGGAGAGAAGCGTCGCCAGAACGCCGAATGGGCGATTAATCAACTTGGCCGTCAGGTTGATACATTAATTACGATTCCAAATGACCGCTTACTGCAAACAATTGACCGTCGTACGCCACTGCTTGAGACATTCAAGATTGCTGATGACGTTCTGCGTCAAGGTGTCCAAGGTATTTCTGAGTTAATTACCGAACATGGCCTAATTAACCTCGACTTTGCTGACGTCAAAGCGATTATGAGCAACGCCGGCTCAGCTCTGATGGGTATCGGCCGCGCTAGCGGTGATAACCGTGCCGCACAGGCCGCACAGCAAGCCATTGAATCACCGCTGATCGAGGTCTCGATTGATGGCGCCAAGGGTGTGTTGTTTAATGTTACCGGTGGTTATGATATGAGCATGAGTGAAATTCAAGAAGCGGCTGAGATTATCACCAGCGCTGTTTCGCCTGATGCTAACATTATCTTTGGTGCAACGCTGAAACCAGAACTCGAGGACGAGTTAATTATCACAGTTATTGCGACGGGATTTGACTCGGCATACTTCCACCAAGAGCCAGCCGGTATTAGCACGTCAACTCAGGATGATTCCAAGCTTTCAGATGAGGCGGTGAGCGCAATTGATCTGAACCTTGATCACAAAGACGCAACGGCGGCTTTTGCCGAAGAGAACACTCACGATATTTGGAACCAGCCAAATGAGGAAGATGAAGAGTCTGACACACCAGCCTTCTTGCGTCGTCGCAAAAAGAACAAACATTCTGACGACAAGGATTCTTAAACTATGGCCAAGTATAATATTGGCGATAGTCGTGTTATTGAGTCACGTGAAGTTAGTGATGGCGTGACGATTCGCCGCCGTCGCGAATCACCAGACGGCAAGCGCTTTACAACCTATGAACGCGTCGAGAAGCCAAACTTAGCAGTCATCAAAAAAGACGGCAAACGTGAATTATTCGACCGCGACAAACTAGCAATTGCGATTAAACGTTCAGTTGGCAAATTCTTTTCATCAGAAGTTGAAGTGGAAGAGATGATTAATGTGATCGAGGACGCTCTATATAGTATCGGCGACAACGAGATTACTTCCAAGCAGATTGGCGACAAGGTACTCGATGAGTTAGCGGCTCGCAACGAAGTTGCCTATGTCCGTTTCGCTAGCGTCTACCACGAATTTAAAACGCTCGATGACTTCGTGAAGATTCTTGAACATCGACGCCAGACAAAGACGGATAAATAAAAGGCATGAAGGTCGTGATTGTTTATAAAAACGATAGCGATCATGCACGACCAGTGCTAGATTATCTGCGTGATTTTGAACACCAGACAGGCCATGTTCTCGAGACCTTAGATCCCGACCAGCCCGATGGCGAACAGTTTTGTCGGGCTTATGACATAGTCGCATATCCAACGGTTATTGCCGTAGCTGATGATAGTACGATGCAGAATACTTGGGTCGGCCTGCCGTTACCGACGATTAGTGAAGTAAGCTATTACATACAGTAGCCGATTAATAAGTTTGCATATCGGCTAGAATAGCGTAAACTAAAAGCATAACACTCTGTTTGATAACAGATGAGCGGTTATCAGCCGCGAATGTTTCTGGAAGAACTCCATCTTGGAAAGTAGAACCAGACGCTAATCGACGCGTAGATCGAACAAATAAGCGCTAAGAAGAATCTCTTTTTAGAAACTGGATGGTACCGTTCGTGAAAACGAATTCCAGTGACTGAACAGGGATTTTTTTGTTTTTTAAAGAAAGGAAACAAAATGAAATTTAAAGCCAACAGTCGACGCAGAGCGCTTGAATACGAAAAAGATTTAGTCCAGCAGTGGAAGAACAATAAGACATTTGAAAAATCAATTGAAATGCGATCAGTCGATAATGCATATGTTTTTTATGACGGTCCACCGTTTATTACAGGTGTGCCACACCATGGTACGTTATTAAGTTCTATCGTTAAGGATGTTGTGCCTCGCTATTGGACTATGAAGGGCAAACGAGTTGAGCGTGTCTGGGGTTGGGATTGTCACGGGTTACCGGCTGAAAACTTTGTTGAAAAACAATTAAATATCACCGATCGTCGCCAAATTGTGACAAGCTCTGACCAAGAAGTGCCACTTGATAAGGACGGTAATCAGCTTGCAACTATTACACTCGAATCTTATATCACCAAAGCTCGCGAATCAATGGTGGCAAACAGTGAGACCTGGGAAGGTGTCATTGACCGTATTGGTCGCTGGGTCGATTTTAAGGGCGCGTACCGCACCATGGACAAAGACTTTATGGAGAGCGTCTGGTGGGCCTTCAAGCAACTGCACGACGCGGGCAAAATCTACGAAGGTGAAAAGGTTCTAATGTATGACACGCGCTTTGCCACGCCGGTCAGTAAGGCTGAAGTTACGATGGACAACGATGCCTATCAGACCGTCACTGACCCAAGTGTTTATGTGAAGTTCCGGGTAGTCGACGGCGACAAGGATCCGGTCTATTTGCTCGCGTGGACGACCACGCCATGGACATTGCCTGCCAATACTGCGCTTGCGTTACACAAAGATGTTGATTACGTTGAGCTGACATATAATGGCGAAAATCTCATTATGGCGAAAAGTTTGGTCGAAAAAGTGATGACTGACGACAAGCATCAGCCGTTAGAGTACACAATTACACGCGAGTTTAAAGGTGAGGAACTTATCGGTAAGTCCTATAAACCACTTTTTGAAAATCGCGGTGGAAACGCACATAAAATCTGGCATGCTGACTATGTCGAAACCGAAGCAGGTACAGGCATTGTCCACTTGGCGCCAGCATACGGTGAAGTCGACTTTGAATTGGCCCAAAAAGAAAATATTCCCATTGTGCATGTTATTGACGATAACGGATACTACACAGAAGGTGATTACAAGGGTCTCGAAGTTTGGGACAACAACAAGATGATAGCCAAAGACCTCAAAGAAAAAGGAATCATCTGGAAGATAGAGTACATTCAACATGAATATCCGTTCAACCCGCGGTCCAAGCAACGCATTATGTATCGCGCAATTCCGTCTTGGTTCTTTGATATCCAAGGTTCAAAGCCGCTAATGCTTGAGCAAAACGAAAATATCAATTGGTTCCCCGAACACCTAAAGCACGGCCGTTTTCAAAAGAATATCGAACAAGCTCCAGATTGGAATCTGAGTCGTGATCGTTTCTGGGCCACCGCTATGCCTGTGTGGAAGGGCGACAGAGGTACGGTGAAGGTTGTTGGTTCATATGACGAATTAAAACAACTTTCAGGAGTTGAACTGCAAGATTATCACCGTCCTTGGGTCGACGACATTACGTTCGTCATTGATGGTGAGAAGTTTACGCGTATCGATAAAGTACTCGACGGCTGGTTTGAGTCGGGAAGTATGCCTTTTGCGCAACTTCATTATCCGTTTGAAAATCAAGAGAAATTTGAAAAGAATTACCCGGCTGACTTTATTGTTGAGTATGTTGGTCAGGTTCGCGCCTGGTTTTACTACGTGCACACTGTAAATACCGCATTGGCCTCAATAGGAGCGTTTGGTGTAGACTCGAATAAACCCGAAAAAAATGCCTTTAAAAACGTTATCACTACCGGCGTTGTTGCCGGTAACGATGGCCGCAAGATGAGTAAAAGCCTTGGTAACTTCACTGACCCCAATGAACTAATGGACAAATTTAGTGCCGACAGCTTACGCTTTTTGCTACTCAGCTCGCCACTGCTAAACGGTGAAGATTTTAGTTTACAAGATAAAGATGTAGCTGACATAGCACGCAAACTCAGCATGATATGGAATATGTACGACTTCTTTACGATGTACGCTGAAGTTGATGGCTGGGAACTTGATCCCGAAAAGCCGTTCACTCTTAGCCCGGCTGATGTCACTAACCCGCTCGACAAGTGGATTATCTCACGGCTTCACCAGCTGAATGAAGAGGTGACAACACACATGGACGTATACAACATTCCTGATGCGATGAGTCCGATACTACCTTTTATCGAAGACGCAAGCAACTGGTATGTGCGCCGTAGCCGTCGACGTTTTTGGAAGAGTGAAGATGATGCCGACAAAAACGATGCGTACAAGACACTACATTACGTACTACTAAAACTATCGGTTATTTTGGCGCCGTTTACTCCGTTCCTCGCGGAAGAGATGTACCAAAACATGGGTGGCGGAAGTGAGTCGGTGCACCTTCTTGATTGGCCAACGAATTACGCGGTCGATGAGACTGTAGTTAATAATATGGAGACGGTCCGTAATTATGTGAATCAAGGACTTGGTTTGCGCGCAAAGGCTGGCCTGAAAGTAAGGCAACCACTTGCGAGTGTGACGCTCGAAGGTGAACACCTCAATGATTATTACAAAGATATACTCAAGGAAGAGCTAAATGTTCATAGTGTTATCTTTAATGCTAACCTGGGAGTGCAAGACTCGACCCATTTTGTAACATCCGACAATGTGAGCCTTAATATTGCTATCACGCCAGAACTAAAGCGCGAAGGTCTAATGCGCGAGATTATCCGTTACGTCCAGGCAGCCCGTAAGAATGCCGGTCTAAATGTTGATGACCGCATCGAGCTAGGTCTCATTTCAGCCGATGACGACTTGCAGGCCGCGATCAAACAGCACCGTGATGAAATATGCGACGAAACGCTTGCCTTATCGCTTGACGACGGTGCGTATCAGTACACGACGACAGTGAAAATCGACGGTGTCGAACTGACGGTTACTCTGCAAAAAGCCCAATAATTCGACCCTAGTCTTGACAAATAATAATGTTTGTGCTAATGTATCTTTAGTCACAAAGGTCCTAATTGGATTGATTTCGTAAAAAATAGATTATAACAATGAGTGAGAAAATACATTCGGAAACCAACAACCTA
>JAJYBZ010000012.1 GCA_021778755.1 bacterium | reverse complement strand
ACCGACAGCTGCTGGCCGATGACGGCCGTGTTCTGGTTGACGTCGGCTGACAGGAATTGGCCACTTGCAACCGGTAATTTACTGATCGTAGCTAGTTCTGGGGTAGTGGCGACGATTGAGCTATCGACTGGCGCTAGGTTATCGCCTTTGATGGTGCCACTTATAACCATGAGTGGCGCGACTTGATCAATATGTTTGATTGATTTGATTAGGCCCAAGTCGTACTCGGTTAGAGTGCTTGCGGAAAAGTCGCGCCGAGTAGTAATTTGCGTTAAGTTAGGCAGCGTATTCTTCTGTAGTGCTTCGGGCCGAATTACGGCGATATTACCGCCGACGGCGTTGACTTGGTCGCTAACGACCTGGCTAGCACTATCGCTGAGTGATAGGATGACTGTCACGCTGGCGACACCAATTGTCACGCCGAGCATTGTGAGGTAGCTACGCAAGCGATTACTGCGTAGGGACTGACGGGCGTTTTGTAGGTGATTAATGAACAAAAAGCGCATTACTTTTTCCTCCGGCCAATATGTAGATGATAACGTGATTTGTTGTGGTGGCTCTTGGCTTTTTTGCGTTTCTTGGTACTACGGACTGGGGCGATGGCGTCTGGGTGTGGTGCCTCAGGCTCTTGAGTTATGGCGCCGGTATCACTGTCGATCCGGCCATCTAGCATCGTAATTACTCGGCTAGCGTAACTAGTGAGGCGGGGGTTATGAGTCACCATAATAATCGTATTACCGCGCCGATGCAGGTCGGACAGTTCCTCCATAATGACGTGACTGGAGCGCGAGTCTAGGTTACCAGTTGGTTCGTCGGCGAGAATAATCGACGGTTCATTAACCAGGGCGCGTGCAATGGCGACACGTTGTGTCTGACCGCCAGATAGTTGATGTGGCAAATAGTATTCACGTTCTTCTAGATGAAAGGTTTTTAATATTTTACTGGCAGCCACGAGCCGCTTGGTACGTGTAATTCCCTTGTAGGTTAATGGTAACGCAACGTTTTCGATGACACTGAGGCGTGATATTAAATTAAAGCTTTGAAAGATGAAACCGATTTGATGACTACGGATGTGCGCCTGACGGTTGGCGCTAATCGTGCTGACCTCTTGACCATCAAGTCGGTAGTCGCCGTCAGTCGAACGATCGAGTAAGCCGATAATATTAAGTAGCGTTGTCTTGCCGCAACCGCTAGGCCCCATAATGGCGATAAACTCGCCGCGTTGAATCGTTAGATCGACGCCGTCAAGTGCGAAATGTTCGGCATCGCCAATACCAAACCTTTTCTTGAGGTTATGAAGTTCAATAACTGGTAGTTGTAGGTCTGACATAGTCTTGATGTACATTATGATGTGGCGATTGTTATCAAGCAACCTCATTAGTGGCGTGTTTTATACAACCTCTGTTAAAATAAGTTATTGTACGGAGAGATGGCCGAGTGGTTGAAGGCGCACGCTTGGAAAGCGTGTATGGCGGCAACGTTATCGCAGGTTCGAATCCTGTTCTCTCCGCCAATTTAAAAGGTGACCATTTGGCCGCCTTTTAAATTGACTGCAATGCCAGGATCCGAACCTACGATGCTTTTGTGCAACAAAAAGTCGCAAGGTTCGGCGTAGTGATTGAAGCGAAAAAGTGTTCACATTTTTTTGCGAATGATTGGAGGAGCGGAGCGATACCCCATTCTCTCCGCCAAGTATGCTGCCTAATTCTAATGAATTGACTATTTTACAACAATTTAGTATGATGCGCATATATGACAGATACAGTACCACTTATGTCGCTCTCGGGACGGGATGCCACGCTGGAAGCCGTCAAAAGTGGCGCCTTGCTGCCAGAATCACTTACCCCCGGCCATCGTTTGGTTATTATTGAACGCCTGGCTCAAGAGGCGGTTGCTCTTGCTGATGAGAATAACAGACTTAAGGACTTAGTCCAAGAGCTACAACAGACTGTCAACGTGGAGTCGATGACAGGGCTCCTCAATAGGCGCGGTTTTGAAGAACAGTTTAACGCGTGGCGAGATTCTAACAAGGATAATCCTGATGCGCGTATAGGCATTATTTATTTGGACATGGATCGCCTGAAGAAAGATTTTAATGATGCGTTTTCGCACGATGTCGGTGACCAGGCGATCAAGTATCTGGCCAATGCTTTGCGTCATGTCACGCGTGAGGCTGATATCGTTGCGCGCTTTGGCGGCGATGAGTTTGTTATGGCGATACCAGGCGATAAACGTGCCCAGGTGCATGATACTAATAATTTGGCTAATGATGACTCGGTATTTGATGTTCAGGCCTATGTCGAGGCTTTACCTGGTCGTATTAAGGCCTGGCTGCAATCGTCAGTTGAGGCAAACTCCGATGCGGCGGGTATTGTTGATAAACTGAACGAGGCACTCGCTAATATGCAGTTTTCATACGGCGGCATTGTCTATGGTCGAGAAGCCCTGACATCTCAGTTGAAGAATTTGCTACATGGCGCCGATCAACTGATGTATTTAGATAAAAAAAGCAAAAAAAGTCCCAACAATATCGAATATCATATTTAACTTTGTATCAACACGCTATATATAGCGTTGTAAAAAACAAACAGAGCGCTATAAGGTGTAAAATGACCTAGATCACGTTTGTGGTTAAAAATACATTCCAGAAACCTTGAAAGTCCATATATAGGGGCGTATAGTTTTGATTAGACACTACATATACAGTAGTCCAATTAAAACAGACATTCTGCAAGAGGAAATAGCCTGCCGCTATGACGGTACTTTTCTTGCACTGGTAATAATGTCAATCAGATATAAAAGTTAGCGAGCGTAGGGGAATTAAATGATGAGTGAAATACATGTAGTCAAGCGCGACGGCACCCGTGAGCCATTTGACGCCAACAAGATTAACTTGGCGCTCGTGAAGGCCAGCGAAGGTTTACCCGACCAAATTAGTAAAGTTGTCCAGGTCGCAACCGAATTACAATTGACATTATTTGACGGTATTACCAGCGAACAGCTGGACGAGGCGGTTATTCAAACAGCTCTGCAAAACGTCAAAGACGATCCTGACTTTGATGTAATTGCAGCTCGGCTGCTACTAAAAAATATCTACAAGAACATCCTGGGCGACTATGCGAACGAGGCTGAACTTAAAAAACTACATGAACAGAAATTCGCTGACTTTTTGAAGCAAGGTCAAGTAGACGGACTGTTAGACGAGCGTATGAATGCCAAATTATTTGATATCAAACGACTTGCAAGAGCGCTCGATCCAACACGCGATAACTTAAGTAAATATTTAGGTGTTGTAACTAACAAAAACCGCTACGCCTTGCGTAAACAGAGCGGCGAGCCAATCGAAGTGCCGCAGTTCACGCATATGCGCATCGCGATGGGGCTGAGTTTCAACGCCGAGGACCCAACAGCCAGTGCCTTGGATTTCTATGAGCACATGAGTAAGCTTGATTATGTGCCGGGCGGGTCAACCAGAGTAAACGCTGGTGGATCATTTCCGCAATTGTCTAACTGTTTTTTGATTGAAGTTCAGGACGACATGGAGTCGATAGCCAAGGGCGTACGTGACGTGATGTGGATTGCCAAAGGCACTGGCGGCATCGGTATTAGTCTCAATAAGTTGCGTGCGGCGGGTAGTCCTGTGAAAACCACCAATACCGAGTCGACTGGCCCAATTCCATTTATGAAGATGATTGATACGGCATTATTTGCGGTTAGTCGTAAAGGCAAAAAGGCCGGTGCAGCCGCGCTTTATATGGAGAATTGGCACCTTAACTTCCCGCAGTTTTTGGACCTTAAGCAGAACTCTGGTGATCCGTATCTCAGGACGCGCCTGGCCAATACCGCCGTCTTTATTAGTGATGAATTTATGAAACGTGTCCAAAAAGACCAAGATTGGTATTTGTTTGACCCGGCAGAAGTGCAAGATCTGCCTGAGCTGTACGGTGCTGAGTTCAGTACTCGCTACGCTGAATATATTAAAAAAGCCGAAAAGGGCGAGATGCGCGAATTTATCAAGACCAAAGCGCGTGAGCAGTTTCGACAGATTTTGATTACTCTGCAGGCGACAAGTCATCCATGGTTAACATGGAAAGACACAATTAATGTCCGGGCACTTAATAACAATACTAGTACGATCCACTTATCTAATTTATGTACTGAAATTACGCTCCCGCAAGACAAGGATAATACGGCTGTTTGTAACCTAGTTAGTATCAACCTGTCGGCATTCCTAAACGCCGACAAGACATGGGACTGGGATCGCCTAGATGATAGTTCGCGCAGCGCTATTCGACAGCTGGATAATCTGGTCGACATCACTAATACGCCAGTGCCCGAGGCTATGAATAGCAATAAACAAAACCGGGCGCTGGGGCTGGGGATTATGGGCTTTACTGACGTCATTGAAAAGCTTGGCTATAGTTACGAGTCCGAAGAAGCTTACGATTTGATGGATCAGCTAACAGAGTTTATTAGTTATCATGCGATTGATGAATCGACCGTTCTTGCCAAGAAGTTTGGCGCCTACCCAACATTCCAAGGCAGCGGTTGGAGCCAGGGCATTTTGCCAATCGATACAATCGATCAGTTGGCTGATGACCGCAAAGTCAAGGTTGAGGTGACGCGCAAGACTCGCCTGGATTGGGATAAATTGCGTGCCAAGGTTAAAAAAGGCATGCGTAACGCGACCCTGATGGCGATTGCGCCAACGGCTAATATTGCTCATATCGCGGGCACGACGCCAGGGCTTGATCCACAATTTGCTCAAATTTTTAGTCGCGCAACCCTGAACGGCAAGTTCCTAGAAGTGAACACGAACCTGGTAAATGACCTAAAGAAATTGGATTTGTGGGACGCAGTTAAGGATGACTTATTACGTTTACAGGGCGATGTCCAGCAAATTGACGCCATTCCACAGCGAATAAAAGATGTATACAAGACGAGCTTTCAGTTGAGTCCCTATGCCTTTATCGAAGTCGCCGCCCGGGCGCAGAAGTGGGTTGACCAGGCGATCAGTCGTAATATGTACCTCGAGACGCGCGATATCGATGAGATGGTCAAGATCTACATGGCAGCTTGGCAGCGCGGTCTCAAGACGACCTATTATCTGCATGTCAAACCGCGCCACACGGCCGAGCAGAGTACCGTTAAGGTCAACAAAGCCGAGACAACATCTGGTCCGCGTAAAGCTGGTTTTGGGTTTGCTAGGTCAGGAGTATAGTTATGGTCAGCAATAATTAATCTGCAGGGTGTTAAATAAAAAAGCTAACGTAGGGGGAAATCAATGAACGCATCAACAATTATCAGTGACGAAATGACCTTAGAAGAAAAACTGGCGGCAATCGATCAGGCGATGGCGAACGCCCAGGCGCAAGCCGACGAAGACGCCGCCGCACGCGGTACGGTCGCAGCGCCAATTGATCCAGCCGATTTAACAATGTGTGACGGTTGTCAGTAGGATTCTTATGGAGCATAGCGCTACAACAACAGAATACTATTTTAATAAGCAAAGGGCAGTTAGCGCTCGGTTGGATTACACACTCGAGTGGTTCGAAGAATTGGGCGCCAATTTGATGGAACCGAGTACCATACGAACAACTGAGAATATAGCTGAGCTGCGCGGACAACGAGAAATTGCAGCGCGCGACATGGGGATATTAGCGGCACGTTTATCGGAGTTAAAGAACGCCGAGACGGTTAATACAGCTACAGCGTTAGATGCAATTATAACTAATAGTGAATTAGTGGAGGTAAGCTAATATGGCTGGAATCTTAGGAACGGGTATACAAGACGGATTACTGCTCAAACCGGTGAAATATCAATGGGCAATGGACCTATATGATCAAGCCGTGTCGAACACTTGGTTTCCGAACGAAATTCAGTTAGGTCAGGATTTGTCTGACTGGAAGAAGATGAGCGAAGAAGAGCGCCATGCTATCACTTTCTTGATGAGCTACTTTAATCCGAATGAGCTACTGGTTAATAAGGCGCTGGCTTTTGGCGTCTATCCGTACGTCAATGCGGCTGAATGTCACTTATATCTAGCGAAGCAAATGTGGGAAGAAGCTAATCACTGCATGAGCTTTGAATACGTGCTCGAAACTTTTCCAATTGATCGCGACCTGGCATACGCGGCCCACGTCGACACGCCATCGATGGCACGTAAAGAAGAGTTTGAGACGAAATACATCAAGCGCATGACCGAAGAAACGCTTGATATTACAACTACCGAGGGCAAGAAAGATTTTGTACGCAACCTGATTGCTTACAACGTCATCCTAGAAGGCATCTGGTTCTATAGTGGCTTTATGGTTGCCTTGTCATTCCGTCAGCGTAATTTACTGCGTAACTTTGGTAGTTTGATTGATTGGGTGGTGCGCGACGAAAGCCTGCACCTCAAATTCGGCATCAACTTGATTCTAACCGTGCTAGAAGAGAACGCAGACTTGCAGACCGAAGAATTTGCAGCTGAAATCAAGCAAATGGTCTTAGATGGCGTTGAAATGGAAGAGGCTTACAACCGCGACCTACTACCAAACGGGATTTTGGGGCTCAACAGCGACTACATTAACCAGTACGTTAAATACTTGGCGGACCGACGACTGGAAGAGCTGGGCTTTGAAGCGCACTACAAGGTATCTAACCCGGCTAAGTGGATGGCGGCTGCGAACGATACGTTGCAACTCGTAAACTTCTTTGAGAGCACTAATACCAGTTACGAAGTTAACTCGGGCGGCGATATTAGGAATGATAGTTAGGCGACCGGCCAAATCTGTGCGCCGGACCAAAGCTTTAAATAGTATACTAAGTAGAGTATGAAAACAAAACTAGTTATATTCGGTATCACGGGTGATCTAGGACACCGTAAATTGTTGCCAGCCATTAGTCGCATTATTCGAACGGGCGACTTCAACCAGCTGGAGGTAATTGGCGTATCGCGCCATGAGGCCGATATCAAGCAATTGTTAGAGTCTTCGCTCGGTAATGTTGATGACATTATCGACAAATTCAGTATCTTTACGATGGACTTGTCGGTAGTCGATGAATATACCCGATTGAAAGATCAACTAGCCCTCGAGGCCGACGAGCAGATGATCGCTTATCTGTCGGTACCGCCGCTGTCAGCGACGCAAATTGTTGACTTGATGGGCCAGGTTGGGCTGAATTCGTCGAACGTCAAGATTATGTATGAAAAGCCGTTTGGCATGGACTACGAATCAGCGGTGGAGCTAATTGAGCGCACGGCTCGTTATTTTTCAGATGATCAAGTTTATCGCATCGATCATTATTTAGCCAAGGAGATGGCGCAGAATATCGTTGCCTTTCGCGGTGGTAATGCCTTTTTTTCACATATCTGGAACGGTAGCGTGATTGAAAAGATTGAAGTTCTGGCGCTGGAGCAGATTGGTATCGAAGGCCGGGCGCACTTCTACGAACAAACGGGCGCTCTTCGCGACCTGGTCCAGGGCCATCTGATGCAGCTATTATCGTTGACATTGATGCACATTCCAGAGGACTTTGAATGGTCGAAGTTACCCGACATGCGCTTGGCGGCATTGGAGCAAATTGACATTGCTAGTCCGGAATTAGCGATTCGCGGACAATACAGTAGCTATCGCGATGAGGTTAGTAACCCGACTAGTGCAACTGAAACCTTTGTGTCGTTGCAGTTACGTTCGCGCGCTCCAGAGTGGGAAGGCGTGCCGTTGACTCTGACAACCGGTAAGGGCTTGGGTCAGAAGACGACTGAAATCAAAGTCTATCTGCGCAAGACCCACGAAGCTCAGAGCAACTGTATTAAGTTCAAGATCCAGCCAGATGAAGGTGTTGAAATGGAATTCTTTGTCAAGAAGCCTGGCTATGACCGGGAGTTCGAGCGCCAACAACTTAAATTCAGCTATCCAGAAGATATGGATTTGCCAGATGCCTATGAGCAGGTGATTGTTGATGCTATCAAATCGCGCAAAAGTCTGTTTACCGGTAGCAAAGAGGTGCTGCGATCCTGGGAAATATTACGGCCGGTGCAGGAAGAGTGGCAGACGAGTGATGATAATTTGCGTATATATCCGGTTGGGGCCCAGCCCGAAGATATTATTGGCGACAATATAATTTAGCCAACTAATTAGACCAGCATCCTCTATATGGTGTAATGCAAATAGCACAACAACCTACATATAGCGTCTAGCTAACTTGGATGCTATAATGAAATCCCATGGAAGAGGAAAACTAACATGGGTAAAAAACAGAAATTTATATTTGTAACTGGGGGTGTACTATCGGGAGTCGGTAAGGGTATTACGGCTGCCAGTATGGGTGCTATCTTGCAGGCTAAGGGTATGTCTGTCTCGATTCAAAAGTGTGACCCGTATCTGAATGTTGATGCGGGTCTTTTGAATCCCAAAGAACACGGCGAATGTTTCGTCACCAAAGATGGTGCCGAGACTGATTTGGACCTAGGCCATTATGAACGCTTTCTGGACGTTGAGCTGACGCAAAAAAGCGCAACCCTGGCTGGACGACTTTTGTCTAATCTCATCGCTGACGAACGCGCCGGTAAGTTTGGCGGCAAGACAGTACAGCTAGTGCCACATCTAACCGGCGCCATTCAGGATGCTATTCAGGCTGCGGCAGGCGATAGCGACGTGCATTTAGTTGAGGTTGGTGGAACGGTCGGTGATTACGAAGGCCTTAGTTTTATCGAGGCGATTCGTGAATTTGCCGGTCGAGTTGGTCGAGAAAATTGCTTGTACGTACATGTCGTTTATGTGCCGTTCATCGGTACTAGCAAAGAATTCAAGACCAAGCCGGCTCAGAACGCGCTGAATGATTTGCGCGGCTTCGGGATTGTGCCTGACTGTGTGGGAGTACGCACTGATGACCCGGCGCCAGAGTATATTGGTGATAAAATCAGCCAGTTTAGCGGTGTTGCTCGCGATGCGGTTGTGCTGCTACCCAACGTCGATACTGTCTACCGCGTGCCTTTGACAATAGCTAAGAGCGGTATTTATGATGTATTGACGCGTTTTACGGGTAATAAAGTCGAGGCTGAATTATCGAAATGGTCGGCTATTATTGCTAGCCAATCAGCGACTTACGATAAGAATGTGACAGTTGGACTAGTTGCTAAGTATATGGACAACGAAGATACTTACATATCGGTACTGGAAGCGCTCAAGGCTGCTGCGTGGCAAGTTGGTGTTGGACTGCGAATCAAATGGATCAACGCCGAATTAGCAAGCGACACGGATTTTGATAGCGTCGATGGCCTACTGGTACCAGGTGGGTTCGGGCCGCGCGGTATTGAGGGCAAGATTGCGGCCGCTGATTATGCGCTTACCCACGACAAGCCATATTTAGGGTTGTGTCTGGGCTTGCAGGTAGCGGTGATTGCGGCAGCTCGGCGGGCTGGTTTGCGGTCGGCTAATAGTACCGAGTTCCAGCCTGATGCCAAGAACGACGTCATTTACCTGATGGATGGTCAGGCCGGTAAAGAGTCGACTGGCGGCACGCTGCGTCTAGGCGACTATCCGGCCAAGTTGCAACCCGGCTCAACGGTCGCACGGCTGTACGCTAAGACTAGCGTAATTGAGCGCCACCGCCATCGTTATGAGGTGAACAAGAAATTTATAACTCAAATTGAAAAAGGCGGATTGATAGTGAGCGGAACTTCGCCCGACGGAACGTTGGTAGAATTTGTTGAGGCGCCGGACGCAAGTTATTTTGTAGCTACCCAGGCGCACCCTGAGTTCAAATCGCGTCCCTTTGTGGCTCATCCGTTGTTTGTTGGGCTTATCCAGGCGCTCAAAGACAAGGCTTAGTTAGGATTACTGCTGTCCGTTGATATTGTGACCACCAAATTTATTGCGCATCGCTGCCAGTAATTTCGTCGCGAAGTTAATTTCACCTTTTTGTGAAGCAAGCCGGACGTCAAATGAAGCCTGAATTGCGGGTAGAGCAATCTTAAGCTGCTGGGCGGTTTCGAGGGTCCATCTGGTCTCGCCTGATTCGGCGACAACACCACTAATGTCGCTTAACTCTGGGTTTTCGTGCAGAGCCTGGCGCGTCAAGTCATTAAGCCATGACGTCACGACGCTGCTTTGCTGCCAAACATCTCCAGCACTGGCCAAGTCGAGGTCTGTGTACGGGCCTTCTTTGAGCATGCGATAGCCCTCGGCCAGTGATTCCATCATGCCGTATTCGATGGCGTTATGAACCATCTTGACGTAGTGGCCGCTGCCGCTGGCGCCAAAGTAACGATGGCCGCCACTGGGCTGGGACAAGGTATCGAGAGCGGGTTTGACAGTCTGGTAAGCTGCTGCGTCACCACCAATCATCATCGAGAAGCCGTTGGCCATTCCCCAGACGCCGCCGCTGGTACCAATATCCAGCATTGCAACACCCTTAGCTCTTGCTCGATCGGCACGGGCGGCATCACCTCGATAGTCGCTGTTGCCGCCATCGATCACGATACTGCCGCCAGGTAGGATGTCGAGCCAGCTATCCAGCTGAGCGTCGATAATCTCGGCCGGAAGCATAATCCATAGGACGACTGGTTCACCGGTAAAATTGTTAATGACCTCTGCTTGCGTGTAGGCAGCAATGGCGCCGTGGGTAACGGCTTCATCAATTGGTTCGTGGCTGCGGTTGTGGGCAACGACCGTATGGCCGTTTTCGGCAAGTTTCTGGGCAATTTGTCCGCCCATGCGGCCTAGTCCGGTGATTGCTATTTTCATGATTGTGCCTCCTCTATTTTTTGGTCAGTATATAAACTAGCTAATTTAACAGATTTAAGAATTTGTGCCGGCTGGTCATCGGTGGGATAAGTATCGTTTAGTAATCGCTTGATGGCATCCAGCTTGCCGTCACCTGATGCTTGCACGACAACTTCATTCAGGCGCTTGATGGCAAGGGTGCTGATTGTGAGACGCTCAAAATCATCGGCTCGGAAAGAATAGGCATAATCCTGCATGTCCTCCGGCTGGGAGCCGGGCTTGATGCCGGCCGTGTGGTTGTCGGCGCCAATGCCAAAGACACCAATCCTATAATCGGCGGCACTAAATTGTTCACCGAGCCAGTTATTGAAAAGCTTGGTGGTAGTGACGATATCTTGCCCTGATAGGGGACGATAGAGCTGTGCACCCGGCAGGTTCAATCCGGCATTGATGAGTTGATTCCAGTTTTCATCTGGGTGGTCAAGCTTGCCAAAGCGTTCGTCGGTCAGGCTGACGTACAGATTAGATAGGTCTAGGCCTGTCGCAAATAATGCCTGGGTTTTGATGGCAATATCAACCCCAGAGCCGCCAGATAGGAGCCATAAGACGCGCTTGCCTAAGCGTAGGTTATTGGTGATGCTGGCCGCTAGGGCGCCGGCCGCTTGATCGGTTGGATGATCAGAGTAGATATATTGCATTCACTCTTAATTATACGTGATTCTGACCTAAATACTCCAGACAACTGACTAGTAATACCAGTTTTAAGGTATGACTGGTATAATTTAACTAATGGATTCAAGAATTTCTCAAATAGTTAAGCAGTTATTTGCCGTCGACGTGGCAGTACATTTGACGCGACCCAACTCAGAGTTTGGTGATTATGCGACGAACGTGGCGCTGACGCTAGCTAGTCAACTTGGTATGAACCCTAGGGTGATTGCCGAAAAGATTGCCGACGAATTGCACAAGACCGATAATTCCGTAGCGGCTGAAGTAGCCGGACCGGGCTTTATTAACCTGCGTGTTTCCGCGAAATATCTGGCTGATGCGTTGCAATCAGCCTGGAGCGATGACTACGGTTCTAATAATAACGGTGCAGGCAAGACGGTAGTTGTTGAATATCCAAGTCCAAATATGGCTAAGCCCTACAGTGTTGGCCATTTGCGACCGGGCAATCAGGGCTGGGCAGTCAAGCGCTTGATGGAAGTGACGGGCTGGAAGGTAATTACTGACAACCACTTAGGCGACTACGGCGCACCGTTTGGTATTTGGGTAACTGGCTTTTTACATTTCAGTAGTGAAGAGACACTCGCCAAAGATGGTGTTTATGAACTGGGGCGGGTTTATATTGCTACTAAAAAAGCCCTCAAAGATGAGCAAGAGCGCGGCGAGACGGCACTGGCTGATGAGGTTCAAGCTTGGCTCATCAAGCTAGAGCAGGGTGACGAGCAGGCCAAGGATTTTAGCTTGCGTTTTAACAAGATTTCACTCGAACATATCCACCGTGTCATGGATCGACTGAAAATCTCAACCGACTACGAGTTGGGTGAGGCATTCTTCGCAGCTCGTGGCAAAGCTGCTGTACAGCGCTTATTAGACGATGGCGTGGCCGTCAAAAATGATGATAATTCGATTATTGTTCCACTTGAGGAATACGGTTTTGAAGTGCCCTTGCTGGTCCAAAAAAGTAACGGTGCGGCACTTTACGCAACGACCGACTTAGCAACGATTTTGTACCGTGAAGAGAACTGGCATCCTGACCGGGTGATTTACTGCGTCGGGGCTGAACAACAATTTTATTTCACACAGTTATTTGCCATGGCCAAGAAGCTAGGCATCAAGACCGACCTTTACCACTTATGGTTCGGGACGATTGATCAGAAAAATGACGATGGTACGCGTGCCAAGATGAGCAGTCGCAAAGGCGTAGTGCTCATGGAAGAGCTACTTAATCAGGCCGAGGCGAAAGCCCGTCAAGTTGTTGGTGAACGTACGGTTTCAGATGATGATATTGCCAAAATTGCCCTGGGCGCGATTAAGTTTAGCGACTTTACATCGGATCGCCGAACAAATATTTTATTTGACTGGGATAGTATATTTGCCCTGACTGGTTTTAGCGGACCATATATTCAATACGCTGCCGTGCGCGTTAACAAAATTTTGCATGATATCACGGCGGGTGATGGTGACAGGGCAGACTATGACTACACAGCCGAAAAAGTCGTTATTGCCAAGTTACTCGACTACCCAGAAACAGTCCAATTGGCAGCCCGCGACCTAGAGCCACATAAAGTCGCAACCTACCTGTATGAACTGGCCCGCGACTTGAACCGCTATTATGAAACAACTAGGATCGATGAATCAACCAGCGGCGCGAGGCGAGCGCGTATTGAGTTGTTAGCAAAAGTTAGCCAGGTATTCACCCATGGCCTAGGGCTGCTGGGCATTGAAGTGCCGAGTCAAATGTAAACGTAATGACTAGGAGGTTATTATGGTAGTATCTAAAAAGAAAGACGCAAAAACTAGTGTTCTCGCAAAGCTCAGTCGTGCCGAACGGGCGGTTGTCATTCGCGAAATTGCTGCCTCCAAACTGGGCGGCCAGACAATCGTTAAAGTTGGCCGGTCGCATATTAGCGGCTACCTCGACTTTATCCGCGAGCAGGGCGTTATCGGCCTAGCCGTTGGTCTAGCATTTGGTACAGCGGCCGGTGCCTCGGTCAAGCAAATCGTTGACGGCATAGTCAGCCCAATTGTCGGCTTTATTATTGGCGGCATTGATTTATCGCAGCAGAAATGGGTAGTTGTTGGTCCGGGGGCCGGCGGCAAAGGTGGCTTGGTACTCAGCTGGGGGGCGGTGGTATCGTCGCTTATTACACTACTGGCCACAGCCCTGGTGATTTATTGGTTAGTCAAGATTGCACACCTGGATCGAGTCGATAAAAAGAAAGATGATAAATGATTGATACTAATAAAAAAGTAAAATTAGCAGACCGCGGGCGAATCCTATGGGTTGATTTAGAAATGACTGGGCTGGATGAGGACCACGACGTTATTTTAGAAGTGGCAGCGATTGTGACCGACTGGAAATTTAATGAACTTGCCACTTACGAGACGGTTATTCATCAGTCCGACGAGGTATTGGAACATATGAATCCGTGGTGTATTGATCAACACGGTGCTAGCGGCCTGACGGAGCGTGCGCGCCAAAGTACGATTAGCCAGAAAAAGGCCGAGACGCAGCTCGTGGCGTTTATTAACAAGCATTTCGTGGCTGATCAGCCGGTATTATTAGCCGGTAATTCAATTCACATGGATCGTCGCTTTATTAGCGCCCAGTGGCCGCGCGTCGAGGCGAAATTACATTATCGAATGTTGGATGTTAGCGCTTGGAAGGTCGTGTTCGAGGGTAAGTACAAGAAAAAGTTTGCCAAACCTCAGGATCATCGGGCGCTTGGCGATATTCGTGGCAGTATTATGGAGCTGCAATATTATTTGAGTAAAATAAAGTCATGACGCACAAAGAATTACACGATTATTTGTTAACATTTCCAAATAGCTGGCTTGATTTTCCGTTTGGTGAAGAAACATCGGTTTATAAAGTTGGCCACAACGAGACTGGCGGGGGCAAAATGTTCGCTCTCGTTGCCGATGAGACCAAGCCGCTCCGGCTCAGCTTGAAATGCGACCCTCTGCTGTCCGAAAAATTACGCGAAGTTTACGAGACTGTTCTACCGGGCTATCACCTGAGCAAGAAACATTGGAACACTATTTTACTCACTGGCCAGGTGCCAGATGATGAGCTGCGTAGCTTGATTCAGATGAGTTATAACTTGACAACTAATGCCGCCCAAGATTAGCCGTTAGCGGCGTTAAAGTCTGCAAAAGCCTTTTGGGTAGGTTGCAGATTATCGGCGGTTGTTTGTAGGAAGCTCTTGAGACTTTGATCGCTGGTTGATGCCTGAATTTGGTCGATTAGTGCCGCGATTGTTTCCAGCTGGTATGACATCTCGCGGGCGTAAGTACGGTCATAAATTGCATTCAAGCGGGCATCCTCTAGGCGCTTAGACATGGCCGAGCCATCTTCGCTGGCGACAATTGTTTTATCGAGGCCGTTGAGTGTCAGGTTGGATTTAGCTAGCTGGGCGACGATATCACGGTTAGTGTTGATCAGGTTGAGGCTGAGGGTGCTATTAAGGCTGCGCATTTCGGTACTCTTGAGTTTACTCTGGGCATCGCTGGCGATTGTTGCGGTTGTTTGCAAGCGGGCAGCTAAATGCTGAATAGGGTCTTTGGATGAGCCGAGGGCAGAACTGATTATTGAGCCAATAATGGCTAGTAGCAAGACACCGCCAACAATACCGGCTAGCACGAGTTGCCGGCTATTAAATAACTGCCTCTTGGGTCCTTGGGGGGTAATCTGGTTGAGATAGTCGATCGAAAGGGGTGTGTTTGGTTGATTTGGATTCATAACTATTGCTATTTAAGCACAAACACTAACAGAGGTAAAGAATGGTATACTAAATACATGCAGGATGCAAAAGAGGAAGTGCGAGCTCGGCTGAATATCGAGGACGTGATTGGTGAATACGTTCAGTTAAAGCGTGCCGGCCGCAACTTTAAGGGCTTAAGTCCGTTTAGCGGCGAAAAGACACCTAGCTTTTACGTCAGTCCAGACAAGCATATTTGGCATGACTTTTCGTCCAACAAGGGTGGCGACGTCTTTACCTTTGTGATGGAAGTCGAAGGCATGGATTTCCGTCAGGCTCTAGAGCATTTAGCGCGCAAGGCAGGTGTTGACCTGTCGATCTATGATACCAAGGGTAGTCAAGAAATTGCCAAGCGCAAGAAGCGCCTTTTGGAAGCCAATGATTTGGCGGCTAACTATTACCAACACTGTCTGATTAACAATCAGCATGCAATTGACTATGTTTTCAAAAAGCGCGGCCTGACTAAGCGGATTGTTCAAGATTTTAGGATTGGCTATGCGCCAACCAGTGGCGATGCCTTGACGCAGTTTTTATCAAAAAAAGGCTTTAGCCCTCAGGAATTATCACAGGCTGGTCTGGTGAATCGTTATGGTGGCGATATGTTCCGTGGTCGCATGATGGTGCCGCTGATGGACGGCACGGGGCAGGTGATTGGCTTTACGGCCCGCATAATCGTCGATGATCCCCAGGCTCCAAAGTATCTCAATACGCCGCAAACGCTACTTTATGATAAAAGCCGACACGTCTTTGGTTTGTCGCAGGCCAAAGAGGCGATTCGCAACAACGATTACGCCGTGATCGTCGAAGGCAACTTAGATGTTGTCAGCAGTCACCAGGTCGGTATAACTCAGGTAGTCGCGACGGCTGGTACGGCGATGACCGAGCATCACCTGCGGGCTTTGGTGCGCTTGAGCGGTCACGCGCGGCTAGCTTTTGACGGTGATAAGGCAGGACTAGCCGCTACCGAGCGAGCAATTCCGATTGCCCAGGCGGTTGGGATTGATTTGACTATTATTTCGTTGCCAGATGATGCCAAAGACCCTGACGAACTAATAAAACAAGATGAACAATTATGGCAAAAGGCCATTAACGATGCTAAACCAGTGGTTGATTGGGTTTTGAAGCAATATTCTTTGCGCGAGGACCTGTCGTCGGCGGCTGGCAAAAAAAGCTTTACGACTCAGGCCCTGAACATTGTTCGCGCGCTACGCGATGAAGTCGAAAAGGAGCATTATTTACAAAAGATCGCCGCCTACACCAACTCGTCGCTCGATGTCCTCAAAAGCAAGCTAGCTTCTACTGATGGACCAACCGATCAGCCCTTGCGGCGGGTCGTTAATCAACAGCAAGTCAGTGAGCAAGACACTTTGATTTACCAGGATAACTTGTTAGCGGCGGCACTGATTGATGGCGCGACGCATGATCTATTTCGCGAAGTCGACCTAGAGACGTTTATTGGCGCCGAGAGACAAGCCGTGGCTAAATATCTGGCTCAGCAGGGCGGTAAACCAGTCAAGGATACACCGGTCGACTTGCAAAATTACGACACCTATGTAAAAATACTATTATTAAAGGCCGACGCTCGCTATGCCGATTGGAACGATCAAGATCGTTACTTTGAAACGGCTCGATTGCTCCGCCAAGTTGCCAAAGAACACAAGAAAAAACAAAAGGACCTATTAACCGAACAGCTACGTGAGGCCGAAACTTTGGGTGATGATACCAAGGCGGCCGAAATCCGTGGCCAAATCAATAATCTTATTAAGGAGATACAAAGTGGTCAAAGATAAAACGGACGACATTATTGATGATGATGCAGCAGTTGACGACGATATGATAATCGGCGATATTGTCGCGCCATTAGCGGACATTGACGAACCTGCTATTGAAGAGCTTGAAGACGAAGAAGATGGCGACGAGGATGTTCTAAGTCAGGGACAATATTTTGATGATGCTAGCGACGACAGTGTCCGACTCTATCTACGCGAAATTGGTAAAATTCCATTGCTTAATTCCGAAGAAGAACTGGCTCTAGCGCATCGTGTCGTAGCCGGTGACAAAAAGGCCAAAGACAAAATGGCCGAGGCTAATATGCGCCTCGTAGTCTCGATTGCCAAGCGTTATAGCGGTCGTGGCCTCGACTTTCTAGACTTAATCCAAGAAGGTAATACCGGTTTGTTGCGGGCTGTCGAGAAATTCGACCCGGACAAGGGCTTTAAGTTCAGTACCTACGCGACTTGGTGGATTCGCCAGGCGATTACCCGGGCGATTGCCGACCAGGCGCGCACCATTCGTATTCCGGTACACATGGTTGAGACGATTAATAAACTGTTGCGTACTCAACGACGCATGACCCAGGAGCTAAACCGTGAACCAACTATTGAAGAGTTGGCCAAAGAACTTGAGATGGAACCAGACAAAGTCGAGTATGTGATCAAGATCAAGCAAGACATTACATCACTTGACGCTGGTGTCGGTCGTGATGGTGAAGAGGATGATTCGATTCTGCAGGACTTTATCGAGGACGAAGACGGCACGACACCGGAAGAGTCGGCCACTTCACAACTCCTCAAGGAACAAGTTCAGGCCATTCTGTCGACTCTGAGCGACCGTGAGCAAAAGATCGTCAAGATGCGCTTTGGGCTTGAAAACGGCAAGTCGCACACGTTAGAGGAAGTTGGCCAAGAATTTGCCGTGACGCGTGAGCGTATTCGTCAAATTGAAGCCAAGGCGCTGGCTAAACTGCGTAAGCACAAAGATGCCAAGAAGCTCCACGAATATCTGGGCTAGCCTCACGTAATGAACATCTAAATAAGAGCCGTCTCGCGGCTCTTATTTAATTAGAAGTCAGTGTGGTCGAGGATCTGATCGATTTGATCGTGGAGATTCTCGAGGTCGCTATCATTAATGATACTATAATCGGCGATAGCAATCGGACCGCCTTTTTCGAGGTTTTCAATTTCGGCCCAGTCGCGTTGATTGGCCTCACTATCGGTCAGGGGGCGAACTGGACGGACGTTTAGACGGCGATGTCGCAGGTGCTTGGGGGCGATAATCGCGACGACGATTAATTCGCCTGGAAAGGCCGATTTGATGGTCTTGTACTCTGTCCAGCTATAGATGCCATCAGCAATAATGCGATGTTGACCGCTTTTTTCCAGCTCGTTTATTTGGTCGATAATCCGTTGGGCGATAAAATCATTACCTTCGCGAGCTCGTAATTCTTCACGAAAAACCTTCTCATTATCGGCAGTGTGCTCGACACCGGCCTTGGTCATGGCCTCTAGTACGATGCCGCCAAAGTAGACCTTTGGATAGTCTTTACCGGTCAGGTATTCAACGGCTGAGCTTTTACCGGCGCCCGCCAGGCCTACAAAAGCAATAATTTTGAGATTTTCTTGATGACTCATGTCACTAGTTTAACAGATTATCGTCTGAACCCTAGGTCTTTGTCGGTGGCGGTAAATGACAGATGTAAGATATAATCATAATATGACTAAACGGCTGGCAATAATCGATGGCAAATCAGTATTTTATCGCGGCTATTATGCGATGCCAGGGCTGTCGCTAAGTGACGGTACACCAACTGGCGGCGTATTTGGTTTTGCTTCACTGGCGATTGAGCTGATTAAGAAGCTGGAACCTGATTACGTGGCAGTTGCGTGGGACAAGAAGGGCACCAACATTCGCAAACGCCGTGAAATTTATCCCGAGTACAAGGCAGGACGGAAGAAAGCGCCCGATGACTTCTACGCGCAAATGCCAATCTTATTTGAGCTTCTAGACGCCTTTGGCTGGCCGTTGTATGAACTGGACGATTATGAAGCCGATGATATTCTGGGGGCCTTTGCGAAAGAAGCGACAGCAAAGGGTATCGAGACCTGTCTGTTAACGAGCGACCTGGATGCTTTGCAGTTAGTCGGGCCACTCACCAAGGTCTATGCTCTTAAAAACGGCCTATCGAACCTCGAAGAATTCGATGTTGATTACTTTGAAAAGAAATACGGTATCGCTGTCGAGCAATTTTTGGACCTGAAGTCACTCAAGGGCGACTCGTCGGATAATCTGCCGGGCGTTCCTGGTATCGGTGAAAAGACTGCGATTCAGTTGTTGCAGCAATATCAGACGCTCGACAATATCTATCAGCACCTGGATGATATCAAACCGACTGTCGCCAAAAAGTTAGTTGCCGGCAAAGACCTAGCTTATATGAGTAAGGAAGTTGGTCGGATTTGGGTTGATGCACCGGTCAAGCTGGATTGGGACGTGGCTGATATTAATGATATTGATTTGGACAAGGTTGCTGCTATTTTACAACGTCTGGAATTTTCATCACTCATCAAGCGCCTACCCAAGCACATGCAGGCTCATGGTGCTGTGCCGGTAGAGGTCGGCGTGGCTAGTAGTGCGCCACTTCTTACGGAAATCCCGTGGCCAGAGGTTGTCAATATTAGTGGTCCAGTTGTCTTGTATGTCGAGGATGACACGGTTTGGTTGTCGATGGACAACACGACTGTTGCCAGGGCGGTGATTAGTTCACTTGATCGTAGCGTTTGGCGCGTTTTTGAGCTAGCGACTGTGATTAGTTACGACAGCAAGAATCTATATCATCAGCTAGCTGATAAGGGAGTGTTGGTTCGATTTGGCGAGCTACACGATATCCACCAGGCGGCCTTTCTGATTAATCCCTTACAGCGCGATCGGTCCCTGGGCAATCTAGCGGGCAGTGCAGTGAGCGACGATCCGGCTGTGATTATGGCTGCCATTTGGCGTGTCTATCAGCTACAACTAGTTGCCTTTGCGGATAACCCCAAGCTCGCCGATATTGCACATCGCTTCGACTTTCCGCTGACCTATATATTGTTCTTGATGGAACATCGAGGTATCAAAATTGATCCAGGCATACTCGCGACAATGAGTGTTAGTCTGGGTGACGAGCATGCCAAACTTGAACAAGAAATGTATTCAATGGTGGGGTATGAATTTAATATCGGTAGTCCAGCCCAGCTTTCAGAGGTGTTGTTTACTAAACTGCAGCTGTCGACCACGGGTATTAAAAAAGGTAAAACAGGATACAGCACCGGCCAAAAAGAGCTTGATAAGTTGCGTGGCCAGCATCCGATTATTGAGTTGATTGAGCGCACCCGTGAGCTAGCGAAACTCAAGAATACCTACATTGATGCCTTGCCTAAATTAGCCGATGCGCATGATCGTATCCATACGACCTTTAATCAAGACGTGGCCAGTACGGGCCGATTGAGTAGTACGAATCCCAACCTGCAGAACATACCAGTGCGTAGCGACTTGGGGCGCCAAATCAGAGCGGCCTTTATACCTGATGGCGACAAGGTTTTTGTTAGCGCCGATTATTCGCAATTTGAGCTACGCCTAGCAGCTATCCTGTCAAATGATACAGAAATGATCAACGACTTTAATGGTAATGTTGATATTCATACTAAAACAGCTAGCGAAGTGTATGGCGTGCCGATGGACGATGTCACGAAACGCCAACGCCGTGATGCCAAGGTGATTAATTTCGGTATTCTATACGGCATGAGCCCCCATGGACTTAGTGCAGCGACCGGCATGAGCTTCACAGAGGCCAAAAAGTTTATCGACCGTTATTTTGAACTGCGGGCACCGATTCGCAAATACTTAGATCAGACGCTTCATCGGGCGCGTACCGATGGTTACGTCGAAACATTCTTTGGTCGCCGCCGTCCGACACCGGACATTCAGAGTAGTAACTTTATGGTGCGCCAGGCAGCCGAGCGGGCAGCGGCCAATATGCCGTTGCAGGGTACTGAGGCTGACTTAATGAAGCTCGCCATGATTGAAGTCGACCGTCGGCTAGACGGTATGGGGGAACAGATTCTACAAATCCATGACAGTATCTTAGTCGAGGCTCCGATAGAAAACGCCGACAAGATTGCAGAGCTGCTAAGGGACACCATGGAAAACATCGCCCCGCAACTGGGTATCAAGCTGAGAGTGGATGTAAGTATTGGCAAAAACTGGGGAGAACTGTAACCCTGAATGAATATAATTCATAGTTTACCACACCAGCACCATTGCTTTCTCGATAACACTTATGCTAAACTAACCCCATATTAATACAGGATAGGTGAGCTCCTAAAACTAACATTATGAAGATGCAGTATCTAGGCAATCAACCTACAAATCGTCGTGGTTTCACCATCGTCGAGCTCCTCATAGTCATAGTCATCATCGGCATCCTCGCCACCCTAACCATCGTCGCCTACAATGGTATCCAGGGTAAAGCCATCGCTGCCACGCTGCAGTCGGATCTAGAC
>JAJYBZ010000036.1 GCA_021778755.1 bacterium | reverse complement strand
TTCACAAACTTACTTGAGTTATCGGAACCAAACGCTTTGGCAAGCTCTACTGCTTCGTTAATGACAACTTTTGGCGGTACCGTATCGGCTTGATGAAGTAATTCATACATACCAATTCTCAAAATATTGCGGTCAATTCGGGCAATTTGATCAATTGGCCAGTCTGGCGCAATTGGCTGAATCTTGGTATCAATATCAGCCTGAACCGCAAGAACGCCTTTGACCAAAGTAGTCACGAATGCCTTGTCCTCAATTGCCGCCTCATACCTGTCGAGGTTACGGCCTAGAATCTCATCGATGTCGACAGACGAATCTTCTGACTGAACACGAAATTCGTATTCGTAGAGTGACTGCAATGCTACTATGCGACCGAGGTGGCGATTAGATGCCATAGCGTTTTAATTCTTTCTTTTGATTTATCGTTTTTAAGGTAATGCAACAGACTATTTGGCAAGGGCCTTGCCGGTCTCGCGGCGGGTGGTACGTGCTTTGACTGGTGATTTAGCATTAACGCGACGAGCAAGCTCTAGGCGTAGGTGACTACGACGCAAACCGGTCTTGCGAGGGCTACTCTGTTTTTTTGGTTGTCCCATATAAAGAACTCCTTTGTAGGTAATTATTGTAAAACTTAGTTGTTATTATAACGGATAACACCGTCTGACTCAAGTAGTTTGACGACATGAGCCCTGTTATAGTGACACAATCAAAGAGCCGCGGCATATCATCTGCGGCTCTAGAGAGTAAATTTCGTCCTACTGCCTAGTTAACTAGCGTCGCCTTGACACGCTTTGACACGACAAAGTAAAGGATCATTAATCCGCCAGCGATTATTGTAGTCACCAGGCCGCCAACACCCGTACCTAGGTTGTTGCTCGTGTTGTTAACCATATCGATAATAGTCGAAACAATTACATACACAGTCGATAAGCCAATCGTTGCCATTGCCAGTAACTTAGCTAGCTTCTTGCGCATAGCTATAAAGACTACAGTAGTAATATAACCGACCGCCAGCAGTGGCGCAAAGATCAAATATGCCACATCGCTAGCATTAGATGCACCGCTACCTAGCATCGTAAAGAATGATGTTGTGTACGAAATACCAGCGATTGCAAACACTATCAGCCAGAACATTAGCCATCCGCCCAGACCGTCAAGCGATTTGTGCGCAACAACGTATTGTACTTGTGCATCAGCTGGTGGCTGCGCCTGCCACTGTTGAACTGGTTGAGCGACAGGGGTAACTGGCGCTTCAGGTGCTACTGGTTGAGTTTTATGTTCGTCTGGCATACTGATTCCTCGTTATAACTTATGTTGCTTATATTTATATTATAGTTAAGTTATAAATACAACTGCACCACCTTTATATACTGACGTATACGAAAAACTATTGACAATTATTAGCATTAGTGGTATTATGTGTATATGAACACAGAACGAACTCAATTTTTTGACCAAAACGCGCCCGTTGATGATCTTGCGGCCATAGCCGAGGCTGTCCGCGAGGAGAGACTATTTGTGCCAACCCCTGTCATAGAAGCTGGATCAAATGACGAAGAGTCTGAATCTTCTATCGATCGACCTCATAGATTAAAAAAGGTCATCGGTACAACTGCATTATTAGTTGCAGGAGTCGCCAGTACCGTTGTATTTGGACACTTGCTAGGAGACGCAATCGACCATCAAATTACACACAACCAGCAGGTTAACGACGAGTACGTCAACCAATCTCACGAGGTGAATCCCGACACTGTCGTCCAGATTCCCGCGCCAACTAAATAATTGGCTATCAGCCGATCTAAACGACAATACTTACCAGCCGACCAGGGACATAAATCACCTTGGTCGGTTTTTTGTCACCAATAAAACCAGCGACATGGTCGTTAGCTAAGGCTAGAGCCTTGACTTCATCATCAGTGATATCTTTGGCAACTTCCAATTTGGCGCGTAGTTTGCCGTTAACCTGAACGATAATTGTCATGGTTTGCTCAGCAATCAAAGCGTCGTCCCAGATAGGCCACGGTAGGTTCTGGACCAATTCACTTCCACCTAATTGACTATTTAGTTCCTCGCTCAAGTGTGGCGCAAACGGCGCCATTAACTGCATCATAACCTGCAATGCTTCCAGCCAGACATCATTCGAAAAGCCGTCAACTTTCAGTTTATAAAGCTCATTCGTATACTCCATCAAGGCCGAAATAGCCGTGTTGAAACTGAGACGATTAATGCTATCGGTGACTTTGCGAACAGCCTTGTGTTGTGCGCGGCGAACAGCTGTGTCGTTGCCTGCAAAATCCTTGGCTGAATCCTGGTACTCTTGGGCCAGTACCCAAATACGATTCAAGAAACGATAAATGCCAGCGATACCACGTGAATCCCAAGCCGCGTCGAGCTCAACCGGACCCATAAATAGCAAATAAGTACGTAAGGCGTCGGCGCCATAACCTTGATCAATGACATCTAGCGGATCAATCACATTACCTTTACTTTTACTCATCTTGGTACCGTCTTCGGCGTTGATATAGCCATGATAGACAAGTTTTTTGACAGGTTCCTTGAATTCAGTTAGTCCCATATCATGAAAAACGTGCGTCCAGAAGCGAACGTATAGCAAATGGGCAACAGCGTGATCACCGCCAATATAATAATCGACTGGCGCCCAGTAATTGACGGTGGCCGGGTCCCACGCCTGCTGGTTGTTAGCTGGATCGGCATAACGCAGTAAATACCAGCTGCTACAGGCGTAGCCGTCCATTGTGTCAGTTTCGCGTTTGGCTGGGCCGCCACACGTCGGACAGATCGTATTCACCCATTCATCGACGCTAGCTAGTGCCGATTTACCATTACCCTTGGGTGCAAAATCTTTGACTTCCGGCAAAACAACCGGCAGTTGATCATCGGGAACGGCCACTGCGCCGTGCTCGGGACAATGAATAATTGGAATCGGCGCACCCCAGTAGCGTTGACGGCTAATTAACCAGTCACGCATCTTGTACGAAGTCTGCGCCCGTCCAGTCCCCTCTTGTTCTAGCCAGGCAACAATCTCTTCACGAGCATCGCTGGTTGGCTGACCGTCGAATACACCAGAATTGACCAGGTTGCCTTCACCGCCATAAACGCGTTCATCACCTGTCTCTGGCCGATCAATCACCTCTACGATCGGTAAGTCAAACTTCTCGGCAAACGCAAAGTCACGTTCGTCGTGCGCCGGCACAGCCATGATCGCACCCGCACCATAACCGATCAAGACATAGTCAGCAACCCAAATCGGCAGCTTGGTGCCATTAGCCGGATTGATAACATAACTACCAGTAAAAACACCCGTCTTTTCTTTGGTATCGTTCATACGTTCGATTTCAGACTTTTTGACAGCGGTTTTGACATAATCATCGACTCGTTCAGCGTAATCACCAATTGCAAGTTCGCGCGCCAATGCGTGTTCGGGCGCCAGAACCACAAAGGCTGCACCGAATAATGTGTCGGGGCGAGTCGTAAAGACGGTTATCGCCTCGTCGCGGCCATCCACTTTGAATTCAATTTCGGCGCCAAGCGACTTACCGATCCAATTAGTCTGCGCAGTCTTAATCTTTTGCGGCCAATCTAGATCAGGAATCTCGTCAAGCAGTGCATCGGCGTAGTCGGTAATCTTGAAGAACCACTGTTTCATTGACTTCTTTTCAACCAATGTGCCACAACGCCAACAGTGGCCGCCTTCGACCTGTTCGTTAGCTAGAACGGTCTTATCGACTGGGCACCACCACTGCAGACTTTCCTTTTGATACGCCAGGCCACGTTCAAATAATTTGGTAAATACCCACTGTGTCCAGCGATAATATTCGGGATCGCTGGTGTTAATCTCACGTGACCAGTCGATACTGACGCCCATGCGCTTGAACTGCTTTCTGAAGTTAGCTATATTCTCGGCCGTTGCCACGGCTGGTGCTGTATTGGTCTTGATTGCATAATTTTCTGCTGGCAAACCAAATGTGTCCCAACCCATCGGGTTCAGGACATTGCGACCGTGTTGGCGGTGAAAACGCGCCAAGGCATCGACAATCGAGTAGCTAAAGGCATGTCCGGTATGCATACCGGCACCACTGGGGTATGGAAACATGCCGGCAATATAAAGTTTTTGTCGATTGGTATCAATCACCACATCGTTGACATGTTGATCTTCCCAAACAGCTTGCCATTTCGGTTCAATTTCGGATGGATTATAGCGCTTCATAACTCCCCCTATTGTACACGGAGTCATAGAGGTCCGGCAAGGTTTAGTTAGATCACGGATTGTCCGCCTATAATCCGGTTGTTATCGCCGTAATATCAGATTGCAGCTGAGAAACAGTAGTCGATGATTGTGGTGCTGTAATCTGGACGGGCTGGTTGTAGGTTGGCGTAATAGTCATTGCAGTGGTCGTGCCGTCACTAGCTGTATCATTAAAGTTCAATTTCGTAATCTGATGTGACCAGCTGTTAACCCATAGCTCGACCGTAGAGTTCTGTGTATCAGATGCGGTCGCCGTGGTGATACTAGCAGTATTGATTGTAAACGTGCTATCGCAACCATGAAGCGTAGCGTAGATTTTAGTTGTTTTCAAGCTTTCCAAGAAATCTTTAAAGGCGGTTTGATTATTCGTAATCACATAACCATT
>JAJYBZ010000035.1 GCA_021778755.1 bacterium | reverse complement strand
AGTTGCAGGATATTATTGCAATTCTGGGTATGGAAGAGCTTTCTGATGATCAAAAACAGACAGTTGCCCGGGCTCGTCGTATTCAACGCTATCTGTCGCAGCCGTTTCATGTTGCTGAAAAGTTTACTGGTAATCCCGGTACTTATGTCAAACTAGAGGACACAATTCGCGACTTCAACGATATTCTAATTGGTAAATATGACGACAAGCCGGAAGAATGGTTCTATATGGTTCAGGGTAGTCTGGCGGATAAGAAAGACTAATGAACTTAAAACTCATCACGATGCTGGGCGTCAAAGTAGATCAAGAGGTCTATGAATTAATTGCACCCACGTCAACCGGTGAGATTGCGGTTTTTCCGGGACACGAGGCCTTGGTGACACTGGCTGTTCCGGGTGTAATTTCGGTACGTATTCACAAAGGCGATCCTGACAGCAAATTAGAATTCTTTGCTATTAGCGGCGGGATTATTGAAATATCACAGCACTCGATTCGCGTACTCGTCGACGAAGCCGATCATGGTGATGATATTATCGAAGCTGAGTCGCGAGCGGCTCTGGAGCGCGCTATCGAACTGCGTGAAAAGGCTACGGATCAAATCGAGTTAGACAAGGCTCACGCGCTAGTCGACCGCCACATGGTGCGTCTCAAGGTCGCCGAGCTGCGCCGTCACCACAGACGATAGGACTCCTTTTGCCCTCCCCTCAACCCCATATTTCCATAACACTGCTTCACGCCAGGTCTGAACAAGGGCTCTTCGGCACTCCCGGGTCCTGTCTTCGCTGTACAGCGAACGCTTTACCCCTAAAATTCTTTATGGACTTACCATAAAGCAATTTTGGGGTGGCCCCACCGTGCGCCACCCGTAGTAATGCGTATGTATCATAACTCCACTGTAGAGCCGCGCGTCTAACAACTATGACAACCAATCTGCAGCCCGAGTTCGACAAGACGTCGGGACTCTTGTTCCAACCCGGAGCGAAGCCCTGGTTGTAGGAGTAGTTGGGCGTAGAGGCGACGTAGAACAGTGCTGAGTACAGAGCAACCCCAGCAGTTTTGCTTCATATGAGTCCAAAAGAAGCTCGTTTGTTACTTTCCGAGGGGAAAGTAAGGATTATTAGTTATTTTGGTAAACGTACGTATTGGAACCGGTGACTATAGGCCAGATATGATTTGTCGAACTTCGTCCGTGTTCTTTGTGTGCATCAATTTATCGCGCATTTCGCTGGCGCCAGGAAAGCCGTTGATATATATCTTGAAGAATCGTTTGAGCGGGTCGAACTTTCGCGGTTCAAGCTCGGTTGAATATTTATCGTGCAGGTCTAACTGTAGGTTTAAGAGTTCGATTAGCTGTTCTCTACTGTGTTCGCTCGGTACTTTTTCAAATGCAAAAGGATTATGGAACACCCCGCGGCCGATCATAATACCGTCAACGCCGTATTGACGGACTAAATCTTCGCCCTGCTGGCGGTCCTCGATATCACCATTAATTGTCAGAAGCGTATCAGGTGCTATTTCGTCACGCAGTTTTTTAATCGCTGGAATCAGTTCGAAGTGGGCTGGAACTTTGCTCATCTCTTTGCGGGTACGCAGGTGTATCGTTAGATTGACGATATCTTGGTTGAATAAATGTGTCAGCCAGGCCGTCCATTCGCTGACGCTAACATCCCCTAGGCGTGTTTTGACGCTGACCGGTAAACCGCTAGATTTAGCAACTGCAATCAGTTCGGACGCTAGTTCTGGGGTTCGAATCAAGCCGCTGCCACCGCCGCCCTTGACCACCGACTTCTCTGGGCAGCCCATATTAATATCTATCCCGGCGAAACCCTTGTCTTTGAGACCGAGGGCCATTTGCTGGAACTGATCAGGCCGATTGCCCCATATCTGAGCAACTATCGGCTGCTCGTCGTCGGTAAACGCCAGGCGGCCACGTGTGCTATGTTCACCCTTCTCGCTGCAATAACTGGTGGCATTAGTAAATTCGGTAAAGTAAACATCTGGCTTGGCGGCATGCGCGACGACATGGCGAAAAACTACGTCCGTCACTGCTTCCATCGGCGCAAGTATAAAAAAAGGCTTCGGTAGGTCTTGCCAAAAATTTATCATTATATTCATTATCTCATATATTAAAACAGCTCGCTGCTGCTTCCGTGAACTTAATCACACGAAGCAACAACGAGCGCTAGCGACGATGCAGGGAGTCGAACCCTGCCGAGGCGCCTCCTGTTGGAGTAGTCTCGTGCCTATCATCGTCGTGCCCGGAAGATGTGTGTCTTCTGGGGCTTGTCAGACAGAGTTCATCGCACCCACCGCGACGCAGGGTGCGGCGTTTGACCGAGGTGGCGCATCTCGTCCACGTACTGGCTGTACGTGGCATCGAACTTGCGCTTTGCGTCGTCTCGCTTCTGTGCAGCGTCTCGTAGATCAGATGCTGATGTCGACTTGTGCTGCTCTCGGCCAATCCGAGCGTGCTCGGCCTTTGCTGCGTTGTAGGCATCTGCCTTACGAACGAGATCGTCTTCGTACACGCCCAAGGTGGTCACCTTCTCGTTTGTAGGGTTGGTCGGTCCCGTCACCCCTGGTACTATCCGCCAGGGGTGACGGGACCTCTTTCATTTCGACACCACCGTCCGGTAACCTCGCACGTGGGGGCGCGTGGTTGGTCAACCTTTCGGTATTCCCCGATGTCGAAACGCTGTCACTATCTCTCTGTCATTAATGTACATGCAGAGAGGTCGTGAAATACGGATACGAGTTATCATATCGGTGTTTCACAACCTCAATCTGTGTTCATTAATAGTAGCAATAAAATAGCTACGTGTCAATACTTATAAGGTATTGTCAATTAAATCTTGTTCAAAAGCCAAGATACCTTTGAGAGATTGATCATAACTAGATATATCTGGTAAATCCAGATTAACGATGCGCTTCCAGGCAGCATTAATTAACAACGCAAATTGATCCTGCTCGTCTGAACTAAAGTCTGTCTGTAGCGACGTTACTACGCCACCGGGCGTAGGTTCGACGAACTGCAATATTCCCCTGTCGACACTGTAGCTACGATAGTCGCGGGCGTTTTCAACCAGTAATTTATAGAACATCAACTGTTGTTTATATTTGTGCAATTTAATCTTTTCATAATCAGTTGTGCCGCGCCAGCTATGTGCCGGTCGACCGGTTTTGTAATCAGTCACAGTGATGGTTTTACCGTCAATATCAACTAGGTCGAGCGCACCGGACAAATGTGCTTCACCGACTATTGAATGTTGTGATTTAAAGTTGAGTTCGGTTTTCTGGTTGGTATTAAAACTGTCATAGCGGTCTGCCAGAAACACCTGCAAATCATCAATCCCCTTTTGTAAGTATGTGTCGAATTCGGCCGGAGCTAGGCGCTGTTCGTTCAGAGCGACCTCAAAGTTGCGTAATATATCCTCGATGGCTTGGCGCTTACCATTGGTTGCTAAGTGGGCATGGGCTCGCTGCAGGGTGGCGTGAATAGCCGAACCGTAGGCGGCAGCCGGGCTCATGGCTTGTGGGAAGCGCAATAAATTCTGTAACAAAAAGTTTTGGGGACCGCCACGTGTAACATCCAGGAAATTAGTTAGATGAGTAACGCTCAGCTGGTAGTTTTCCAACTGCGGCGCCAGAACGTCCAGTAGCCGCTTGGGCGAACTTTTAACTATAGGCTCATACCAAAGTGTTTCGGCGGTCTCGAGCGCTTGTGTGTGGTTATGGTCGCTGCTGATAGGACTTGACGGCCAGTTATCACCAATCAAGAAGCTAGCGCGGGCAGTAGTTTTGTTGTTGTCGTCCGATAGACTGTAGCTAATGTGTAGATTATCCTTGGCGCGTGTGGCGGCGACATAAAATAATCGCAGCCTCTCATCGCTACTGTCGCCAACTGGCGCAAGTGGTAGGTTCTCGGGATAACTGATCAGGCGGCTGTGGCTGCGGGCGCGCTCTCCCCAGATACTATCAATCGCATTGATTATATAGACATTTTTAAATTCTAGACCTTTTGATTTGTGTGCGGTCATGAGTTGAATGGCGTTTTCCTGTTGCGATGCCGGCCGTACACTGGTAATACCGCTACCGATACTACGATGCAGGTCAATAAACTCGATAAAAGTTAGTAGATTGGGCGTTTCAAGGGGACGATATTCGCGTAACTTGGTTCTGATAGCGCGTAAGGCCTGTAGATATTGAATATAATCTTCAGATCCAGATTCTAACTTGTCAACCGCGAAGAAATAATTATAGATTGGACTGTGAAACATTGGTGCTTTGGGTGCGCCCGTAGGCTCGCTGTCGTCCTGTTCATTATCCTGGGACTGGTGCTCGGTGTTGCCGATCAGTTGGTCTAGTATGATTTCTAGCGGTTGATAAGGTATTGCCAGGGCAGTTGTTACTAGCCACTCGCGGAGAGCGACGAACTCCGGGGTATTACCCATCTCGTCGAGCCAGTGTGTCCGGTTGTGATACGACTGCAGGCTCAGCTTCCATAAATCTAGTGGTTTAATGTTCCAAGCTGGATGGGCTAATAACTGTGGTAGCGTGGCGTTGACGTCATTATGATTGCCTAGCAATATGCCAATCAGGACACGAGACAGCTGCTCGATTAAGATAATCGGCGGCATTTCTAGGACATTATCGCGACGTTCGTATTGGACTGGTA
>JAJYBZ010000011.1 GCA_021778755.1 bacterium | reverse complement strand
TGTTTAGTTATTGGTGGTACAACAACTAGTCTACAAGACCTGAACAGAGATGTTTTTTAGATGGAAGTTGCAGGAGTGGCTACCGCCACTCACACTACGTGTTGCGATTTGGATTAGAGTCTAGGAATCAACCGGTTCAGAACTGACTCAAAATCTCTTTTTGCTTACGATTTAGTTTAGTAGGTGTATCAACAATCACACTGACAATATGCGGACCGCGCTTGTCGCTACGGACGTGCGGCACACCATGATTTGATAGTTTAAAATCGGTGCCAGATTGAGTACCAGCCGGAACTTTCATCCTGATATCGCCATCGACTGTTTCGACATCAATTTCGGTACCTAGTGCGGCATCAACCATACTAACGTGTTCTTCGGACAGAATAATATCGCCCTCACGAGTAAAGCGCTTGTGGGCCTTGACGCGAATGTGAACGTACAAATCGCCTTTTTCGCCACCGCCTACAGCCTCACCATGACCATGCAGACGAATCGTAGCGCCATCATCGATACCAGCTGGCACTTTGAGGTTAATGCTGCGCTTGCGGCGCTCAGTACCCTTACCACGACAAACCGTACAGACCTTTTCAGGCACCTTACCGCGGCCACTACAGGTTTCACAAGTAACATTCTGCTGAATTTGGCCAAACATGGTATTCATAATACGGGCTTGCTGACCGGCACCCTTACAGGTTGGACAAACTTTCATCTCGTAGCCCGGCTCAACCGTTGTACCGTGACAATGCGTACACTCATCGTCCATGTCTAGTTCAATTTTTTCTTCAACACCGAAAATCGCCTCTTCAAAGGTTAACTGCAGGCTAACCTCGACATCACGGCCGCGTTGGGGCGCTTGACGGCCAGATGCGCCGCCGCCAAAGAATTGACCAAAAATATCGCCTAAACCACCGTCACCAAAGTCAAAGTGGACGTTCTGGCCGCCAAAACCGCCAAACGGATTGCCGCCGGCACTTGAACCGCTCGCCCCACCCACACCGGCATGACCGAACTGGTCATAGCGTTGGCGCTTCTGGCTATCCTTGAGAACTTCGTATGCTTCGCTGATTTCTTTGAACTTAGCTTCATCACCACCTTCTTTGTCGGGGTGATGTTGAACTGCCGCCTTGCGATAGGCTTTTTTAATTTCATCAGCAGACGCCGTCTTGCTAATGCCTAGAATTTCGTAATAATCTCGCTTTGTCATCTGTATCTATGATATAAAACTAGCACTCAATATGCAAGAGTGCTAGTAAAAACCCCGCCGATTTTTACCGGCGGGGTTCATGGCCCTGAAGTAGGTTGGCTGCCCTACTTTTTCTCTTCGTCGATAACTTCACCTTCGACAGGTTCGTCATCTTTTTTGGCTTCGCCTTCTGCTGGAGCTTCTTCCTTGGCGGCAGATTCGTACATCTTGGCACCGATTGGCATAATCGCGTCATTGAGCGCCTTTGATGCAGCCTCTAGTTCTGCTTTGTCGTCAGAGTCTTTGTGCTTTTTAGCTTCTTCAACAGCGTCAGTAATGACTTTTTTGTCGTCATCACTAATCTTGTCCTTGAACTCATCTGGCATTTTCTCAGCTTGATAGATCGTGCTTTCTAAACCGTTACGAGCATCAATCGCTTCGCGCTTTTTCTTATCATCGTCAGCATGTGCTTCGGCATCCTTGGCGGCTTTTTCAATATCTTCCTTGGATAGATTACCACTGTTAGAGATAGTGATACTCTGCTCTTTACCGGTTCCTTTATCCTTGGCCGTGACGTTCAAAATACCATTAGCGTCAATATTGAAAGTCACTTCAATCTGAGGCACACCACGAGGTGCTGGCGCGATACCATCAAGTGTAAAGCGGCCCAGTGATTTATTGTCAGCGGCCATCTCACGCTCACCCTGAGTAACATGAATTTCAACTTGGGGCTGATTATCAGCGGCCGTACTAAATGTCTCTGACTTTGACGTCGGAACAGTTGTATTGCGCTCGATTAGTTTCGTCGCGACGCCACCCATCGTTTCAATACCGAGCGATAGTGGCGTAACATCAAGCAATAACACGTCCTTGACGTCACCAGCCAGCACGCCACCTTGAATGGCTGCACCAATAGCCACGACTTCGTCAGGGTTCACGCCCTTCAGCGGGTCTTTGCCAAAGATTGCCTTGACCTTCTCGACGACAATTGGCATACGGGTCATACCACCGACCAATACAATTTCATCGATTTCGTTTGCTTTTAGACCGGCATCTTTGAGAGCTTTTTCGACTGGGTCAGCTAGGCGGTCGATTAGATCTTTGACTAATTCTTCTAGCTTGCTGCGCGTTAATTTGTACTCGAAGTGCTTTGGACCCTCAGCATCAGCGGTTAAGAAAGGTAGGTTAATCTCGGTCTCGTTAGTGCTCGATAGCTCTTTTTTTGCCTTTTCAGCTTCATCTTTGAGGCGTTGCATAGCAGCTTTGTCACTCTTTAGATCAATGCCTTCGTTGTTCTTGAACACGTCCAAGAAGTGGTTAACGATGCGGTTATCGAAATCTTCACCACCAAGGTGCGTATCACCGTTAGTTGACTTAACTTCAAAGACACCATCACCTAGCTCTAGGACAGAAACGTCGAATGTACCACCACCGAGGTCGAAAACAACAATCTTTTCGTCTTTTTTGCTATCAAGTCCATAGGCTAGGGCGGCAGCGGTCGGTTCGTTAATAATACGCTTCACCTCTAGACCGGCAATTTTACCTGCATCTTTGGTAGCTTGGCGCTGCGAGTCGTCAAAGTAAGCCGGGACAGTAATAACCGCCTCGGTAACTTTTTCGCCCAAGAAGGCTTCGGCATCAGCCTTGAGTTTGGATAGAATCATAGCTGAAACTTCTTCTGGCGAGTAGTCGGCGTCACCCATCTTGACCGCTACGCCATCGCCTTTTTTGATGATTTCGTATGGCATGATGTCATGATCGGTTTGAACTTCCTTATCGCCAAACTTACGTCCGATCAGACGCTTAACGCCGTAAATCGTGTTCTTGGCGTTGGTAACACGTTGACGCTGGGCAACTTGGCCAACTAGTCGTTCGCCTTTCTTGTTGATGGCTACAACGCTTGGCGTCGTACGATTACCTTCGGCATTAGCGATGACATCAGATTTACCAGCCACCATGTAAGCAACGGCGCTGTTAGTTGTACCAAGGTCGATTCCAATAATTTTACCCATTTATGATTTCTCCTATTCGTTATAAAAATTCATATTGTCTTAGTTAATTTTAGCACTCTCGCGTAGAGATTGCCAATATCTTGATTATATAAAAGTTAGCACTCTCATGTCAAGAGTGCTAACTTAGAAGTTAAATAGGGAAGTATTTAGTTCTGGTTGGACCTTGTGTTAGCTAGATATAGGCTAGCGCGTCGCGCAATTTCGGTTGATTCGTCCGTTGATACAACCAAAATTGGTTTACTAGCCGCTGTTGCGATATTCGTCGGTTGTGATGGCTCAAAAGTAGCGTCGTTCACCGCCTTATCGTTAACCAGGCCAAGATATTCTAGGCCATCAAGCACGCGTTCGCGAATAATACTCGAACGTTCACCAATCGTTGCTGTAAAGACCAAACTATCGATACCACCCATACTAGCGGCCATTTGACCGATATACTGCTGGATGCGATAAACAAATAACTTTAAGGCCAGCTTGGCACGCTCGTCACCTTGCGCTTCACTAGTTAGTAGTTGGCGAATGTCGTTAGAACTGCCGCTCACACCTAGTAGACCGCTTTGCTTGTTGAGATACTGTTCCAGACCGTCATCTGTCAGCGCAAGCTCGCGTTTAATCGCCAGGGCGGCCGCAACATCAATTGAGCCACTGCGCGAAGCCATCACCAGACCCTCAAGCGGCGTATAGCCCATTGTTGTGTCAACGCTTTTACCGTCCGCGACAGCTGTTAGACTGCTGCCGCTACCGATGTGGCATATGACCGTCTTGGGCTTCAGTAAATCACTGCCCTGTAAGTAGCGCACGACTGACTCAATCGAGACCCCGTGATAGCCATAACGTCGAATATCGTATTGTTCGGCGAGTATTGGGTCAACAGCGTAGTTCCAGGCATAATCTGGCAAGCTAGCATGAAACGCGCTATCAGAAACCGTAACAACAGGAATACCGGGGAAAAAGTTCTCGAGGTGTTTAATCTCGGCTAGAACCGTCGTAATGTGCAGAGGTGCTTTCTGCTGAACTGCTTCAAGCGCTGCTTCAATTGCAGGCGTTACTAACTGGTCATTCATAAATTGACGACTTGGCGCCACGACACGGATACCGATGACGTCCAACTGGTCAGTCTGACTCATAACCTCGTGTTCGTGCAACAGTGTCAAAACGTAGCGCGACACCGCACTCAGATCGGCATCGTCATATTTCTGGATATGCTTTTCACCAGCATATTCAACTTTACTAATTACCCCACCATCTTCGAATTCGAAGTTGATACTAGCGCGCGCTTTGCCACCCGCGAATAGAGCATATTTACGGCTGGCGCTGCCAGGGTTGACGACAAGTACTAATGATTCAGATTCCATGCATTATCTCCGGTAATTACTACCATTTGCGTTTATATTAATGTGTGACAGTCAATCCTAATAGTATAACCCATGCGCATGACGGATGAGCTGTGACATAAGTCACACTTCAATGCCGACGGCCATTATTGGCGCGTCACTTTAACCATGGCGTGCCGAATCGGATGACCGCCTAACGTGTAGCCGGCTTGTAGTTCTTCGGCGATAACTTCATGCTCACCTTCGGCGTCTTCATCAAACTGAATTGCTTCGTGCAAATCAGGATTAAAAACAATACCAGGTTTGGCGTCAATACGCTTCAAGTTTAGTCCGTCTAACGACTTCTCTAGGTTCTTAACTAAACCAGTGACGCTCTTGACCCAAACATGGTCCTGAATATCGGCCGGCGTATAGGCAATTGCCCGTTCAATATTGTCGATTACTGGTAAAAGCTTCAGAATGGCGCTGGCCTGACCAGACTCACGAGCGAGCGACTTTTCGGTCTCGCTACGTTTGCGATAATTTTCAAAGTCAGCCCGGGTACGCTGTAGATCCTGAGTAAGTTCATTGATTTTCTCGTCAAATTCGAGTTCTTTTTTAGTTTTCTTTGCTTTTTCTGCCATATACTTTCCCCTTTTGCTATATTCTAATAGTCAAATTCCATCTCCAACATTACAGTACTTCTTCGAGCATTGCCCCAGCGTGGCGCACGAGGCGCATCACCTTGGCATAGCTTTGACGCGTTGAGCCAAGGACACCGATATAACTATTATCGCTATACGGCGAACGGAAGCGACTAATAATCAAGCTGGCACCGCTGCTTTTGCCAATAGGATTTTCGCTACCGATAAAAACATTTAGCGGCTCGTTCGGTGCTACTTCGCGTAGCCATGGTTCCAAATTATCGAGCAGTTGAGCTACCGCCTGCGCGTGGTTGCCGCCGGCAAATTCCGGCTGAGCAAATAAATTGCCGATGCCACTTAGATATAACTCGTCGCCTATCGTGGCCAAACCTAGATTATGTGTTAAATCGACGAGACTATCAACCGCGCTACGAATCGCTCGATCAGCTCGATTAGCCTGTGTACTAACCCTAGTTTCGATCGCTCTCGCACTGCGATCGAGCATTAGAGGTTGCGTATCGTTCAGATGCGCCTCATTGAGCGTATTAACATAAAACCGATAACCAGCGTCAGTCGGCACGCGCCCGGCACTAGTATGCGGTTGGGCAATTAAGCCCATTTCTTCGAGGCGGGCCATCTCGCTGCGGATTGTGGCGCTCGACACACCAAACAACTTGGCCAGCATAACGCTACCAATTGGCGCGGCAATCTCGGCATGCTGTTCAATAATTGCTGCCAAAATCTGAATCTGTCGATCTGTCATAACGCTATTGTAGCGCGATTTGGCACTCGATGTCAATGAGTGCCAAGATGATGACGTTTGATGTCTTGTAGGATTTGTTGCGCTGCCATTCTAGCCCTATCGTCGTGATTATCATCAATCACGCTACTCGTTACCTGGCGATCAATCATCAGAGCGGCTTGTTCGGGCCGATCATTTAAAACAAATCTGAAGTAACTATTAGACAAGCCGACTTCCAAAACCCGAACCGCAGTCTGCATGCGGTTATTCAGCTCCTGCTGGCTCATATTTTCGCGGTTCGTCAGCCGGTGCATCCATTCATCGTAACTCGGCGGAACGATGAAGAACATTTGCGTGTCTGGTTTTGACTTTAGAATATTCACCGTACCAGCGACATCAACCTCGTTGATAGGAATCTTACCGCTCTGGCGGGCCCGTTCAAGTTCGCGAATACTAATACCGGAAACTTGCTGATTATGAATCACCTCGGCTTCTAGGAAGTTACCGTCTCTGAGATCCTGCAGTACTTCTTCTTCAGTTCGGAAATAATACTGCACACCGTTCTGTTCCAACTGACCATCGCGAATCTTTGGTGGCCGTGTCGTATCAGACAAAATAAAATGATAGCGACCAGTTGCAGTTAATGTATTAATGATAGTATTGCGACCGGAACCACTAATACCCAGTAAAATCACCAATTCAATGGCACCGAGTGTATCAATCGCCTCGCGAGCAGGCGTATAATTGCGCAGGACTTCGCGAAAGTCATCTATATATTTCAAATCAAAATTCATGTAGGCTTATTGTACCAGCTACCGGCCAATACCTACCAGAGACCCGGGCAAGTTCGGTAATTAGTCGCGTTTCAACATCACCGTAAAGGCTTCGGATGGAATGTCGACTTTGCCAAAGCGCTTCATGCGCTTTTTGCCTTTTGCTTGTTTGGCGAGAACCTTCTTTTTGCGCGTCACATCGCCACCATATAGTCCGGTCGTCACATCCTTGCGGTACGCCGATAAATCAGCCCGCGCGATAAATTTACCACCAATCGCCGCCTGCAGGGCGACCTGGAAATTCTGGCGCGGGATAACATCTTTTAACTTATCGACAATCTCGCGGCCCAAACGTTGCGATTCTGAGCGATGAGCCATAATACTCAGGGCATCAATCATTTGACCAGCAACGTAGAAGTCAATCCTCACTAGATCCTCGGCTCGATAGTCATCAAGTTCGTAGTTAAACGAACCATACCCACTCGTTACTGACTTGAGTTGGTCATAAAAATCAGTTAATAAATTCGCTAGTGGCGCCGCAAAACTAATCAAGGCTTGCTCATCGATATAGCTTAGGTTACTTTGCTGGCCGCGTTTGTTAACAATTAGCTGCAGCACAGCCCCGATATACTTCTGGGGTACGACAATCTCACCCTTGATCCATGGTTCACGAATTTCTCGTACCCGACTAACATCTGGTAGGTCACTAGCGCTCTTGATGTCCAGCTCGTCGCCAGCCGTCAGCGTTACATGATAGTCGGTAGATGGATTGGTGACCACTAAATCCAAATTATATTCTCGCTCTAAACGCTCCCGGACGATGTCCATGTGGAGCAACCCCAAAAAGCCAATCCGGACACCAAAACCAAGCACTGGTGAATTCTCTGGTTCGAACTGTAGCGCCGAATCACTCATACTCAATTTCTCAACCGCATCTTTTAAGTCCTGATAGTCATCATTACTAACCGGGAAAAAGCCCGCATAAACGAACGGTTTAACTAACTTGTAACCGGGTAGCTGAGTGTCGATATGTGAACGTCTCGTCGTCACCGTATCGCCAACCCGGGCATCGCGTGTCGTACGCAGATTCGTTACTACGTAGCCAATCTCACCAGTCGTTAGCTCGTCGCCGGCCTTCATAACAGGGTTCAGGGCGCCGACTTCGAGCGCTATCCCATTTGCGCCAGTCGCAATCATCTCGATAATATCAGCCTTCTTAATTGAACCATCAACCACGCGGACATACAAAATAACTCCACGGTAATCATCATAGTAACTATCAAATATCAACGCCCGCGTTGGCGCCTGCGCATCACCATGAGGTGGCACAGTTCTATCAATCACGGCATCCAGTACCGCCTCGACACCCTGGCCGGTCTTGGCACTAATCATCAGAATATCTTCCGGCGCACAACCCAGCAAATTAATAATCTCGGCACTCACACGCGGCACGTCGGCAGCCGGTAAATCAATTTTGTTTAGGACCGGAATAATCGTTAAGTCGGCTGCCAGCGCCAAGTAAACATTAGCTAGCGTCTGGGCTTGGATACCCTGGCTAGCATCAACTACCAGAATCGCAACTTCACACGCCTGGAGCGATCGACTAACCTCATAACTAAAGTCAACGTGACCCGGCGTATCGATTAAGTTCAAATCATAACCCTTATAGTTCATACGCACAGGCGCCAGCTTGATCGTAATACCTTTTTCACGCTCCAAATCCATACTGTCAAGTAATTGCGACTTCATATCACGTTTCTGAACAGTCCCTGTCATTTCTAACATACGATCAGCTAAGGTCGATTTACCATGATCGATATGAGCAATAATGCAGAAGTTCCTAATATGGTCTTGGTTCATAATTTAGCGAACTCGATAGAATAATATCTTTTTGGCACGTGACAATATCGGCTGCATCTCGCCAAGCTTAAACATGTAACTAAACAGTCCGTAGGACAAACTACTGAGTGTCACAATGACAACAAACTTCGGAAAAGTAGCGAGGAAACTTTGATCATTCACACTCAATGGGAAAACCTGAACCAAGACATAAGTCACCGCCGCCATAAAACCCGTCGCACTCGCCATGCGTGCGACAGCATGCACGAACACGATATCAAACAAACCCTTAATACGGCGCGACATCATCACGAACAAAATCATAACTTCAAAACACGAAACAATTGCGGTCGCCCACGCCAACCCGTAAACGCCAAGCCCAAGTCCCATCGTGAACCACACGGCTAGCGTAATATTCAGACCAATCGCAAAGAACGATATATACAGAGGCGTCTTGGTATCTTGCTGGGCATAGAAACTGCGCGCCGCAATGTGGTAAATCGAGCGAAATAGAATTGCAATTGCTAACACGCCCAAGATGCTAGCCATCACTGTATCACCACCGTTTTGAATAAAGTTGATGAGATAACCACGCCCAAAGAACGTGATCACCGTCACCGGCAAAGCTAACCATATAATAACGCGCAGAACCGTTTGTAGCTCATCCTTGAATAAATCTGGTCGATTCTGACCCAGCCGTTCTGCCATTTTCGGAAAAGCCGCGGTACTAATCGCCACGCCGATTAGATTAATCGGGACATACGACAGCGCTGATGCCTGCTGGTAGGCACGCACACTACCTGCCATCATACGCGAAGCTAAGTTAGTTTCGACGATACTATTCACGTAGTCGATGCCCTGATCTAGCGAGCGGGCAGGCAGTAGCGACAGAACCCGGCGGAAGCCCTTATTCTTCCAATAAATCTTGAACCTATAATCGAACCCAATACCAAATAAACCGATGCTACTGACTAGTAGTTGCAGAATCGAGCCCAGCACAACACCCAGAGCGACGCCCATAATACCACCGTCAAAAATATGCCAGCCGAACAAGTTAATGCCGTTCGTAAAGAATACCGTACCGATAATAATGCCGATATTATAAATAGTTGGCGCTAATGCAAAGAACGTAAAGCGCCCAATCGCCTGCTGCATACTGGCTACAACCGTAGCAATTGCAAACAAGAATGGATTGACCGCAATCACGCGCATCATACTGACCGCCAGGGCGCGGCTTGACTCATCTAGACCTGGACCAACGACATAATGCACTAACGGCTCGGCAAAAATAATAATCAGAATGCTCGCAATCAACGTCACAATCGCCATTAGATTCAAAATGCTCGTCGACAGTTCCCAGGCCGACTGTTTGTTCCCGCTGGCAAGGCGCTGATTAAAAACCGGTATAAAAGTCACACTTAGCGCACCCGACACCAAGATAAAGAACATAAAGTCCGGCACCGTAAAAGCAACTGTATAGGCGTCAATTCCAGTTGGGTACGTGTGATAATACATGCCGTTTAGCAAACGATCACGCAGTAGCCCCAGGATACTAGATATCAGGGTCGAACCGGCCAGTAATGACGCCGCTAGTTGCAGTGGTAGCTTCTTGTTGGCCTTCGAGACAGTGCTTTTGATTGATGGCATTATAGGTACCTACGCCACGCCTAGTGAAGCTTGGCCTCCTTTGGTAGGGTCGCGTCTTTGAGAATCTCGACGACTTGGTCTTCCTCGAGTGTTTCTTCCTTGATTAAGGCTTGAGCGAGCGCGTCTAGGCTCTTACGGTTATGTACTAGTACAAGACGTGAACGGTTACGAGCCTCTTCGACTAAATCACGAACCTCAATGTCGATTTGTTTGGCCGTATCGTCACTGTATGGTCGTTCGTGCGTCATCTTGTCAAAGACCATGCCACCATTATCATCGTGAAAAACTTGATCGCGTAATTTGGAGCCCATGCCTTGTTCGATAACCATATCGCGGGCAATTTCGGTTGCCTTACGTAGGTCCGAGCCAGCACCAGTCGTAATACCATCCTTACCGTAGATAATCTCTTCGGCAATACGGCCGCCCATGGCGCGTGCCAAAATATCCTTGAACTCGTAAACGTTGGTGTAGCTCGTGTCTTCTGGCGGCAAGAACCAAGTGACGCCACCAGTACCGCCACGCGGTATAATCGTAACTTTGTGGACCGGGTCGCTGTCTGGCAAGACATGACCAACAATGGCATGACCAGCTTCGTGATACGCCGTCATCAGCTTTTCTTTGTCATTCATGACCTTGGCTTTACGTTCTGGACCGATCGCCACTTTCTCGAACGCCTCAGTTAAATCAGCATTACTAATCTTTTTAGCATTACGGCGCGCCGCTACGATTGCGGCCTCGTTAGCCATATTGGCTAGGTCCGCTCCGGACGAACCGGCTGTTTTAGCTGCTAGAGAGTCAATCTTGAGAGTGTCATCAACTGGCTTATTCTTGAAGTGCACCTTCAAAATCGCTTCACGATCGCGACGTTCTGGCAACATAATGTTAGTACGTCGATCGAAACGACCAGGTCGTAGCAATGCTGGATCAAGCACATCAGCCCGGTTGGTAGCCGCTAGAACAATCACGTTAGCACCGTTTTCGAACCCGTCCATCTCAACCAAGATTTGGTTCAAGGTCTGCTCGCGCTCATCATGCCCACCGCCCATGCCGCTACCGCGCTTGCGTCCGACAGCATCAATCTCATCGATAAAAATAATGGCTGGAGCATTCTTTTTAGCCTTGGCGAATAAATCACGGACACGCGAGGCGCCAACACCAACGAACATTTCGACAAACTCTGATCCAGATATTGAGAAGAATGGCACATTGGCCTCACCCGCCACAGCTCGCGCCAGCAGAGTCTTACCGGTACCCGGGTTACCGACTAACAGCACGCCCTTCGGAATTTTCGCACCAAGCACTTCGTACTTTTTAGGGTGTTTCAGAAAATCAACTACTTCCTCTAAATCTTGCTTGGCAGAATCATTACCGGCGATATCGCTAAACGTCACCTTTTGCTTGTCTTGGCCGTACAATTTGGCTTTTGATTTACCAAAGCCCATTGCCTGGTTATTCTGACCTTGCGCCTGACGCATCATATACATAAAGAAGCCCGCAATCAGAATTACCGGTAAGATAATAATCGCCAAATTCCACAGCGTGTCGCCAGTTTTAGACTGGGCCAGGATAGTTAGCTCGACAGGGGCGTTCTTGTTAAGTCCCTGATCCTGAATCGTACTACCAGAATCTTTGGTCGACTTTTCGGTTGGCTTATCACTACCTTTTGGCGTTACCGTGACATTGTCACCTTGAATCTCAAGCTTAGCAATCTGACCAGCATTCGCCTGACTAATAACGTCTGAAATTGGCACGACTTTTAGGTTATCCTGCGGGGTTACAATTGCAACAACGGCCAGTACGCCAAAGACAAGAATTGCCCAAAACAAACCCAAACGAATTATATTGCTTGGCTTTCTCTTAGGATCGGATGATTTAATTGCCATAAAGAATTATTGTTCCTTTCGGTCTATGGTTTAGGTGGAATCTACTAATCTTATTTTATCAGCTTAACCACAAAATTACGAGAGGTGAAGCGAAATTCTACACCGTCGCCCGCTTCGTAAATTACATGTGGCTTGGCTGTTTTAATTGCTAATAAGGCCCGTCCAAGCTGCGGACGCGTCAAGCGTGCATGAACGATATAACGTAGACATTCTAACGCAACTGTCTGATTAATATGTGTAAAAAAATACCGACTATATTCCGGGCCGGTTCCAACTAGGTCGACGACCTCTTGATTAATTTGAGCCTTGAGCCCGACTTGATGCGATCGCAGGGCTATAACTTGTCGCTTGGCATCATCCGCCAAATCATGCGCGCGTCGGCGAATGCGGTTACGTAGGTAAGCGTCGCTCGCGTTCGTGCTATCCTCGTGCCATATCAAATGATAACGCCGTGCATAGTCGAGAATTAATTGCTTATCAATGTCCAATAAGGGTCGCACGACATCTGAATCCATAACGGCCAAGCCACGCCAGCCAGTGCCGCGCTGCAGATTAATTGTCACCGATTCAACAACATCATCAGCATGGTGAGCGGTCACTAGCTTGGCGTGATTCTGATTAGCAACCGATCGCAAGAAGGTATAGCGTCGCGTTCGCGCCAGCTCTTCACTCACCCCGCTACCCAAAGTCTCGCGCCGACTTGCAAACTCCAAACCATACTTTTTTGCCAGCTCAGCCACAAACCCAGCGTCCTCACTCGAATCGTCTCGAATACCATGATCAAAGTGCGCGACGATAAACTTGTAGTCTGGTGCCGCGAACTGGTTGCCACGCATTAGCATGTCTAGTAAGACAACCGAATCAACGCCGCCGCTAACCGCTACAACATAGCGACCGGGTGGCATTATTGACTTTAGGCTAGACGCTTGGAAACCCATACACCCAGCCAGATGCCAAAGATTCCACCGACAAATCCCATGAATATGCTCCAGCCGCCAAAGAAATTAGTATCGCCAAACAAAAATGGCACGTAACCGCCGATAATTCCGAACAGCCCTGTAAAAAACATAATAATTGTCTTATTCATTATCTTATTATAACCCAACCCGGGGCAATCGATTAAGTCCTAGGTTAACCGGACCTCTATAAAAAGCGCGTGCTACCAAACGGTATTTTTTGCTTGACGAACGTACCGGTACGAAGGGTGTCAGCCGAATGCAAGGTCCGCTCCCCGTAACGCCGATTAATCTCATCGATCGCATCGACCAATTGATGTTCACGCACCAAGATATCGCCAAATAAACTGGTTTGCCGGTCATTATCATTAGACAAACCGTAGCAATGCACGCCAATCTCGCGAATTGAATCTGGCGCTCCTATAAACAATCGCTCGGCTAAACTATAAATAGTTTTGTCGCTATAGAAAGGCAATTGAGTTAGCTTGGAGGCATGCCAATATCGGTGGTCGGGCGTTTTGGCATAGACGTAGATACCCCTCGCCACTTTGTTTTGCGAACGCATACGCGAGCCAGCTGACTCACACAAATGATGCAGACGCTGCATAATCTGAGTTCGCGTCAAGTCGCGGTCCTCTAGCACATACTGCCGACCAACACGTTTCATATCAAATACCCGGTCATCAACTTCCCAGCCACGCAGCCGCTGATACCAGTGTTGACCGACAATACTTTTAAAAACTATCTTTTGTAGGGTTACGACGTCGCTATCTAGAAATTGTAGTGGCGTATCAATACCGACAGAATGCAAACGCGCCCAATTATGTTCGGCAATGCCGGTTAGGTCTGTGAGAGTGAGTTTTGCAAATACATCACGCAGATTATTGTGATCGATCACATCCATGCCATCTGGCTTATGTAACCCCGCGGCTGTTTTTGCCAAGAAACGGTTGGGTCCAATCCCGATATTACAGCGCATCGCCCGGCCGACCTCATCCCTCAGCCGCTGCTTAATTTCTAGTCCAATTTCTTCAATCGGACGACAATTAATTACGCCATGAAAGTCAATTACTCCCTCGTCGATACTTTTCATTGTGACATTTGGCGAATAGCTGTTTAGAATTTTAGTTAACTTTTTATAGACAAAGCGATACTTTTCGGGCTCACTTTCGATAGCGATTAAACCTGGCGCCAAGCGCGCTGCTTCGGTAAATAACATACCGACCTTCACACCCAGTGCCTTGGCTTCGTAGCTAGCCGTCACAATCGAGGTATGTTCAGTGCGGCGATTAACAATAGCCACCGGTCGGCCGCGTAGCATTGGTCGCGCCTGCTGTTCGATGCTAGCAAACGCCGAATTAAGGTCAACGTGCATTACAATTGGCGTTTCGTCATTATAATCAGGCCGCATAATGATCACCTTCACGAGTTAGATGCCAAGTAAGCCGCTCGCTATCGAATTCTAGCCGGTAGTCAGCCGATCCGTCTGTCACGTCAAAGATATGCAGTGTCCGTTTGCCCTGGGCACTCGGATAACGCAGGCCGATCTCGCGCACCGTCACCTCTCGCCCATTTGGCTGCTTGAATTTCAAGGGACGACACGGGTTAAGCCCATCGCCATACGCCGCCAACACTTCAATTCTTTCATTCAAAAAAGTTTCATCATTCATATCAAAAATCCTCTATAAATTAGTAGAGAAACGTTTTTTGATTGTATTGCCCGTTTGTTTGCCCGTTTCTAGAAAACATCCGAAGACAATTGAATGATCCGTTCGCGAGGGACGCTTAGTTCGCCGCGTGGCGAATCAGTGAGTATCGCGTGGAAGTACTTTTATTATACATCCATATTATTCTTTTTGACACTTAGGTGCGGCCTCTAGAAAACCCGGCCACTCTCTGATACAATCGTGTTTGTATCCTCTCAGTCCCTCATTGCGCAAGCAATGATACGGTGACGCAAACCAAGCCTTGTCTGTTGGTAGCGCCGAGAGGAGGAATAACGCAAGGTGACAGCAATAACTACCTGTAGTTATTGCGAAAACCTGAAGTAAATTCCGACGAGGTAGCGTAGCTCAGTTGGTTAGAGCGCGAGACTCATAAGCTCGAGGTCACAGGTTCAATTCCTGTCGCTACTACCAAAAATAGAACCTCATCGTTAGATGGGGTTTTGTTTTTGGTAATCGTGCCTAGATTGAACCTGTGACTCGCCAGTTTCTGGCGTTAAGTCACAGGTGAGACCCGCAAGTCTGCGGGTCGCAAGGAAACCTTCCGGCGGTAACTGGCTTGCCGATCGTGAAGTTTCGAGGTCACGAAACGTGACCAATTCCTGTCACCCATAAACTGACTAGGCCTCTTTTCGCCCACAAATTGAACAGTCCGCCGCATTTCTGCGACGGACATGTGTTCAACAACTAGCCACCGTGGCGTGGGACGTAGCCCAACTCCTTACGAAGCGCCGTGATGAGGATGGCTGCCTGCCTATCCCTCAGCTTATCAAGGTGTTGATCCCGCCACTTCGGAAGGATGCCAGGCCAGCGGCGATAGGCCTCTAGCGATCCTGTTGAGGTAACGCGCATAGCCAGGATCGGCACTGCGAAGCCCCGTCGGGATGTTGCGTCATTCACCGCGTACTCCCTTAGCAACTCGGCGAGCTTGTCCAGGGCATCACGACGATTTGCATAATGCACGTAGTCGTTCAGGCCACCGTCGAACATGTCGAGCCTCCTTCGGGATAGGCACACGGCTGAGTTGTTGAACTGATCGTGTTGATCGATCCTATTAAGACCGATTCATAACAAAATCAGGCATATGATAGCACATTGATAATTATTTGTCAATCTGACTAATGTCCCAACAAAGAATAATAACGTGTCATGTATGCAAAGTGCTAATATATACCCATGACAGCAATCAAGAAAATCAACAACTCCACTGGGCGACGCCTACTAGTTTCACTAATCATTGGCGTCCTAACGGCAAATATTCTAGCCAGTTTCAATATCGGTACACCATCTATATTATTAGGCTGGGATGCGGCTGCCGTGGTCTTTGTCATCTGGGTTTTATTAATCATTTGGCCAATGGATGATAACCGAACAGCCAAATTTGCCCTCCGCGAGGACCCCAGCCGACCAATTGCCGACCTAATCTTAATTATCGCCAGCCTAGCCAGCCTGGGTGCTGTCGGCATGGCGCTATTCGAGGCCGGACAAACCAGCGGATCAAGTCGCATCATACTAACAGGACTGGGCATCTTTAGTATTATCGCGTCGTGGACGTTAATTCACACTATCTATGCCCTTAGGTACGCAATGTTATATTACTCAAAAACCATACCGGGCAGCATCGACTTCAAACATGACCACAAACCAGCTTATTCAGACTTCTTATATCTGGCCTTTACGGTTGGTATGACATTTCAAGTCGCCGATACCGACTTAATCGGCACAGCCTTTCGAAAAACCGTCCTCAAACATTCACTATTGGCGTATGTATTCGGGACGGTGATTGTAGCAACAACGATTAACTTAATTGCCGGTCTAGGCCACTAATAAATTATCACCTGAGCTATCTACTTCAGACAAAGCTGCTTCGCGACGAGCAATGAAACCCAACAACTCATCGGTACTACGCTCGCGGTCCCATGATAATTGCAAGATATCGCTCATTGTGACCGACTCAACGTCGCTGGTTTCTTCGGTAATATCCATTTCTTTTTTGCTTTCTTTTTGTTTTGTTGTTTAGTGATACTATTTAAGCATAAAAGTTATAAAATTGCAATAGCATTTGTGCTTATTCTTTGACGAAAGTACTACGGTTATGCTATAAATTAGCTAAGGAAACAAAAAAATAAACAAATGGACATTATCAGTTCACTATCAATCATCGCTCTGTCTGCGCTAATTCACGCCAGTTTTCAGCTGAGCGTGAGTGTCCTAACCCTACTGAGCGGTCACTCGATTGGCGCCAAACGATCACAGGCCAAGGTCCTAGGCATGACGACCAGCTTTGTCATAGGAGTTGGAGTGATGACCGTATTGTTATTATCATTCATCTCGATCGTTCTAATTGACACCTTGGGCGGTAATGTGCCGCCGGTTGCCTGGGCTATGGCTTGCGGCCTACTACTGGGCATCGGTGTAGCTGTCTGGTTATTCTACTATCGCCGCGAGAATGGCACTTCGTTATGGGTCCCCCGTCCTATTGCCAACTACTTAACAGACCGCACCAAAGCCACAACTCACAGCGCCGAGGCCTTTAGCCTGGGCTTAACTAGTGTACTTGCCGAATTCATCTTTATTATCGCCCCATTAGTTATTAGCGCCTTGGTCTTGATTCAAATGTCACCTGGCTGGCAACTCGTTGGCATTGGACTCTACACTATAGTATCTATGCTATCGCTCATCATCGTATGGGTGTTGATTGGTAGCGGCCACAAACTCAGCATCATCCAGAAATGGCGTGAAAGTAATAAATACTTCATGCAATTCGCCGCCGGCAGCGGGCTCATCGTACTTGGGTTCTATACCTACGTTGTCGAGGTTGTCGGCCGTACGGTTGGAGGGCTTTAGCTATGAGCCTCACGTCGTATATCGTTAAGCAAAACGGCGTTCGGCGCAGCGAGCAGTTCTCGCGCGAGAAACTCCACGCCAGTATAGTCGCGGCCTGTTTGAGCGTGCGCACCCCAATTGGTCAAGCTGAAATCATCGCTCAGTCTGTTGCAGAAGGTGTAATCGCTTGGCTAGAAAATAAACCCGAGGTTACTAGTCATGATATTCGCCTGGCCGCCGCCAAACATCTACAGGCGCACCACCCTGACGCAGCCTATATGTACCAACAATATCGGATCACGATTTAAAGGAGAAATTAATGGCAACAAAAAACTCATTCGACTATGACCTAATCGTTATCGGTAGCGGCGCCGGCGGTAGCGCTGCTGCTACCATTGCTGCCCGGGCGGGCGGGCGTGTTGCCATTGTTGAATCCGACACTTTTGGCGGCGACTCACCAAACTGGAGTGACGTGCCGACCAAGGCCTTGCTTCATGCCGCCCACTTGTACGACGAGGCTCGTCATGGCGCCCGTTTCGGATTGCGCTCCTCGACGCTGGGCTATAACTATCCGTCAATTCGCACCTGGAAAGACTTAGCCGTTGAGCGCACTGGCGCCGGTGGCAATCGGCGCTACTACGAAAATCAAGGTATTAGCGCTTTCAGTGGCATCGCCCGTTTCTTGTCACCAAACGAAATTAGCGTCAACCGTCGCCACTTATCGGCCAGCTCGTTTCTAGTAGCCAGCGGCTCTAGCTGGACAATCCCCGACATCCAAGGCTTGGACGGGGTCGATTATTTAACGCCTAGGACCATCCTGGAATCAATTAAACCACCTAAGAGCCTATTTATTATTGGCGGCGGAGCTACTGGGGTTGAAATCGCTCAGCTTATGGCGATCTTTGGTACCAAAGTTTATATTGCCGAAAAGGCGAGTCGTTTACTACCCAACCAAGACGCCGAAGTAGGCACGCTCATGGAGCGCGTCTTGCACGAGCAAAAGGGCGTCACGACTTTGACAGAGGCCCGCGTCGTGGCCGTTGCACGTGATGGCCTAAGTAAGCGCGTCACAATCTCGCGTGGCGGCGTTGAACGATCAATCAAAGTTGACGAGATATTGGTTGCCGCTGGCCGCGCGCCCAATGTTGATATTGGTCTCGAAAACGCGACTGTCAAATACACCCCAAAGGGCATCGAAGTTAATGAATTCTTGCAAACCAGCGCCAAGCACATCTTTGCGGCTGGCGCCGTATTGGGCCACGGTAGCCAAACGCACACTGCGCTGCTGGAAAGCCGTGTCGCCGCTAATAACATTCTGAATAAAGCCAAAGTCATGCCAGATTACACCGCAACTCCGACCGTCATCTTTAGCTATCCGGCTGTAGCTCATGTTGGTCTCAGCGAGGATGATTGCTTAAAGCGCGACTTAAATATCAATAAGGCGATTGCGCCGCTTAATATCATTGCTCGTAGCAATACGTCAGACTTCCGAGATGGTTTTGTGAAAATTATAACCGACAAAAAGGGCGTCATATTAGGCGCTACGGTTGTCGCCCCGCAAGCCGCCGAAATGATTCACGAGCTGGCCCTAGCTGTCAAACACGGCCTGACCGCCGATGATATTGCCCAAACGCCACATGCCTTTTTGAGTTGGAGCGAAGCGATTCGGGTGGCTGCTAGCAAGTTAAGCTAGCTCGCGACCTTACGATAAGTAGTCGCATTTGACGCGTCACCAAGACTTAAACCTTTGGCGGCACGGATTCGATCGAGATTTCCGTACCTTCGCTGATATCACCCGACTCGAGTGTAACTTTCTTATCGCCCGATGGTGTTCTAACGACAAAAGTGTGCCGCAGAGTCGCCGCTCGCAACCTAGCAGCGTGCGCTTGCCTACGTCCCATTTGAACAAGCTCTTGGCCTTCTCGGCCGATAGTCTTGACCAGTAAAGTTACCTTTTCAATCAGACTAACTGGCTCTGTCTCGGCGTCCGTTGGCCGTGGGCCAACCAGATGCATACTAAAGTGCGCACCAGATGACCTAGAATATGGCGCCAGCTGGACTATTTCCAGAGTCGCTCTACCGATTTTGATGCGATGGCCGATGCTCGTCACGTTCTCGTCCGCCTGGTATTCAAATTCGCTAATTGCGGCACTGTCATATAGCGCCCTGGCGTCAGTAACTAACTGGTCGGTGTGTGCGCCGCTCTTTTCATTATTAACAGCACCGATTAGTATATAGCGCTCGTCACCCTCGTCCATCACCGCGCGTGCGGCCATGATTGTCAGTATCTCGGCGCCCAATTTATGCGGCTGATCCTCTAACATGCCAGTGCGAGCTGCAACACTTTGTTCATAAATAAATTGCGCTTTCTTAAATTCACTACCAGCATGGACCAGTTGGTTATTATCCGGAAAGAACTCTCTCAAACCAAGTTGAGCCACCGAGCGCGCCGTCACCAACCGTCGGATAAAGATATCCGGACGCCTTGTCACAACTCCAGCGACTTCAACCTCGTCTCGGCCTTCGGTTGCCTCATCGGACAGCCGCGCCCCTCGCAGGAACTCCGAATAACCTTCCACGCCCGGCAATGGGTACTTTGTGAGATTGCGCGGATCCAGCAAGTACATCTTTGCAACCGCTGTGCCGTCAAAGTCGCTCCAAAGCTGGGGTTTAATTTCGGTCATATAAGTTTATACTCTACCGCCTTTGCTAGTTATCGGCAAGTTTGCGTAACTATCAACCAAGAAAAATAGCCACCTTGCGATGACTATTTTTCTTGGTTGCGGGGGCAGGATTCGGTCACCGCTGGCGACCCCGCGAGTTCACGACTGGCAAACCAGTTGCCATCGGAACATCGCCCTCAAACTGCCACTGGCAGTTTTCGCCTGCGACCCGACGGTCGCAGATTCAAATCCTGCCCAAAGCCAAAGAAAAATCCCCCAATCATTAAGACTGAGGGAATTTTCTTGGTTGCGGGGGCAGGATTCGAACCTGCGACCTGATGGTTATGAGCCATCCGAGCTGACCAGACTGCTCCACCCCGCGGCACATCTATGATATTAACAGATATGAGCGACTTTTACAATACCAGCAACTAGCCCGATATATTCTTGTTGCCGTCGCCAAACATGAAATTAACCCATTGTTGAAAATTACTTGCTTGGCTAGTACTGCCTGTTGACCGAGTTGTTACCACCTGGTCGGCGGCTTTGGCGGCGGCGGAATTAGGTGGCAGAATAAGGACCTTTTCACCTGGTAGAGCCAAACCCAGAGTTTGGCGCGCAGCCAATTCTTGATACTCGGCCGTTTGATAATAACGCTGCTCAAGCTCCATATTTGAAGTTTCTAACTGAGTTAGCTGTAATTGACGCTGCTTGTAATCGACTTCCTTTTGTAGGTCATAATTACGCTGCATCACGCCCAGCGAACCCCATACCCAACTGGCGGCAATTAGTAAGGCCACCGTTACGACAACATTATTAAGCGTCAGATATTTGTGACGTAAACGATAATATTGGCGTCGAATGTTTATTTTTTTCATAATTTTACGAAGCTTATTATAGCCCAACAGAGAGAAATAAGCTATAATATCAGAGTCTGGGGGCGTAGCTCATCGGTTAGAGCAGGCGGCTTAAGAAGTTCATTCTAAACTATGCTGTGGATTGTGCAACTCGGCATGACAGTTATTACAAATAAGAACGCACTTGGCAAGTTCAGTGTCAATTTTTTCTTGTTTACGGTTCGATAAAGACCGTAGATCAAGGGCGAAAGATTTATCTTTCGGATTGACATGATGGAATGCTAAGGCTGACGAGTTTTTGTGATAACCGCATATCGAACACTTGCCTCCCAATTGAATCACAAGGGTAGTTTTTCTTTTCAACCCCCTGGCCTGTTGGGCCTTGTAAGACTGAAGAGAATTATTCTTGCATGCAGACGAGCAATACATCGACTGTCTGCCGGTGAGAGGTTTGCCGCACTTAACACAGGTTATGACATTATTCATAACCAAAGCATAACACGAATGGCCTTACAGGGCTATCTGAGGAGTAATTTTCAGATGATAATCTGTCAAATTCGGGGAAGTCTTCATTTGCGTATAGCAAACTGATAATCCCGAGCCAAGTCCCGCCCAGCGGGAAAGGTGTAGAGACTAGACGGCAGACATCCTACTGTTTATTAGAGGATGAAGGGATAGTCCAGCTCACAAAGTCGAAAGGCGTTGCGAAAGCAATAGAGAGAAGCATAACCACTTGGTAGATAGTTCAACTCTATCCGCCCCCACCAATTAAAAAAGCAAACCGTATATGGTCTGCTTTTTTAATTTTGAACTTAACTCTTAGTCCTCGATGAAGTCGTTAGCAGCAGCGCTACTAGCATCGCGGTAACGGCGCCTTGCAGTTATTGATGTTGGATGTAATTCTACCGCTATATCCTCACTACCACTACGTGGAGTATCGGTTGCAATTTTGGCTAATATAGCATGAGTCTCGTCGGCCGATATAGTACGGCCCGCCTGGCCCAAAGCTAGGGCTTTCATTAATTTAAGACGTGGTTTGTGATCAGTTGCGCCAAGTCGCAACATATAGTCAGTCTCGGCATTAAAGGTGTCGAGCAGCGCCTGGGCAGGCTCGCCCAATTCTGTCTGCCTGGATCGAGCTAGAGACTCGCCTGCCATAGCAGGATGACTAGCCAAAGATTGCAGACGCTTACGATCACGAGCAATCGCAAAACTATCTACTGCAACCGACAAAGCACCCTCATCGTCTAGGTAGTCAGAATCATATTCTAGAATATCGTCACGCGGAACCACATCGCCCTTCTTGTTCACGGCATTGATATCATCTAGGTATTCAGTCATGCTAATGTTATACCATAAGTGCCTTAAAAAGTCAATCTACTC
>JAJYBZ010000034.1 GCA_021778755.1 bacterium | reverse complement strand
GTAAACTTTTCAGCAACATGAAACGGCTGCGACAGATAGCGTTGAATACGACGAGCCCGGGCAACTGTCTGTTTTTGATCATCAGAAAGCTCTTCCATACCCAGAATTGCAATAATATCCTGCAACTCTTTGTATTGCTGCAATACTCGCTGTACTTCACGGGCAACCCGATAATGTTCAACACCTACTATTTCGGGGTCCAAACTGGTCGAGTTACTATCGAGAACATCGACAGCGGGGTAGATTCCGATTTCAGTTAGAGCACGGTTCATAACGATCGTAGCATCTAGGTGCGCAAACGTCGTCGCCGGTGCTGGGTCAGTCAAGTCATCAGCTGGCACGTAAACTGCCTGGACAGACGTAATCGAACCTTTCTTGGTACTGGTAATGCGTTCTTGCAATGCGCCCATTTCTTGTTGCAGGTTTGGCTGATAACCAACTGCCGATGGCATACGGCCAAGTAGAGCAGAGACTTCGGCACCAGCCTGAGTGTAGCGATAAATATTATCGATAAATAGCAGCACATCCTTACCTTCATCGCGGAAAGTTTCCGCCATCGCCAGACCTGATAGAGCGACGCGCAGACGCGCTCCTGGTGGTTCATTCATCTGTCCAAAGACCAGGCTAGTCTTGCCCAGCACGCCGGCTTCTTCCATCTCGTAGTACAGATCGTTACCTTCACGAGTACGTTCACCAACACCGGCAAAAACCGAGTTACCACTGTGGAACTTGGCAATATTATTAATTAATTCGGTGATTAGAACTGTCTTACCAACACCAGCCCCAGCGAAGAGTCCAACCTTGCCGCCTTTTGTAACCGGCGCAATCAGGTCGACGACCTTGATACCGGTTTCGAGGATTTCGGTCGTGTTAGATTGTTCAGATAGTGGTGGGGCGGCGCGGTGAATCGATGAGCGATGACCTTTTGGTGCCGGCTTGCCGTCAATCGGATCACCCACGACATTGAACATACGACCTTGAGTTTCAGCCCCAACTGGAACGGTAATTGGCCCGCCGGTATGCGTCACACTGTCGCCGCGCCTAAGCCCGTCGGTGCTCTGCATCGCAATAGCACGAACAGTGTGCTCATCAAGGTGTTGTGCAACCTCAAGAGTTAATAACTTCTTATCATGCGTAATATTGAGGGCGTCATAAATTGCTGGAATTTTACCAGAGTCGAACTCAACGTCAACCACAACTCCCACGATCTGAACAATTTTACCTGTATTTTCTTTAGTCATCATATCTCCCTTATTCGCTAAGCGCTTCAACGCCGCCACTAATTTCTGCTAATTCTTGAGTAATAGAACTTTGACGAGCCTTGTTCATCACAAGCGTCAAATCGTCCACCAAGTCCGAGGCGTTATCGGTCGCGTTCTTCATGGCGATCATACGCATACTGTATTCACTGGCGCGACCGTCGAGTAGTGCCTGAAAGATCTGCGCGCCAACCAATCGATAAGCCACGCCGTCCAAGACCTCAGCAGTATTTGGCTCATAAACAGCATCGGTCGCTCCGCCGGCATCGGTCGTGACATCGTGTCCGGCCGGTAGAACACGTACAATCTTGGTCGCCTGATTAATACTACTTATAAATTCGGTATATATCACGTCGACAGCATCAACCTCTCCAGACGTAAACATCGTGCGCACGCTGTCTAGGATCGCCCTTAGTTCGCGACCATCGGGTCGATCTGGCAAATCTTGATAGACACCGAGGATTTGAGTATCCTTGATACGGGCAGCGAACTGAGCGGCCTTACGCCCGACAGCAATAGTCGTGTTTTTGATCTTTGCCTTGTCGTCAATTTGCAATTGCTCAGTGTAGGCTTTAATAATATTACTATTATACGCACCGGCCAGGCCTTTGTCTGAGGCGATAACGATCAGTAGGCGAGTCTTGACGGGGCGCTGCACGAACAGGGGATGGTCAGCCACAGACATGTGACCAGCTAGGGCAGTCAGTAACTCACGAGCCGCTTCGGCATATGGAGCCGAGGCTCTTGTAGCTTCTTGAGCACGACGCATCTTGCTAGCCGCGACCAGCTGCATCGCCTTGGTAATCTGCCGCGTGCTTTTAACCGAGCGAATTCGTGACTTTAATACTTGCGTCGATGCCATTGTTTATTTATCCTCGAATCCCTTGGCAACTGCCTGCGTTACCTTGGTGATAGTTTTGAGCATATCTTCAGTCGGTTTATCGCCCTTATTAAGTTCGCGCATTTCGTCCTTGTGTTCCGTCCATAGGCGGGTCAGCAGGGCTGCTTGAGCATCTTTTATATGCGCCACCGCGACTTGATCGAACAGACCGTTCGTAACAGCATAAATGCTCACAACCTGTTCCCAAACACTAGCTGGTTGGTATTGAGGCTGCTTCAACAACTCAGTCAGCCTTTGGCCCCTGTCAATTTGAGATTTAGTGGCATCATCCAGGTCACTACCGAACTGGGCAAAACTGGCTAGCTCGCGGAACTGCGACAGGCCAAGCTTCAGACTACCACCGACTGATTTGACTGCTTTGGTCTGAGCATCGCCACCAACACGACTAACCGAAAGTCCAGCCGAAATCGCTGGTCTGATACCCTGATAAAATAGGTCGGTCTCTAGAAAGATTTGTCCATCAGTAATTGAGATGACGTTAGTTGGAATGTAGGCACTAATGTCTCCCGCTTGAGTTTCAATAATAGGCAATGCTGTCAGTGATCCGGCACCTAGGCGATCACTAAGTTTCGCTGAACGCTCCAGTAGGCGAGAATGCAAATAGAATACGTCACCTGGATAAGCTTCGCGTCCTGGCGGGCGACGCAACAGTAGCGACATCTGACGGTAGGCGACGGCATGTTTAGTTAGGTCGTCATATATCATCAGGGCATGTTGTTTGTTGTCGCGGAAATATTCGCCCATAGCCGTTCCGGCGTATGGCGCTAAATATAACATCGAAGCGGCATCTGATGGGCTAGTGGCGACGATAATCGTCTGCTCCATGACACCTTCGGACTTCAAGCGATCAATTAGCCGGGCAACCTTGGATGATTTCTGACCGATTGCGACGTAAACATTTACTACACCGGTTTTTTGCTTGGCCTGGTTAATCATAGTATCAATCGTGAGCGCTGTCTTACCGGTTTGACGGTCGCCAATAATCAGTTCACGCTGACCGCGACCAATTGGAAACATTGAATCGATTGCCATCACACCGGTCATAAGCGGTTCATGAACAGACTTACGATCCATCACGCCAATCGCTTCGCGTTCGATCAGACCGAACTGTTTAGATTTAATTGGTCCGGCGCCATCAAGCGGTCGACCCAGCGGATCAACTACGCGGCCCAGCAGTTCTGGACCAACCGGTACCTGCAAGGCGGTGCCTTTGAGGCGCACTGTGTTACCAGCCGACACTTCAGCATCGTCACCAAGCAGCACTGCTCCAATTTCGTCTTCCATCAAGTTCAGGGCAAACGCTTCAACGATACCGCCAGGAGTTTCAATCTGCAGAACCTCACTATAACCAGCTTTGTGTAGGCCATGCACCCAGGCAACTCCATCGCCAACGCGTACAACGACACCGACACTCTCTAGGCCCTCGCTAGATTCTAGGTTGGCGATCGCCGCCCGAAGGTCTTTGGAAAGTTCTGCTACTGATAGTTCTGCCATATTAATTATTCCTCATCATTTCTTATAATTTGCTCTTAGCGTTGCCAGTCGGCGGGCGATTGTCGCATCCAATCTATGACCCGGTAAATCTACTCGAAAACCGCCAATCAGACCCGGGTCGATAAATTGTTTTAAGTATACTTTACTGGCACCGGAATTATCCTGGACTAACTGTTTGACGGCATCTTCGGTCGTTTTCGTCAGGTCAGATGCCGAGGTAACGCGCGCCAAGACGACACCACGGTTCTGCAATTCATACTCAACATCGCGCACAACTAATTCGAGTTCCTTGGTGCGCTTACTATCAATCAGATATCCAGCCAGCTCGTTAATCACCGCCCCGTCATCGCGAGTAGACAATAGCCGGTCGGCTATGTAGCCTGCGATTTTGCGACGAGACAAGCGAATAGCCATAATGTTACTTAATTGCCTTTAGGGTTTCTTTAATAAGCTCATTGTCAATCTTGCCAGAAATAGTTTTGCCAATAACTTTTTCAGTCGCCAGAGCAATTAAATCAATAGTCTCATTATGCAGGGCCGTCTTGGCGGCGATGACTTCTTTATTAATTTCGACTTGAGCATCAGCAACGATTTGATCCGAGCGTTTGCGGGCCTTCTCTTCGCTCGCAGTGAGCGCAGCAGCCGATTCAAGTTGCGCTGTGGCAACAATATCGGATGCGTCAAGACGAGCTTGAGCGAGCAGTTTCTCGACTTGCGCCTCGGTGTGCAGGGCCGTCGCCTTGGCTTCGTTAGCGGCCTTGATGGCAGCGTCAATACCAGCCTGGCGTTCGTCAACCGACTTCATCAGCCATGGATAGACAAATTTACCAAGTAGCCAGACTAGTAGCAAAAAGGCAATTATTTGCAAAATCAACATCTTCCAGTCAATGCCAAGCGCATCGAACAAATTGCCCTGGGCGGGCGCAGTTGTGGCAAAGTTAGTAAGAAGCATCGACACTAAAATATTTCCTAACCTAAGAACTTAGAAATAATCGCTACGATAATACCGATAATAGCCAAGCTGTCTGCAAAAACGATTGCCGTAATCATAAGTGTTCGAATGTCGCTTAATTTCTCTGGGTTACGGCCAAAAGCGTTAAGCGCGCTGGCTCCAATAAAGCCAATTCCAATCGCGGCTCCAAGTGCGGGCAAGGCGTAGGCAAGTCCAAATGCTAACTGATTCATGTATTTTTCTCCTTT
>JAJYBZ010000033.1 GCA_021778755.1 bacterium | reverse complement strand
CTCCAACCACCACCACCGCCACCACCAGTGTTTGGCGTGCCCGCAGCCCCGACATCAGCACTATTACCGCCGCCGCCCGTACCACCAGCGCCGCCACTACCGCCGCCACCGCCGCCGCCATAATACTGGACCGTACCAGAAATACTGCTAGCAATACCGGCGCCCCCGGTACCGCCAACATTAACTCCTTCAGTGCTCAAACCGGCACCGCCAGCACCACCGCCACCAGAAGCTGAAGCATTGCCTAACGCTCCGCCAGGGTTGCCTTGCAGGTCCGTACCCAGTCCGGCAATAGTCGCCGTACCATAGTCCTGACTACCACCCCCGGAGCCACCGTTCTGTCCACCACCAACACCACCAACATATGTATAGGCGCCACCGCCGCCGCCAATCGCCGTTAAACCATTGAAGCTTGAGTTGCCACCATTTATACCAGGCTTCTGATTGCCCGGAGTAGGACCCCCGGCACCGACAACAACCGAATAGCTGCCTGGTACTAACGTAGTCGACGTCGATATAACACCGCCACCGCCACCGCCACCGCCAGTTGAACCACCACCACTGCCGCCTCCTGCAACGATTAAAGTATTAACGTTCCTAGGATCTGGCGTCGGAAAGAATGTTTTGTCATAAGAATACGTACCGGCCGGGTCAGTCGTACTCCAATAATTAGCGGCTGTCCAAGTCGCATCAGAGCTAGTAAGTATATAGTTGTCCGACGTTCGAATTGCCGCAAAAATAAAACTCGACGGACCACCAGTATTATACAAGTCTACCCCAAATTGATGACTTCCCTGAGACAAAGTCAATGTTGTTGTTCCCACAGGGCTGACACCATTGGCGACCACGTTACCGTCAAGATATATCTTGCAGCTGTCGTCACAACCATAAGCAATTTTTATCTGCGTCGGAGAAGGAGTATATATAGTGCGATTATCCCTAAACAGCGCATATGCAACTGGATAATTACCGGAGGAATCATAGCCAGTAGTCGTACTAAGCGAGCGCGTCGCAGAGTCACCAGTTGCCGGAGTCCACCCCGGATTGCCAGTTGCACTGCCCATGTCCCTAGCGACAGTCCAAAAGCTAGGATCAGCATAATAATTAACTTCCGAAAAGTGTCGCGCGACTCCGGATGTCACGCGCCAGGACGTATCGGTCACGAGAGTCGGCACGCTACTGCCAACCATCGTCAACGCAATTTTGAGTCCAGCTGGGTTAGCGGACGAGCCGGCATTTGTCAACTTCGACACAATCGTATGACAACCGACAGCAAGCGTAACCGTCTGAGTATCAGTCGTCGACCAAACCGCCGTCGACACTAATACACCATCTATATAAACCTGACTTTGATTGTCACCTTGATTATATAACGTATAAACCCCAGGTACGGTAATACTAAAATCTCGTCGAAAATACATCGGCCCTGGATTAACAGCACCAGCGGCAATTGATATCTGTTGTGCTGATGCTTCCGGAAAAGCTATGCCAGTACTGACACCAACCGCATTATTCCAGCCTAGTGTAGACGTCGCGGTACCCGAACACAGATCTGGTACAACGGTCGCCTGAACAGCGGGTTGATTATAGCGTCGCCAGACATCACCATTAGATGTACGCGTAATTTCAGCGAAACCTGTATTAGGTACAGTCTTGGCTTTACCGTTGGAATCCAGTAGCGGCATGCCCACACTAAAGCCACTCCGGACATTGCCGTTGACCATAACATAGGCCGACTGACCACTAATTGCAGTACCGGTACAATCTGTTTGCGGGGTCAGCGGCTGGGCGTCAGACCAAGTTGGCACGTTGCCATTGGCGTGCAAACAAGCATTAGCATATGCAACACCCGCCTCGCCAGCTACCTGAGCCAGCTGGGAATAATACTGACTCATCATGGCCGTCCTGACTGCGGTAGTACTGGTAACCGACACCAAAAGAACACTCAACATAACAATCGAGGCAATTAAAATTGTCGGCAAAGCAAAGCCGCTATCACCTGCGAACTTATTTAACCGTATCTGTTTGCGAAGCGATAACGCCACGGGCTCTCCTTGTATTTGATAGGTTCAGTATAGCATAAGCAGAGTGGGGAGTAGAAGATACATAACTGCTATATTTCAAACACCAATTAGTGTATAATGTATAGTAATTAGCATGAAAGGCAACAGACTATTATGAGCGACACGAACACCCCACAAATTACAATTTATCGAACTAGTTGGTGCGCCTTTTGCCACACCGAACAGCAATGGCTAGACAAACTAGGTATACCATATGTCGCCAAAGACATCGAAGAAGATAAGGCGGCTTACGATGAATTATTGGTCAAAAACGGCGGCTCTTTCAGCGGCGTGCCCGTGACAGATATTGCTGGTGATATCATCCTTGGGTTTGACCGTCCAAAACTACAAGAGGCGATGGCTAAGCACAATATTCAACCAGTCGCCGCCTAAATACGGTTAATAACCAATCTCAATCCTTACTTTTGCCAAAGTAACAAATGTCTTGATACTTTTGGACCACAAAAGTATCCAAAACTGCTGGGGTTGCTACAATTACGCGCTAAAAGCAATAGTAACTAGGTCCTAGGTCGCTTGCGGAACGATCCTAAAGGGATCGCCCTTACGCCATAAGTTAATTAGTTAGTTAACTAATTAACTTATGGGTGCGGGTCAGTCCTCTGCGAGCCTAGGACACTAGATTACTATTCTTTTACGGTAATTGTAGAGACCCCAGACCCCGGGGTGCGGCTGTAGAGCCGCGCGGCTAACTACTATGACAACCAATCTGCAGCCCGAGTTCGACAAGACGTCGGGACTCTTGTTCGAACTCGGAGCGAAGCCCTGGTTGGAATAGTAGTTGGGCGTAGAGGCGAAGTCATACGCCACAGTCAAGCATCACTACGGGTGGCGCACGGTGGGGCCACCCCAAAATTGCTTTATGGTAATCCATAAAGAATTTTAGGGGTAAAGCGTGCGACAGGACCCGGGGGTGCCAAAAAGCCCTTTGCTAGACCTGGCGCGAAGCAGCGCTAGGGAAATATGGAGTTAAGAATCGGGCGACGTAGCCCAGTCCTACTGAGCACCGATTTGTAGAACGTCGCCGCCCAAGGCCTGGCGGAAATAGCCATCGTGACTGACATAAATAATCGCACCAGAATATTTACCCAGGGCCGTTTCGAGCTCCTCAATACTTGGCAAATCAAGGTGGTTAGTTGGCTCATCTAGTATTAACAGTTGCGGTTCATTCGCCAGCATTGAAATCAATTGGAAACGTGCCTTTTGACCACCAGACAATCGCGAAACCGGCGTTTTACCGTCACCCTCAGTGAACAAATAGTCGCTCAACAAATTGCGAATCTTGGTGTTAGATATCGAGAGTTGACGATCCAGATACATCTTCTCGATAGCCGACTCGAGCGATAATTCGAAGTAGGTAGGAGAGACCTCTTGTTCGTAAACGCCGATACGGATATGTTTATCGAGGGACAATTCACCTGCAAATAACGTAGCCGTTTTATCGCCCAGTAGCGCCTTGATTAATGTCGTTTTACCGGCACCGTTACGCCCGCGGAATTCCAGCGCTTCACCTTCGCGCAGGTCGATATTGACACCTACGAATAACGGCTTATCGCCATAACCGAGCGACACATCGCGCGCCGTCACCAGCACATGTTTACTACGAGATTCGTCATCCTTTAGATTCATGCGAATATTCTTGGCCTTGAATTTATCATATTGCGCAGCTACCTTGTAATTCAAATTAGCAGCCGATTCTTTATCAATCCAGAATGTCGGCTTCTCTTTAGCCTGTAGCTCAGCTAACTCTTTTCGAGAAGTTTCTTCGAGGCGCTTAAACTTTTGAATTGTGCCCGGGTTACGTGATTTTTCCTTTAGGCGTTGATAGTCAATTACCTTGGCTTTCAAATTCACAATTCGCTTCTCAATCATCTCAAAGTCATTCATCTGTGTACCGGTACTGACGGCATTTTGCTTCAGATAGGCATCGTAGTTACCCTTGTAACTCACACTGTCGCCGTTCTTTAATTCAATAATGCGATCGACCTCATTCAGAACGTCTCGGTCGTGAGTAATCACTAGCATCGCTTCGCGCGCCGTTTTCATCCATTCGACATACTGCGCCTTGGCGATGTAGTCCATGTGGTTAGTCGGCTCGTCGACTAACGCCAAATGTGCGTCGCTATGCATCACTTTTACAACCTCGACTAAACGCTTCTGGCCACCAGATAGTGTGGAGAAGGCGCGATGCGCTACACCTGGCAGCTGAAAATTGTCGAGTTCGCGCTCAATTTGCTCTTCGATTTGGTAAAAGCCTTTATCGTCAAAACGCATCAGAGCCTGCGTATATTGATCGATTAATTTCATATCGTCGCCCATAGTGAGAGGTAGTGTTTCGATTAAGTGCGATAGCGCTGAATACTCCGGCAGACCCTGCAGAACATATTGCAACACGGTCGTATCGCCCATGTCGTGATGCTCTTGGGCTGTCGAAACGACCACGGTGCCGCGCTTGAAAATAACTTCACCCGTAAAATCTTTGTCGATACCAGCCAGAATACCAAATAACGTCGATTTACCTACGCCGTTACGGCCAATAACACCGACTTTTTCGCCATCATCAATACTAAATTTAATCCCACTCATTAAAAGTTTGGGACCAAAAGATTTCTCCGTAATTGTAACGTCGGCAATCATATCTGTACAAGTGTAGCATTGATGTGGCTTAACAGATAGAGCCAGAATAAATTAAACCATTGTATTGCACAATATTACATATCGGTGTTTAATACCTATTAATGGAAACTGGCAAAGTTATTAATGCACAGTCGCGCTTCTTAGAGCGCCGCCTAACTACGAGTGTCGACAATGCAACAAATGCCGAAATTATACTTCTAT
>JAJYBZ010000010.1:20420-23288 GCA_021778755.1 bacterium | reverse complement strand
CTTGGTCAGCGGCAAGTCGACAATACCGGAGTGGCTGTTGCCGATGTAATCACGACTAACTAGCGGCTCTTCACTGACATCTAGGATGCCCTGATAGAATGGCTCCTTGGCGGCTTTTTTGAAAACATCATTAATTTCCTCGACGGTCGTATCGCGACCTAGCAGAACCGTCACGTCACTAATCGACACCACTGGTGTCGGAACGCGAATACTCAGGCCATCGAACTTACCGACTAGTTGTGGCAAAGTTTTAGTAACGGCAATCGCCGCACCGGTAGTAGTCGGGACCATATTCTCGGCTGCATTACGACCTTCACGCAGGTCCTTGCTTGGTGCATCCTGCAAAGCCTGACTGGCGGTGTAGCTGTGAACTGTCGTCAGTAATGACTTCTGAACACCGAATTCAGCATCCAAAATAGCCATGACAACACCCAGCGAGTTAGTCGTACAGCTGGCATTACTAATGACGTCACTGGAGCCTTCAATGGCGTCTTCGTTGGCACCCAGGACAATCGTATCGACACCCTCGCTCTTGCTAGGACCACTAATCACCACTCGCTTCGCACCAGCCCTGATGTGCAATTCAGCGTCTTCCTTGGCAGTAAAGCGACCAGTTGATTCAATAACAATACCGACCGATAAGTCACCCCAAGGCAGCGCGGAGGGATCTTTTTCGGCTAACACTTTGACATGAACATCATTAACAATAATGCCGTCATCATCATAACTAACTTCGTATTTATAAGCACCATAGTTGCTGTCGTGCTTTAACAAGTATGCCAAGGTTTTTGTATCAGTTAAGTCATTAATCGCGACAATTTCGAGGTCACTGCGTTCAAAAGCAATTTTGAACGCATTACGGCCGATACGACCAAACCCATTAATACCAATTTTTGCTCGGCCCATAGAATTGCACTCCTTTTTAAGCATTAGTATATTAATTATAGTATATAACGCGCGTGCCATAATGTGCAAAAACTATCGTATACTTATATATACAATGAACAAGAAAAAGTTGCTCGAAAAAGCCGCTCCTTACTACGAGGAAGACCAACTGCTCGAGCTTGATCATGCCATCGATTTTGCCACCAAGTTTCACAAAGGTCAAAAACGCAAAAGTGGCGACCCTTATATTTCGCACCCCCTGGCGGTGGCTGATTCGTTAATTCAATGGGGCATGGATATTGATAGCGTACTGGCTGGCGTACTACACGACACTGTCGAAGACACAGAGGCAACCTTGGACCAAATCGAAGCATTATTTGGCCATGACGTCGCCTTTCTAGTTGATGGCGTCACGAAGGTCTCACAGGCCCGAGCCGGCATGAAGGACTTGGCCGATTATCTACCACAAACCAAAGATAATCTGTCCAAGCTACTCATCGCCGTCGGTCAAGACGTCCGCGTGATTATCATCAAACTTGCCGACCGCCTACATAATCTGTCGACCTTACAACACATGCCAGTCGACAAACAAGTCAAAATCGCTCGGGAGTCACTCGAAGTCTTTGCGCCAATGGCTGATCGCCTGGGTATGGGTCGCGTTAGATTGCAAATCGAAGAACTAGCCTTTAGCTATTTGGACCCCAAAGAATATCACAAACTTGGCAACCTGATGAAGAAGCGCCTCGGCAAAAGTACCCGCAAACTAGGCATCGTACGGGCTGAGGTCGTTAAAGAGCTGGAAAAACATAATATCAAAGCCGAAATCAATGGGCGCGTCAAGAGTCTATATAGCCTCCACAAGAAACTTAAAAAAGTCGACGGTAATATTGATGATATCTACGACCTGATGGCGCTGCGTGTTATTGTTGAAACCAAAGAAGATTGCTACCGCGTCCTGGGCTTGTTGCATTCGATGTACCAGCCAATGATTAGTCGTATCAAAGATTACATCGCCATCCCAAAGCCCAACGGCTACCAGAGTCTGCACACAACAGTTATTACACCCTCTAAACAAATTGTTGAGTTTCAAATTAGGACCTATTTCATGCACGAATATGCCGAACGAGGCCTAGCCGCTGGTTTCCATTATCACGAGCAAAAATCATCCAAAGATTACATCAAAAAGCGTAAAGGCGCCACCCTACCAAGCCACCTACAATGGATTACGCAGCTCCAGGACATCGCCATACGCCTACGCAACAATGAAGATATTTCCAAGGAACAACTGAATATTGATGTTTTTGGCGATCGTATATTTGTATACTCACCAAAAGGCGACATCTATAATCTGCCAGAAGGTGCTCTACCGCTTGACTTTGCCTATACGGTCCACAGCGATATCGCGAAGCACGCCTATAGTTTTAGAGTGAACGGTAATATCCATCCATTTGACAAGCCCCTGAGTAATGGCGACGTTGTCGAAGTTGTTACCCGCAAGCTATCGACACCCAAGCAAGCCTGGCTCGACATGGTTACGACAACGCACGCCAAGCATAAACTACGCATGCAACTCAAACAACTCGGCGTTATCGAAACAATCACTGGAGCGGCCAATATCATTCGTCAAAAAACGATACGCAAAAAGGATAAATCATGAATCTAGTCGTCGCCACATCTACCACCAAAGATGGTAATATGGCCATCACAAAGGATCAGAGCAACAAAGACGAGGTAATTCAAAACCGCCGAACTTTCCTATCGAACCTCGGCATCAATATGGAGGATGCCACTCGTGTAATCATCGTCTATGAAGGCGAGAATTACCGCCGCTATCGTGAGGTTGATGAGCGCGATAAGGCTACTGGCATGTTCAATGGCGACGGCGCGGCGGCCGATGCCCTCGTCACGCGCACACCTGGACAAGCTTTATTTTTGCCTCTCGCCGATTGTGTCGGAACCACTATTTACGACCCTGAGCAACAA
>JAJYBZ010000010.1:0-20320 GCA_021778755.1 bacterium | reverse complement strand
TCATCAGCCGGCACCACGACCACCTTGTCATCTACCTCACCGTCATCCACGAACTTCAGAACGCCAATAACCTTGGCCTCCAGGAATATGCCAGTCGTGAGTGGTTGCGTCGTAATAATCAGTGCGTCTAACTCATCGCCGTCCTCATCGAGTGTTTGTGGAATAAAGCCATAGTTTGTTGGTTTTGCGAAAATAGTCGGCTCGACCCGATCAAGTTGAAAGGCCGCCTTCTCGCGGTTCCATTCAATTTTGTGATTGCTACCTGCTGGAATCTCGATAACAACATTGATAGTACCGCCGTCAACGTCGCCTGGTGTCAAAATCTGATTAAAGTCCGCCATGTGGTCTCCTTTTATTTATTCTTTACCTTATCTTACCAGTTTTTGACTATACAAGATATAATTGTAGTACTATGCCATCGACTCTCCAATTACTGTTACCTGTTCACTATGTCCAAGACGCGGCCGAGGCTATTCGCAAGGCCGAAACGCGCGTCTATCTACTATCAATGGTGATTGCCGATGACCATTCGACGGACGAGATTGTTGATGCGCTATGTACGGCAGCCGAACGCGGCATCAGCGTTGAAGTTGCCGCTGACGTCTTTACGTATGGCGAGCTGGGTGGATTTTTCTTGCCGACTAAATATCGCACCAAACAGTCACGACGCACCACCAACATGGCCAAACGCTTCACAAAAAGCGGTGTCAAGTTTACCTGGCTAGGCCGCTCGCATACCACAATCTTTAGTGGTCGCACTCATACCAAGCTGTGTATAGTTGATGACATTGTTTATTCTTTTGGGGGCGTCAATCTGTATCAGCTGGGCATCAAAAATCACGATTATATGTTCAAGTCTCACGACCATGATTTAGCTAATAAACTGATTGACGAATATCACCGTCTGGTCCGCGCGGACGCTGGTGACTATGCCTATCCCAGTCGGTCAATTGTTCATGGTAGCAACCAAATACTGGTCGATGGCGGCTTTTTTGGCGATTCAATTATATACAGACGAGCCTGCCAACTAGCTAGCGAAGCTAGTCGCATTGCCCTGGTTTCGCAGTACTGTCCAACTGGCAAACTTAGCAAATTAATTAACCAAAAGCCTGCCAAGCTGTATTTTAATCCGCCCGAGCGAGCTAGCGGATTGAGTCGCCTTGTGATTAACGTCGGCATGTTGTTTAGCAAGAATCAAACCTTGTACACACGATCAAGCTATCTGCATGCCAAATTTATGATCTTTTATATGGCCGACGGTCGACGCGTCGCCCTGACTGGATCACACAACTTCGTCAATGCCGGCGTACTACTTGGTACACGCGAGATTGCCCTGCAAACCGAAAACCCTCTAGTGATTGACCAGCTAGAAGGGTTTTTGGCTGATCACGTCGCCTAATTATTTGTGTTCGTCGATATACTCGCGAATTGATAGCGCCGCCGTGGCACCTTCGCCCACAGCACTGGCAATTTGCATCGTCGCCCCGCTACGCACATCGCCACTAGCGAAAATGCCAGCAAGATTGGTTTGTAATTTGTTATCGGTTTTGATTAAACCTTGATGGTCCAATTCGATACCACTACCAGCCAGGAACTGCGTATTAGGCTTCAGGCCAACAAACACAAAGACGCCATCGACATTAATTGTCGTCTCTTCGCCGTTCTCGTGAACCCGCACTGATGTAACTTTACCGTCGGTTGCAACAATCTCATCGGTTGTTGTGCTAATATGAATGGTAATCTTGCCGTCATCGACATACTTCTGTAAATCTTCTTGCAATACCTCACTAGCCTTGATGTGGCTACGAACCAGTAAGTCAATATGTGAGGTAAAGCGCGTCAAAAAGATCGCTTCTTGAACAGCCGAGTTACCGCCGCCTACTACAACCAGACGCTTGTCGCGGTAAAAGGCTCCATCACAGGTTGCGCAGTAATGCACCCCGCGGCCGTAATATTCAGCTTCGCCCGGTACGCCAATTTTGTTGTAATCGCTGCCTGTTGCGATCAGGACGGCTTTGGCTTTGACTTCTTTGCCATCAACGACCACAACTTTAAAGTCACCTTCATTACGCACTGCCGTTACATCACCGAATTCGATATGAGCCCCAAAGCGCTCGGCTTGTTTTTCCAACTGACTAGCTAATGTCAGGCCTTCGATACCATCTGGAAAACCTGGATAATTATCAACCATGTCGGTAATTGCCGCGAGACCGCCAATGGCGCCCTTTTCAAATAGGACTGTATCAATATTTTCCCGAGTAGTATAGACAGCCGCGGCGAGCGAGCTCGGTCCCGCGCCAATCATTACTACGTCTCGAATTTCATTATCTGCCATTTTATGACCTTCCTGTTTACATACTTACTATATTATATATAGTGTTAGGGTGTTTTAGCAAGGCGCTATATGTTGTATTATTATGCGCCTGTCTTGGTATTGTCAATCTTGTGAATTTCAACGATAAACTCCAACGGACTATTCGCTGGTATGGCACCAGATGCAGTTGATCCATAGGCCTTGTCGGCCGGAATTGTTAAGCGTACCGTGCTACCGACCTTGACGCCAGTTAGGCCATCCGACCAACCCTGAATGACACCGCTTAAGGCAAATGTGACAGGTGCGTCAGCAGCCGACTTCTTCTGACTACTATCAAATATTTTACCATCCGATGTCCATCCGAAATAACTAGCATTAATCGAATCTGATGACTTGATAACGTCACCCGTGCCTTGAATCAGAACCTCAGACTTGAGCGACGTGACCGATGCTGGATCAAAGGCCTGAGCACTATAACCCGACAATGGTTCAGAAGCGAGTGCATTAGCCTGCGCCGCAGCCTGTTGCTGTTGCTGCTGTGCGGCCAATTGCGCCGCTTGATCCTTAGCCTGTTGGGCTTGATCTACCTGGGCGTTATTGTTGGCGAGAATTACAACCACAAATGACCCAATCGTACCAACCGTCATCACAATCGCGATAATCCATATTCCAATTCTTTGCGCTCTATCTTTTGACGCCATATTTAACCTATCCCCTTATTATCCGTAAATACTTAATTATTATTATAACAAACTCAGTTAGATAATAGTGGCGCCGGTGGCCAATACTACCTTATCAGCAATTATTTGCACAACACCACTTGCTTCTTCACTAGTCAGCGTGTGGTCCTGGGCTGTCAGCTGCAATCGAACGGTGATGTTTTTCGTTGTACCATCGACCGGCTGATAGATGTCGACTGGCGCAACCTCCACCGCAAGGGCGGCTGTACCGCGAGCCTCATTGATAGCGTCGATTAGCCGTCTATATGTTACGTCGGCTGCAACCTGAAAGCAAACGTCACGCTCTACACTTGGATAACGGCTGAGTGGCACATAGCCCGGTTTAAGGTCGCGCATGGCCTCGAATAACTTCGCAATATCAATTTCAAATCCAGCACTAAACTCCGGTAGCTTGAAGCCCTTGCTAACACTTTTCTTATATTCACCAACTACACCCAGGACGGTACCGAATTGATCTAGCACCGTAGCGCTACGCTTATTCTCGAACAGGACCGCCTGAGGCTGATCTAAATCAACTGAAACTGCCTCAAACCGCAGCACCACGCCCAGGCCAGATGCCAGATATTCCAAGAACTCCTTGGCCTGATAGTACGGCGCACTTGCTTGATTTTTACTGCTGGCAATCGTCAAAGCCAGCGCGTCTAATTCAATTGGAACAGCCTCGTCGGTGAAACCGGCATTTTTAGGGTGGACTTTATTGATTTCAAATATCGCAAAATTGTCAAAACCTTGCTTTAGATTGGCATGCACTAAACTTAGCAAGCTAGGCGTTAGTGATTGACGATAGTATTGCAGGTCGGGGCTAATTGAGTTAATAATTTTGTAAGAATTATCAACCACTTGACCGGCTTTTACTATGACGTCACCATGAATGAAGCTATAGGTTAATACCTCGTTGGCACCGGCGCGCGCCAATAGCTGGCGCGTTCGTGCGCGCATCACGTCAAACGCCGATGGCGATACTGCGCTGAAATCGTGTGATGGCAAAGTTGGCGCGATTGCATCAAAACCACGCAGCCGACCTATTTCTTCGATCACGTCCTCGACAATATGGATATCGGCGCGCCAATAAGGCGCCGCCACAGCGAGCGTAACATGATCAACCTCGACCACAGCGAACTCAACAGAACGCAATACGTTCTCAATTTCGCTCAAACTAAGCGACGTGCCGAGTATGCTATTAACGCGACTAGCTGTGAGTGATATCGACCGATTATCGTCACTCTCACCCTGGGCCTCGACAACGCCGCTAATCGGCTGAGCCCCAGACCATTCGCTCATCAACTTGACCGCCTCAGCCAAGACCGGAGCCGTCAGTTCTGGCGGCTGGCCTTTAGTAAAGCGCGTAATCGCCTCGCTAAAAATGCCGTGCCGCATCTGCGTGGCGCGTAATTTATATAAATTGAACGTCGCACTTTCAATAATGATATTTTTAGTATGCTCATCAATTGCAGTATTAAGGCCACCCATCGCCCCAGCTAGACCAACCGCCTGACTACCAGCCGATATCACAATATCGCTCGAGGTTAGTTCAATTGTCCGGCCATCAAGTAGTTCGAGTTTTTCGTTCTCGCGGCCGACACGAATATGAATATCCACCTTACCGCCACCGACCGCCACCAACTTATCATAGTCAAAGGCATGCAACGGCTGGCCCGTCAACATCATCAAATAATTCGTGACGTCAACAACCGCATTAATTGGTCGTACGCCAACTCGAGCCAAGTAAGTCTGAATTTCAAGCGGTGACTGTCGCGCTACTTCGGCGCCGCTTAAAACGACAGCCTGATAGCGAGCACTCAAATCTGGGTCATCAATTTCAACCGTTGGCACCACAATATCACCAACCTTATCGCCATACGTTGGATCAAGCTGCGCTAACCATTCGGGCGTGACAAACAACTTACCCTGTACGGCAGCGATTTCGCGTGCAAAACCAATAATACCGAAGGCATCCGGGCGATGCGTCAATGATTTGTTTTCGATATCAAGCAAATAATCATCAAGTTCATATACGGCCGCAAATGACGCGCCGACCTCGGCGTCATTATCAATTTCAAGAATGCCAGTATGATCCTCGAATAATGCCAATTCTTGAGCACTCGCTAGCATGCCATTACTGACCGCTCCGCGTAATTTTTTGGCCGTCAAGACAAATGGCTCACTAGTGCCAAGGCTATCTGGTACAACTGAGTTCGGCGGCAACCAAACAGCTAGCATACCAGCCTTAACATTTGGCGCTCCGCAAACAACCTGGACTAGACCATTTTCATCGCGCTCCACGTCTGGCCGCACACCGTTATCATCAATCTTCGTTACATTAAGATGGTCAGTCCCCTCAAGCGGTCCACATTCGACCACGCGCACAATCAAGGCGTCTTTGTATTTTGCGCCTAAATCAACCACTTCCTCAATCTCAACAATTCGGGCGCCAATTAGCTTAGTCAGCTCATCAATCGGTAAGTCAACAGCGGTAAATTTTTTTAACCAGTTTACAGAGATAATCATTCGGCGGTTCCTTCGACAAATTTAAAGTAATAGCGATTTAATTCAGACTTTCCCTCGTCAAGCTCGCCGAGCTGGGCCAAGTATTTAGTCATCGTCATTTGGTATTCGTTACTGTAAAATGTTTCGCCAGCAATCGCAACAATGGATGATATATAGACCGCCCTCGACGATTCGCCTGTCGCATCATAAACCGAAATCGACACCCGACCATCGCGCGCTAGGTTTTGGCTATGAATTGCGTCAACACCCGAAACCCATGACACCACATCACCATCCAATGACAGCAAGACCGGTGTTGACCATGGCGAGCCATCTTGATTCATGGTCGCCAAAGTGCCGATTCTGGTATTTTCAAAAATCTTTAGAGCGTCGTTTTTCATACAAATTTCCTCAAAAACTGTAATTTTCCAGACTCAAAATGGCGTAAATCCTCGATGCCATACTTTAACATGACTAAACGTTCAATCCCACCGCCCCATGCAAACCCTTGGTACTGCGTCGGGTCGATACCAGCCGCCAACAGTACATTCGGATGAATCATACCGCACCCCAGCATCTCTAACCATTCACCCGGCTTACCGCCAAGTGCCGCTGGTCGCTCGATGGCAAATTCTAGGCCAGGTTCAACAAACGGGAAATACGCCGGCTGAGTCTTGATCTTAAGTGCTTGACCATAATACGATTCGAAAAAAGCCCTTAATGTTCCTAGCATATCGCCGAGCGTTGCTGTCTCACTCACGAACACGCCCTCGCACTGATAGAAAGTATGTTCATGCGTGGCGTCAACGTCCTCATTCCGAAAGACACGTCCGTAACTAACCGCCGCAATTTGACCACCAGCCTCAAGCCTGGCCTTACCGTCCTTTAATATACGATGCTGCATCGTACTAGTATGGGCCGGTGGAATAAAGTTTTCTTCGGTACGAAAAGTATCATAACCATCACGCGCTGGATGATTCTCGGGGAAGTTTAAGGCCCCGAACATATGGAAATCGTCGTCGATCTGGCGAGACTCAATGGCTGCAAATCCCATGCGGGTAAAGATATCGATCACGACACTCAGCTCTTTCATTAAAGGGTGCTCACTACCGTAAGTTGTTGGCAGCAAACCTAACGGCCGCGAATTGACATCCCACGGTGCGCTGATGTCGATTGGCGTGACCGTGGCATTATCCAGTTCGGCTTCGCGCACCTCGATCGCCGACATCAAATTAAGCTTGAGTGTATTGACCTGTTTACCGTAAGCACCGCGTTCCGATGGATCCAGTTGGGCTATTTGGTTGTATAAATCCTTGATCTCGGACGATTTTAATATATCGCGTGGCGTGTCGCTGGTAACTACCTGGGCCAGCAGAGCTTGGCTAACATCATTAATACTTTGCATAACTGTTATATATTATACGTCAAAACGTCAGCTAACCAGTTAATATAACGCAATATTATAATTAACTGCTAATTTATATCTTTGTAACTACTAGAGCTACTTAATGACGTACACAACGACGACCAGAATCACGAGCGCTAGAACAACCACTCCCAAAGTCAGCCACAGCCATAACTTTGTCGGCGACTTTACTGGCTGAGCAGGACTGACAGGAGCAACACTTGCGACAGGAGTTGTTGAAACTACATCAGGCTGAACAAGTGACGGAGCCGCCATCGGAGCCACCGGTGCAGCTATTGGTTGGTTAGTGATTTCTGGAGTCTGAGCAACCGCAACAGGTGCCGTTGGCTCAATAGGAGCTACGGGTTGCGCATAGCTCGTATCTGGAGTTTGATACGTCGGTTCAACAGTCGATTCCGGCTCACGAGGCGGTTGATCTTCGTCGGTTGATGGTGCTGGTGCTGCTGGTTGTTGATATGGGTCCATAGATTTATCTCCCTTATGGTTAGTTATATTCTATAGTGACATGCTCAATATAGTCAACCATACAACAATACCGACCGCCACCACAGTAATCAGCACCCACACCCAGGCCAGGGTGGTAGTCTGTTTAGTACCCTTCATATACGCCGAATCCTTGACTCCGTCAGGATAATCTTTGGCGACATCACGCTGCCGAGCGCGCTCTTGTAACTCAGCCGCTAAACGTTCCTGCAGCTTGGATCGATCTTCGCTCTGTCGTATAAATAATGCCATAACCTTAGTATACACCCATGTTGGCCCTATCGCGGTTGTGGTATACTATAGCCATGTTTCACATAAGGAGGAAAACACATGGCTACTAAAAAAGCTGTTTCAAAGTCAGTAAAAACGTCTGCCAACAAGCCGACCGTCACTGCAACAAAAACATCAACCGTAAAAGCTGTCCGTGCTACTGGTAGTAAAAACCTAGTAGGCTCAGTTCTTAAGAAAGCACCATTCATTGGTACGCTTGTGGCTGAGTTTATCGGTACCTTATTACTTGCCGTAGCATTTATCGCTGGTCAAGGTCAACCAATCATTGTATTGTTTGCCATTGCCGGTATTGTTCTGCTAGTTGGTACTCTGTCGGGTGCACACCTGAACCCAGCCGTCACGATTGGTGCTTGGGTAACTCGTCGCATTAGCGGCCTACGCGCTCTTGGATATGTCATTGCACAATTCCTTGGAGCTCTAGCCGCCCTAGGTATGCTCAGTGCCTTCATCGGTGGCGCCCCTGCTGTTGACGCCAGCGCGCAAGCTTACGGACAAGCTGCCCCAGCCTTATTCCATGCGGCTACTATGCCAGCCGGTAAAGAATGGTATGTCTTCTTTGCTGAGTTAGTTGGTACAATCGTGGTTGGCTTTACGATGGCCAGTGCCTTGCGCGAGAAAAAGGATCGTGTTGCTGCCGCCTTAACAGTTGGTCTTGGTGTCTTCACTGCCCTACTGTTAGCTGCTTCGGCCGCTTCATACGTTAGCGGAAGCGCTATCTTGAACCCAGCTGTTGCGATGTCTCTAAGCGCCTTGAAATGGCAAGTTTGGCCACTAGCCGTTTATGTACTCGCGCCTGTTATTGGTGGTGTTGTTGGTTTCTTCCTACAAGACCTTTTGCAAGTTGAAAGCGATGGTGGCAATAACTAAATAGTTAATCCACTCAATCTAAAACACCCCGCAAGCGCGGGGTGTTTTTATAAGTGTCATAACCTGCCCGCTATTCTTCGTCTGCACGGGGCTTATCAATCAATAATGGCTCAACCGATGGATCATTGCCGGCTATCTTGATAACATCCTTATCGACCTTGCCGAGCTCTTTGTGGGCCGCATTATAATGGTTCACGGTTGTACCTAGAGCATGACCAAGCTTCTGCATATAACCGTCGAAGCTACCGATATGCTTGCCTAACTGACCAACCCGGATTTGAATATCTTTGGCCTGCTCTTCGATTTGCAGGCTTCTTAGGCCCTGTAGAACCGTTTGCAGATACGCCATGAAGCTCGTTGGGCTAACGATAATCACCTTCTTGTCACGAAACGCGTATTCTATCAAATCACGCGCGCTCGACCCGGTACCAACATCCCCGATTAATAGATCATAGTACAGCGATTCGCTGGGAATAAACATAAATGCAAAGTCCATCGTATTCTCGCTGGGCCGAATATATTTGCTGGTTTCATCGATTCTATTCTTGAGGTCTGTTCTAACTTTGGCCAGTAGCTTCTCGCGCTCCGGCTTGGCGCTCTCACTCACCATGCGGTTATAGTTTTCGAGACTAAACTTACTATCAATGGGCAGGATCTGACCTTTGTCCAAAAAGACCACCGCGTCAACCGTTTCACCGTCCTTGAAGCGATATTGCATCTGATAATTCTTGGACGGCAAGATGTTATCCAGAACCGATTCCAGATAATATTCACCGAACACACCACGTTGTTTCGGATTCTGCAGGACGTTCTGTAATGTCTTCAGCTCATCGGCAACATCCACAACCCGACGGTTAGTTTCATCTAGTTTAGCTAACCGCTGCGTCACATCAGCCACTAATTTAGCACTCTCGCTAAGTTGTTTTTGCATAGAAGTCTGCATCGTTGTGTTATTGCGCTCTAATTTGTCACCCATAGCTTGCTGTAAGTTATTGATGCCCCGCGACAACTCAGTAACATCGGATTTGAGTAGTTCGACAGCGCTGCCGGCCTTAAGGTCGCGCATTTGTTGATTAGTTATATATAATACAATCACAAAACCGGCAATCACCACCGCTAAAATAACAAATAAAATTACCTCATTCATAAACCCTAGTATAACACCTAAAGCGCAAGCACAATGCGAGCAATTACGACAATGGCGAGTGCCGCCATCAAGACCGGGACCGACCTGGCGTAGCGGCTAATCCACGAGAATAAAACATATGACAACGCATACAAGACAGTGCTCCAGGCAACAATTTCAGCCCAGCCGAGCCCTTCAGTCCAACCCGATAAGCCCCATAGGATAATCGCTGTCGATACGGCAATAATCAGCGGCCTCAAGACCCGTAATCGCACCATGATACCTAGGCCGATCGTGGCTACTAGCACACCAGCGACATTACCGGCTACCCCGACTGAATTCGCACATGTCACAGCGCTCGACGAACTACCGCAAAACAGCGGATCGATAATAAAATGACCGACCGCCAGTGTCAGCAACCAGTACAAGACTCCGACAACAGCACCAATCAAGGCAAGCATCCACCACGAATAAGACGAGCTGACGGAACGCGGCTGATTGTCGTCCAAAATTACCTGTACCATAACATCTCCCTGTTATACTCTAATAAACAATAGTATATACGGTTTTTGTTATATTTGCAAAGATGCCGTAGATCTAGACTTTGAGTGACGACCATCCAGGTACCACAGCGCACCTACTAGCCCAAAGACAACTCCAAAGGTGACATCCATAGGCGTATGGACCAAGGCCAACACGCGTCCAACACAGATCAATACAACAAGGCCCGCTAGAATTAAGCTGACCACCTTATTGCGAGTCTCAAACCAGACGGCACATGTAATGGCTGTCGTAAACAGTGTATGATCAGATGGGAAACCGGCATTTTGCAAGAACAGGGCCCCCGCCTGTTGGCCCAGTAGCTCAAATGGCCGCTCGCTCGACGGTTGATAAATCGAGGCAATTAGTTTGGCAACCAGATAGGCGGTTAGGCCGGCCATAAGAATGCGACCGTACGCTTCGAAACGCTGACCCTTGGGTATTTTATAGACCAACACATAAGCACCAATCAAAACTACCGGTATCACGGCACCGTCGGCAATAACTCGCACAATTAATTCATACGTCATACTATCTATCATAATACTACGTCAGCGATATTTTAAACACAAACTGATCGAATTATCGTGAGATGATGAAGTGGCCTTTTTGAATCTTGAGGCCGCGTTTGGTCTTTAGCTTTTGTATCGTACGACTGATAGTCTCGCGTGCTAGACCGGTTCGTTCCGCCAACTCAATCTCCGAGACTTTACGCATAAGTAAATCGCCTGTTTCGACTGATTCATAGCCAAATCGTTGCCTGATAATATCGAGTTCCTGCAAGATACGACTTTCGGCATCACCATGCATTGTCTCAGATAGCCGTGCCAACAACCCATCTGCACCGCGGTAAGTCCGCTGCAATAAATCATATAAAACATCTGGATGCTGTTTAACGAATTGGATCACCTGGTCAGATGGCGCCTTGCGTAGCTTGACGGCACCTTCAGCCTCAAAGAAATATGGCGTATCGACATCGTTCACGGCGTTAGACATTGGGAAAAAAGCCGTAGCCTTAAAGGTATTGAGAATCGTCCGAGTTCCTTTGGCCGCAATATCGTACTCTATCACCGTGCCGGACTCGATGTAATAAACTACCCCGAGGTTCATATGAGCAAAGATTATAATATCGCCCCTATGATATTCTTCTAATGGGAATTGTTCAAAAAACTCTCTAACTTTTGACTGCATTACAACTTTATTATACAGCTAATTATCGATAATTTGTGTTAATTTACAATTCTGCCTTATCTAACAGCCTCCGCTTCAACACCAATCGCCTGACTAATATGTTGGTAACCGTCACGTTTTAGTAGGCTGGTTAGATCATCGTTAATTTCGGCCGCTAGTTGAGGACCGCGAAAAATCATACCCGTAATGAGTTCGACTAGACTAGCGCCAAGTTTAATCTTGAGATAAGCGTCCTCGGCTGTAAATATGCCACCAACCCCAATTATCGTCAGCTGATTACCATATTGCCGGTAGGTACGACGAATTAATTCATTACTAATATCGCGTGTTGGTCGGCCGCTCAGATTGCCAAGTACCGTATCTGGTAAATCATCTTGTAGGTCCACCTGGCGACGATCCTTGGCTAAATTCGCGATCGTTACACCGGCAATTTGATGCTGCACGATCACGTCCAGCAGGCGCCTAAATTGTGTCCAAATTAAATCACTCGGCATTTTCACAAAGACCGGTTTATCAATCTTCGTCGCATCTATGGCTGTCAGTAATTGATCAAGATCACGGGAATTAGTAAATGGCTCACCGCCATAGGTATTCGGGCACGAAATATTTAATTCAATCAACTTAATATTCGGCTCACTGGTGGCACGCTTGACGGTAGTAACGTAATCGTCAATACCTGCCTGCACGCTAACAACCTGCCGACTATTAGTCTTGGCAACTGACAGAATAACCGGAAACCGTTCAGTCATCGCCGGTTCGTACCCGCGAATGCGCTTAATAACAGTTGTCGAGCCTTGATTAGCAAGTCCCGCGTTAACCACTAGTGACTGCGACTTTGGTAATCTATAGAACCACGGCTTAGGATTACCAGCGCACGGGCGAGCTGTTACTGAACCAACTGTGCCAAAGCCAAAGCCTAGCGATGCGATAACGGGCATAATTTCACCATTTTTGTCTAAACCAGCCGACAAGCCGACTGGCATATCAAAATTGATACCATGATACGTTTGCCGCAGACTGCCGGCAACCGGTTTCATAAAAACCAACCGAATCAGCCATCGACACCACGACATGCTGCCGACAAAGTTAAACACATTAATCATCCTAGCATGAACACCGTCTGGTGCCGCCAAGAACATAATTGGCTTTAGGATATGAATATAGACAGCTCTAACTATTGCCCATATCGCTCGGCGAATCATAGCAACGAAAGCCAATAATCACGGAAACGCAAGAATACAATCACGATTAATATCACATACCAGATGATCAGTGACGGCACGGCATAAATCTTCCACAACTCAGCTATCTTGTGTGATGGTCGTTGCCATGACAACGTGCCTTTAGCGGTTAAGTAAGTCGTCAAATACCAAAATACTGCTATCGTGACCACCCAGACTAATGAGCACCAAGGGCAAATTGACCCCAGTACCACCATACTAACAAAGAACAAATAGTGCGCGAACAATACACCAGCCAGGGCCACCGCCTCGGCAACCAGCCATATCCACTTGTGATATTTCGCCCCTGCCAGAATCGTAACCGCAAAAGTCAGCAGCGCCATAAAGGCCATAATGCCATAAACCGGGTTAGGTATACCAAATAACTCAGATTGGCTAGAAGCGATCGCATGGCCACAGCTAATAATAGGGCTAATATTGCAGGTTGGGTTAAAGCCCGGGTTCTTGATCGTCTCGATTGTGTCGTAGGTCAGGACAAATGATGCTATTAGACCAATAATCGACAAGATAGCTAATGCAATTCCGAGTCGTTTCTGTGATGTTTGCCAAATATTCATATGTTAATTATTATGACAGAATATCTCCAAAAGCGTGTAATCTGGGTCACTTTCCAGACCAAACAACCTGATTAATAGCGTTCGACAGTAAACGACGCCATACCCAGATGAGCAGTCACGTCAATCTTCTTGGCCGCCGAGGCATAACTAGTCGACTCATAGGTGCCATTATGATTCTGTAGATCCGCCATAGCGCTCGATAGCATGCCGCCATCTAATTTAACCCTAATACCACTACTCGATGGCGCGCGCAGCACGACCGCGCTGGCGCCAGATTCAATATCGACATTGGTTAAATCCACTCTATTGCCTAATGTCACATTCAATTTAGTCGCACCGGATTTAACCTTGAGAGACTGGACCATAGCCTGCGACAAGTCAGCCGTTGTCTCTGATGGGCCGACATCCAGGTTAAGCGTCAGTGGCAAACTACGCGTTAAAGTCAGGCTGAAATTACTATTCATATAGCCCAACCACCAATGGTCGCCGACGTCCGTGGTTAAATTAGTTGTTTGCGTATTACCACTGCGGCTTGATTGCTCACTGAGGCTTGACGCAGTGTTACTATCCAGGCGCGCCACCGCAACAGCATCTTGATCAGCCGAGGTAATATCAATATGGCTCATGCCAGCCTGTAAATTAATGTCGGCGCTAGTGATATTGGCAAGTTTTTGAGCTGTCGCAGTATACGACCGAGCGTTCTGGCTAACCGCAAACGGTCCAGTTGTGACGAACACAACTGCCGCGAGCGACAATAGCACCAGCAGGAGCGTCAAGATACGCCAGACGCGGTTGCGAATCGACAGGACTGATAGCCCAGCGGCGACAATCATCAATGGCCATAGCCGCCACAGATTGTCCCAATTAACACTGAGCCAGCCAAAGTTACTAGCCAGGATTAATCCGCCAACAATGACTAGTAATAGCCCCCAGAACACCCGACCCAGATTCCAGCCGTAAGCTGGTTGTGATTGGGCTGGTTGAACGGTTGAGGGCCGCGCCTTAGTGGATGATTCTGTTTCTGAAGCGTCTGTTGGCTCATCTTGCTTAACCATAGTGATTTACCTCCTTTTCGTGATAATCACAATGCCGATCACTATTAGGATAACCGGCCAAGCAAAGTCCCATCTAAACGCCAGCCACGCCGGGAAAAATTGTCCCAGCAGCAGCCAGACGCCCAGAATCAACAGGCCAATCCCCAGGTAATTACGTAAATTATGCATACCATCATTATTTCTTAATTCTTCGCTAAATTCGTACACCTTACTGCCAGTCGTTGCCTTGGCCGACTTAAAAGCATGGCTTTCATTGGATGACGGCATAACAATCGCCATAGCAAGATATAGCAAGAAAAAGGCTCCGCCGCTGACAAAAGTTAATACGACGAAAATAATTCGCAGTAATGTCACGTCCAAATCGAAGTATTCCGCTAATCCAGCGCACACTCCAAAGATTTTACCATGTTTCGGTAGACGGTTCAGTGCTCTACTAGTTACTATAATCATCCTCCTTTATTATAAATTCTACTATCAATTTACCGACCCGCAAGTGATTCATCTCACATTGATTTATAAGTGTGAGTTCAGCTTCTCTTCTAGCCCTTCTAAATTATTGACTATCATATACTTATGATTAACAGTCACTAGATGTTCGTCTTTGAGCTTGCCGAGCTCACGATTGACGGTCTCGCGCGTTAATCCCGCCCGACGCGCCAGCTCATCCTCGTGCAGATCCAACTCACATTCACCACTCGGCTTAGCAATACCAAAGCGCTTGCATTGGACAATCAGTTCGAACATAACACGATTAATACTAACGCCACTCATCAAATGTGCCATCCGCCGCTGCATCACCCCCATTGCACAGAGTGACCGACTCAGTAAACTACGCACAAGGCCCGGATTGGCGTCCAAGAACTGCATAAATGCATCGACCGGCGCCACTCTAATATCGGTCGCCCGAAATGCTTCGTAGAAATATTGATTTGGCCTAGTATTAATCAGCCACTCCAGCGGCAGTACCGCATTAGGCCGAAAGACGTCAACCGTCATCTCGACTCCCTGATCGGTAATATCATACTGAATCACTTGGCCGCTCACGACATAGACGGCACCGGGCGGCTCGTCACCAGCCCGAATGATCACCTCACCCTTATCAAACTGCTTGATGGGATATTGTGCGAAGAATAAGTTCAATTTGCGCTGGTTTTTGATATCCATATTACAAATCCTCTAACCTTAATATAAGCTTTGTTGTCGGTTATGTCGAGTCGCCACTGATATGTGATTCAATTCATAGAATTACCCAAAAGATTAGCTAATACTAAACAGTATCTAAATGGGAGGAAAGTCATGCGGAAGGGAGTTGAAATAAAAACCAACCATAAATAACTTATCATAATCTGGAGGTTAAAATGAACCGACTACACATTGTTACAAGTCCGGTCCGACTAACCGACTTGAAGTTCGACGAGTTTGACTTCGACAATAAAGACGACTGGATGCAACGCGCCAGGCGGCTACAAGCCAGACGCTGGCGCCAGATCAGTAATCAGATAAAGTCAAATCCATTATCAAGGAAATTTAAAGGAGGAAAAGTATTATGAAACTTTCTTGGCGAGATATCGTAACGGCCGCTCTATTTATCCTAGGAGGAGCCGTCGTTTACGCAAAGGTTAATGATTATGCGTGGGTAATCTTGGATAGCTGGCGCAGCGCAGTTGCCGTCCTAGCTGTTATTGGCCTGACCATGGTAGCCGTGAACGGCTTCGATACCGCCAATCGCAGCTGGTTTAATATCGGCACGATGAGTCTTGGCGCAATTGCGGGTGTTATCGCCGTAATTGGTCTGTTCGTCGCCAGTTCGGCCGCGTTCTATAGCGTCGCTATCATATCTGGTATCGTCTGGTTAGCTGCCGTTGGTAGTCATACTAGACACAGTATGTTACATGACGCTGGTACAATGTCGCGACACACTATTGCTCACCAGTAGATCACCTCAGCCACGGAGCCCGGCACCTCCGTGGCTTTTAGGGTCCGTGATTTAACCGAAAAAGCTTCTTAGTAGTTCATAAACCACAAAAGCCGGCCAGACAATAGCCTTCATTAGCCCAATGACTACTCCCCAAAAGCTCAACGAATGCTGTATGAAATAAATTGCCGCGCCCACAATGCCTAGACCATATACCACTTCGCCGCCACCGCTAGCCGACCCACCGCCGTGGAACTTACGCTTTCGTTCAACTCGTATCTTATCGTCCATCACCGACACTCCTTGCTTATATAAATATTTTACTACTTATCTGTTAATGTATATATAACTTGACTAAATACGTATAAAGTGGTATTATTATTAAGATAATGACTGAAACCATTAGTTATCCCATCACCGATCAATCTACCCAATACGTCACAACACGTGGCGGCGAGTTTCGGATTGCTAGTGTATCGGTCAAAGAAACCTTTACGCCTGACGATAAGTCTTTTGATAACGGTTTGACACTAGGTGCTCAGTATAGAATGTCAAGAGTCAACACCGCGTCGCGGCAAGCCAAATCGGTATACGACGTTACCCCACTCATGCCGCTAGCCAACGACAATCTGCCAGGATCACAAGAATTAATACATACCAGACGTGAGCTGCGTCAATTTGAACGCACCGAATACAAGGCTAATCACAGACTCAGGCGCTTCGGCTCCCGTATATTAGAGATTGCGCTTCAACCATTTGTCAAATAAATAACCGAGTAATTACTCGGTTATTTATTATTTCTGCGCTTTGAGCTTTTTCTTCAAAAGTCGCTTAATGTCTGCACTGTGCCATCTTTTGTGTTTGGCCATATTATTTAATCCAATCTTTAGTGATTCGCTTTATCTTAGCACATTACAGGTGTTAATGCCAGTCCGCGCCGCAACCAGGCTGGACAGCACCTTGTTGATATCATCTAGGTATTCAGTCATGGTTGTAGGCTCCCGATCTGGTAGTCCGGCGGATGAGCGTCTCGCCAATTCAAATCAGCGATATTATATATCATCAGCCTTATCGCATTGATTGTACCTGTTTAGTTATAGCAACTTATAAGATAATCGGCCGCCTGCTATTAAACTCAGGCAACAACCCGCTCAAATAATTCAGCGTATAATTAAAGTATTGCCATATTATAAAAAGGAATAAATATGCCAAACGACGTCAACAAAGACAGCAATAAGTCACCCGCCCAACTTATTGATGACAAGATTCACACACTAAACGACTGGCGCGGTCAGATGCTTGCCTACATTCGCGATTTAATTAAACAGGTCGACCCAGACATAGTCGAGGAATGGAAGTGGCGAGGTGTGCCGGTTTGGTATCATAACGGAATGATCTGCACCGGCGAAACCTACAAAGACATCGTAAAAGTAACCTTTGCAAAAGGCGCTTTATTACCTGATCCAACGGGATTATTCAACTCTAGCCTGGCGGGCAACACCCGGCGAGCTATCGATATACGCGCAGGCGACCAGTTGAATGATCGTGCGTTTCAAGAACTAATCTTGGGCGCCATAAGCCTGAACAAATAAACTCTTAATCAGAGCTCTACCCATCTGCTAGAAAAGACCTTGACTATATCATCATCGACATTGAGCGTGCCGTAGCGTGGTGCATCAACCTCACAGGCCGCAAGGGTCGCAGCCACCAACCCAGCCGTTATGCGTCTATACACCTCGGGACTCTTGATGTGTAATTCCTTGTCTAGCGATAAGAATCTTTGGATAATTTCAACCGGCCCCCCGGGTCCATTACCGGCATAAGAAACTAGAACTAATCCGTCCACATCTGGCAATTCTGGTATCATAGGAAGCGGAATATTCAGGTTGCTATATCCTGTTGCCTTTTCGGCTAACTCTGCGTGTAGCATACCACTCGAAAGAGCCACGCGAGCAACAGTGCCGCCCGACGAGCTTTCGACCTCACTAACCCAACCCTTGACGCCACCTTCTTGTCCCGGATGTGAGTAATTTCTGAATATAACTTCAGTCATAAAATCAATATAGTACAGCTTAACTCTATAGACAAGCTTTAAATAATATAGCGAGACACAAATCGGTCTCACCTTTATGGATTTGATTACATAGCGCCATTGTTCAAGCCGCGTTCGTTACTAGATACATCCGCGGCATAGTAGCTGGATATTATGTCGAGCACTGTCTGGCTCTAAATAATCAGGTCAAGGTTCTGATGCAGAATGATCGGCCCAAACCCTTCGATTTCGTCTTTCAGCATTCCGTCGGGTATATCATTGTACATATAAATTGTTTTCTTTAACCTGAACGCATCATACATCTCTAGAAATGTCGCGCCGCCTATGTAATTAGCTTGACCGTTCTTGTCAAAATTTAGGACCAGCACTGCGTCGGTTTGTTTAATCACATCCTCACTATGCTGAATCATACTCGCCTTCCATTCGGCATGTTCTTTGTCCCCCATTTCGCGATAGCGTGCTTCGGTATCTGGATCATCAAAGCAATTTGGTAACTCGATTGTATGACCAGCCTCTTCAAGAGCCTGCCTGATTGGCGCTATTTGATCATAGAACGCCTTGCTACATATAATAAATATTTTCATAATGTGATTATAGCAGGCTACATGGCTCGAAAACTTTCAGTGCGTAATTCACTTCTCAAAATACTATACTGCCAACTCTGCTTCAATACGAGATTCAAGTTCGTCCATTGATTTAATAAATTGGCTTTTATCTGAAAAGTGACCCTGGATAAAAGGTATACCTTGCAAAACAGCAGCTACATAAAAGGGAATAGTCGTCGCGCCATGCTCTCTACACCACTTCCACTTCAATCGCCACAACACCGAATTCAGCCTCCTGCGTCTCCGAATAAAACTGTCGGTAAATTGCAATCCCTTGTTGCTCGGACTCAGCATCAGGCAGGACTTTCTTCAAATCCTCGACGCGCAGCATTGCAGCAATCGTAGGGTACAGTGTAACCCGCCGCACAATGACCTTGACGCTATCGGTCTCGTCGATAGTAGAAACAACGATCGTATCTCCAGCCGCGATATGACTATATTTTCCCTTAGCGATGCGCCCCTCGATTGTTTTTTGACCATTCTTTAGAAACGTAAAGTACGGTTCGGCTCGGTGGTTATAATAAGTATTCATTTCGTTGTAAGTATAGCAAACATTTTACCAACATGAGCCTACATAAACCTCTAATCAAGAAACTCCCTTTCCCGACCAAAAAATACCGATCGGGACGGGAAAAGCAGGTACTGCGACCGATTATTAATCCAGGGAGTGCCCCTGGGTAAGAAGGACCGACCTTCTAAAGTCATGAAATATTCTATAATACCAAGAAAAAAGACGAGCAGATACCGGTCGTTTTTCTTGGCTGGGCTTGCGGATGCGTTTCAGGAAAACTGCGTTTTTAAAGACAACTTAATGCTCTGCCACTCGAGCCCGTTCTTGTCAATATACGATTCACCATCTGCGATAAAACCAATTGATCGATTTAGTCTAGTAACTACATCATTACTTACAAGATGCCGTGAAAATATAAACTTACGACCGCTCTTTTGCAGATAATCAATCATTGCATTCATTACCGACCTACCAATACCTATACCGCGAAAAGACGGATCACCGATCATTAGGTGAATACTGGGTGCCTCGACACCATGATTTTCGATAAGATCAATCCATGCCACTCCAATCGTCTTTTCACTATAACGTATCATCCATGTTTTCTGGACTCCCCTTTCTTCAAGACTCAAAAATGCCCGGAGAGTTGCCAACTCCTTCTCGATACTAGTATCAGTAATTTCGTGCGGTGCATTGCCCATTTTTAGAAGCGTATCTAGTCCACTATCCGAGTCGAACCAACCAACCGCAAAAACAGCGTCACGCTCTGGTACGGGTTTGGTTAATACTAATCCCTAGACTCTAATCCAAATCGCAACACGTAGTGTGAGTGGCGGTAGCCACTCCTGCAACTTCCATCTAAAAAACATCTCTGTTCAGGTCTTGTAGACTAGTTGTTGTACCACCAATAACTAAACA